>DATKUU010000507.1:0-7955 GCA_035530455.1 Phycisphaerae bacterium | reverse complement strand
AGGCCGGGGAACCCCTTCGCGTTGCCGTTCGGCCCGCGCCCGTAGTAAAACTGGGCGCAGATGTCCTGCACCGCTCCCTCGAGGATCGCACCGGCCTCAAGCGCGATGAAGGCCGGGGCGCCGTCCTCGGAGGCGTCGGCGACGGCCTTGTCGCACGACCACCAGGGATTGAAGATGAACGCCTCAACCAGGCGGTTGATGTACGTCCCCTTCTTCGCCGCGGTGCCCTCGTTCGCGTCGCGGAAGGAGCCTCCGCGCGGCACGGCCGTCCGGACGAGGGTCTTGTAGTTCAGACCCGTGATCGTCCGGGCAGCGCCAAGCGTCAGTTCCGGATGGGTCTGGGCGGCCTCATCGATGAGACCGACCACGGCGTCCGATCCGTTCGCCTTGGCGATGTCCAACAGCGTGGGAAACGTCATGTGTTGCCCTTTCCTGTTCGACCCCTGGTTGCGGGCAGGCGCTTCGAGCGCCCTTACCCCGTCCGGCGGTCACTTGCCCTTTTTCTGAAACTTGATCGACCCGGCGACCTTCGCCGCGTTCTCTCCGATTTTCCCGGCCAGTCCCGACACGTCGGGACCGGTCCCCGCTCCGTCCGCCACGAACGTCACCGGCGCCTCTTCGCCGCGCGCCGCCCTGGCCGCCTTGCCGAGCCGCTCGATCTCCTTGGCCTGTCGCGCGTTCTCCGCCTTGAGGTCCTCGGCCTGAAGCGCCTGGGCTTCGGTGAACGTCTTGCCGGCGGCGAACCATTCGCCGCCCTTCCCGCCGAACGCCTCGACGTACTTCTTGCACTCGGCCCTCGCCTGGACCGCGGCCTCGGCGGCTTTGTCCGCAGCGATTTTCTCCACGGCGGCTTTCTCCGCGGCGGCCTTCTCCTCGGCGACCTTGTCCGCGGCGGCCTTGTCCTCAGCGGCCTTGTCCGCAGCCGCCTTCTCCTCAGCGGCCTTGTCCTCAGCGGCCTTGTCCGCGGCGGCCTTGTCCTCAGCGGCCTTGTCCGCAGCCGCCTTCTCCTCAGCGGCCTTGTCCTCAGCGGCCTTGTCCGCAGCCGCCTTCTCCGCCGCAGCCTTCTCCTCGGCGGCCTTCTCTTCGTCAGACTTTTTGCCTGCCATAAGTTTCTCCTTTGCGGTTTTGGGGCGGATTTCCGCCGTGATAAATCGAAGCCGGTCCGCCAGGGCGACCGGCATGTTGTGGAACCATCGCGGATCGGCGGCGCAGGCGGCGACGCGCTTCGCCTCGACGATTTCGGTCGCGAAACCCTTCTCCAGGGCCTCCTGGGCATCCATCCATGTTTCGGCCTTCATCATGGCCGCGATCTCTGATTCCTCCAGCCCCGTCCGGGCGGCATAAGTCGCGACGATCATATTTTTGATCCGGTCCAACTGGTCGGCGTATTCGCGGATCTCATCGGCCGTCCCTGAGACGATCTGCCAGGGATCGTGAATCATCATTATGGCGTTCTCGGCGATGCGGATGATGTCACCGGCCATTGCAATCACGGAAGCGATGGAAAGAGCCATGCCATCGATCTCGACTTCAACGCGGGCGCCGTGCCCCGCCAGGGCATTGTAAATGGCGACGCCGTCAAACACCTCGCCCCCGGCACAGTTCAAATGGACGACGATCCGGGTGACATCCTTCGCCTCGCGAAGGACGCGGACGACTTCCCGGGCCCCGATGCCTCCGAACCATTCCCCGATAGCCTCGTAGAAATCGAGTGTGAGGACCTGCCCCTCGATATGCGCCCAGGAAGGCCATTCGGCGGCGGCCAGCGGCGCCTTCCCCGAGGTTGAGGATGATGAGGCGATGGCGATCATTTTTCTCCTCCGATCTCCACGATCTGGACGTTGGCCGGCGCGACATTCACCGGCAGGCCCTTCTCCGTCAGGTAGGCGTTCTCCTCGGCGATCTCGTCGATGATCTCGTAAACGTCCTCGCCGCGTTCCCGGCAGACCCGCGTCCTGGAGTTCAGGCCGGCCGCGATCGACTGCACGTCGGCGTTGACTTCCTGGGCCGGATTCCACCACGGCAGACCCTTCGGGATCCAATCCCAGGCCAGGCGGGCCTTCGACGGCACTGTCAAGACACCATCGTCGATCCACATCCGCACCCGCCACATCGTCAGGTGGTCGAGCACGTCCTGGTTGTCGGCCCGCTTGGAGTAGGCCGACTGGAGATAGTGATTCAGGGCCGCCCGCGACCCGAAGAAGTTCGTGAAAGATTCGTCGTTGAACGAGTACGGCAGATCGAGCGCCTTCAGGGCCATGCCGAGGACCTTGTCCAAATAGGCGATGGTCTCGCCGGCCGGCGTCTTCGATTCCAGCCACTCGGCCCGATCCCCCGGCTCCAGTTCCAACTTCACCGGACCCTTGCCGAGATCCACGTCGTATTTCGGCGAATCGTCGGTCGATTCGGCCGACTCCGTCGTGATGCCGACCGCCTCAGCGTTCTCGCGGTAGAACACCAACCCGAACAACTGCGCGACCTTGAGTTTCGCCAGAGCATAGTCCATGCCTTCATACATGTCCCGGTAGGTGTTGATCGCCGGCGCCAGGGGAGAAATCCCGCGGATCTGGTCGAACCGGCCCCAATAGGCGTGGTGAATCATGTTCTCGGCCGGCACGAACCGCTCGAACTCCATCATGCCGATCGACCCGCGGCGATTGACGGCGTAGGCGACCGCCGCCCCCGCCTCGTCCGTAAGGACCCCCTGGACGAGGCGCTTCAGATCGATGCTGGCCGGCAACCCGATGAGCGGATTTTTTACGCGGTCGCCCTCGACGGCCTGAATCCGGCCGTCCGCCAGTTTCATCAGGAAGACGTCCCCATCCACCGTCCGGCGCTCTTCGGCCATCCGAATCATGCGCCGAAGCGGATGCCGCGCGGCGGCGTCGATATTTTTGGCCCGCGACCACCACCGGATCAGGGCCTCGAGGGAATCGTCGAACTCCGGCACGCCGGTTTTCGCCTGGAAGGAAAAGGTGGATACGTAATCGAGGTGCTTGCGGATCGCCCAGGCGGCGAGTACGAAGTTCCGCTGGAGGTCCCTCGCCGTCGAAACCATCATCCGCCGCTTCTCCGGCGGAAGATGTTCGTCCTCGCTCTTGAGGCTCGATAACGGCACCGTCCGGCGCTTGCCGGCCTCGACGGCATCGTAGTCCATGCGCGTCAGGGGCCTCCCGTCGGGCCCGAGCACCACGCGGCGTTTGTCGGCCACGGCCGGCATCAGAACGTCCTCGATAGGTCTATGGTCGAGGCAGCGGGTTTGGCGCCGGTCTCACGCGCCACTTCCCGCTGCCAATGCTTCCGCTTCGCTTCCAGGTCGGCGAACGACACGCTCTGCCCGTCGATGTTCACCACGTCCAGGCCCGCTGAGGATTCCAACAGCGTCTCGTATTTGTGCAGCATGGTTTCGGCGAACGACGCCATATATTATCTCCCCTGGCTCGCCGCGGCGAGCCATGGCTTGACCGCAGGCCAAAGAGAAAGGCCGCCGGGCTGGTGATCACAGTCCAGCGGCCTTGCTCGCCATGAAGCAGCCCCGGCCGGGGGCCTCTCCTTGGCACTATTCAGTTGACACTCGTATTCTGGCGACGGCGAACCGGCGCGTCAACAGCATTCCGAAAACGAAACTAACAGAATTAGTTTATTTTCCGGGGCGGTTTTCGTAAATCTTCTCGACGTACCTCTGCCCGCAAGCATCGCACGAACAATGCCTCCAGACGATGTGTGTATAAGTCTGACCGCCGGGATCGGCGCCAGCATGGGCCATCTCGCGCGGCGAATGACCCTTTACCACCGTCCGTTCGGTCCCTCCGCACTTCGGGCACCGGCCCCGGCTCATCACGACCACGGGCAGAATCTTCGTCTTCGCGCCACGCGGCCGTCCGACCTTAACCTTTGCTGACATGACACCCTCCTTTGATCGCCCTTGGCGATCTCACCTAGAGATACGTCACCCTTGATTTTCGGCGCTGCGGCCGTGTCGCCGGCCTTGCACCCGCGTCGGCCGACACGATCCCGCACGTCGAGGCCGCGACGGCACAACCCACCAAACAATCCAAAAAATGGTTGTCCGGCTTCCCCGGGCGCGCGTGCCACTCCTGAACCTCCCGGCCGTGGCCGGTCGTCAGGTTCCAGTATTCACTCCCCGCGATATGCTCGGAGAAAAGGGCGTGCTCCTCGGCGCTCTTTCCAAAGAGCGTGAGCGAGTCCGGGTCGCCCGGCGCCACGCCCAGCCTCTTGTGGACGAACGACTTCCACCAGTTCGTATCGTAAGCCACGTAGGGGAACTCCTTCGATCCCGCGACGTTCGGCATGTACCAGTTGTGACCGTGAACCTCTCCGGACTTCCGGCGGTAACTCGTCATCGGCCGAGAGCCGGCCCGGATGCCGACGCCCTTCGAGAGGACCATCGTCGCCCCGCCGGCCTTGTGTTTGACGGCGGCCGCGATCCCCGGCTTCCACCCCGAGTCCACCAGGCACCTTTCGATCCGAAGGACGCCCCCTCCCTTCCCCGTCTTGCGCCACTCCCGGGCCAGCATCGTCCCGACAAGCGATTCCAGCCCGGCCTGGATCGCCCCGTCCACGCCGGCCCCGCGATAAGTCCGTCCCAGGGTCCTCGGCGCCGTCTCCTGGGTGAACCAACTCCGTTTCTGCGGCGGCCAGGTCCCGTAATCGACGACGTAACCCTTGAACCCATCGGCCCAGGCGCATACGATCCAGAAGAGGACGTTGGCGTGAACGTCGATGAATGCCGTCACGGCGCGGCACTCCAACGGCACTTCTCCCCGCGGCCGGCCCGAGAACCTGGCCGCCACGTCGCTCGCCGAGAGAACGCCCGCCGCTCCATGCTCCTCGATCGGTTGATTTTGGTATTCGCTCATGAACGCCGCCTCGTCCTGGATCTTCAAGTTCATGGCACACTGAATCCCCGACACCTCGTAGGGCTCGAACCGCTCGGGCCACGCCACGATCGCTCCCTTGTCCATCCCTGCCCGGTGTTTCTCGTAGAACGCCGTCGCCTCGCTGATGTCTTCCTTCGCGCGGAGCGACTCCGCCCGGAGCCGGGCATACTCGGTCCAGAGTTTCTTGTTCGCCGGAAACGCATAGATCATCTTCGTCCGCTCGCCGCGCCATTCCGGGTGTTTCTCCCGGTCGAGGAGTGAATCGGCCAAGTCCTCCGCGCAGATCACGGTGCACGGGACAATGACCCCTATCCCGCTGGCCGGTCCGGCCAGGCCGAGAATCGCCCGCCGGATGATCGCCAGGCGCTGCGCGGTCTGGATCGGACTGCGGGCGGATTCGTCCGTCTGCGGGTCGTCGCAGATTACCAGTGACGGCCGAATCTGCGTCCCGTCGCTCCGCGTGTGGAGAGCGCCGCGAATGTGGCCCGTCAAACCGGTCACGCAGATCACCGCCCCCGCCGACCGGCTTTCCGGTATCGTCGGAAAGACCAGCAGATCGTTCAGCCACTCGATCCGGGTCGGCACGCCGTAGTATCTTTGGCCGGTACATTTGCGCGATTCACCTTCCAGTATTCGGATCGGATAGACCGCCTCGGGGAAGTCCTCTAACAATCCGTCGTTTCCCGACAGGTGGTTTTTCAGGCCGTCGAGAAGTTTCTGGGCCATCTTGTCCGTGGCGGCTACGAGCAGAACGTAAGGGTGGTGCCCCGAAAGGATCGCCCACAACACGGCCGCCATGCAAAGGGAAGTCTTACCGCTCCCGCGCGGCATGGCGACAGCCAGCGTCTCGCGAAGAAGGACGACTCGCTCGATCTTGGCGATGACCCTCAAATGGTCCTGACACCACGGCAGACAAAAAACCTGGGGAAAATACGCCTCGCAAAAGAATCGGAAATCTCTGCAGGCCCGCGCGCGGCGCGCGCGGTCTTTGATCGGCGGCATGGGCGAAATGTCCTGGCCGACCAGGGTGATCGCGGCGCTCCGGGCCTTCGCCCGGGCACGCTGCCGATCATACGCGGTCTTTGAGAGCGTGGGTGCGGATGATTTCACTGGCAACTCGCGCGTGCTCCTCCACCGGATACCTTTCATCCGCCAACTTCAGCGGCAAGAGGTAGGAGGCGATCAGGTCCAGCCGCCGGCGGACATCGTCCTCGTCGTCAGGGGGCCCCCCATCAGCCGATTCGCCGGCCGCATAGAGGCCCATGAGCCGGTTGAGTTCCCGTTGGGCCTGGAGGGCCGTCCTCGGGTCCGCCTCGGCCCCTGTCATGCTTTTCGCATAGATGTCCCTCAGACGCAAGACCGCCGCTCCCAATTCCTCGTCGCGGGCGAAATCCGCCGCGATCGTGATCCGCTTTCGGGCCTCCGCCACTATCTTCTTCGCTTTGGCCGGATCAGTGCCGAGTTTGGAAACACACATCCTTTCAAGATCGGCTCCGGAGACGCCGCCCACCATCCAGAGCATCACCCGTTCCGCGTCCGATCCCGCCGCCGCCGTCACCGTTCCGGTTTCGCGGGCGCCTCCGACTCTGGACGCTGCGCCGGCGTATCCTGCCTTTCGGATGGCCTGGTCGAGCCAGGCCATGTCCGGCCGCCCCGCCGCCGCGGCGGCCACCAGGGCGGCCACCTGTTCGCGCAACCGCTTGTCAGGTTTCTTCCGCGCCATCCGCGCTCCTTCAGCATAAGGACGGGCGGTCGATTGCCGGCCGCCCGGAGGCTGATGAAGATTACCTTTCGGCCTTGGCGATTTCGGTCTTGGCGTGCTCAACAGCCAAACGGGCCGGTTCCTCGACGCCGCCATCAACCATGGCGCCATACTGCTCAACCATTTCCTTCAGCGCCGCCAACAGGTCCGGCGCGCAATTTGCCAGCCGCACCAAATGGGCTCGGTGCTTCGGGGGCAACTCGCTGCTCATCAACCATTCAACGATCGTTTTTCCTTCGTTCTTTCCCAAAGGTTTTCTCCTGATTTCCGCCGGCCTCCGGCGGATCCCTCATGCGACTATTTCACGCTCTCCGCCGGACAGGTCGAAAAAGCGCACCTGCCCGTCCTTGTCGCACACCGCCCGAACCGCCACGAATCCCGCGCCGAACGTTTCTTCCCAGGCCTTCATCGTCCGGCCCCACGCCCCATCCTCCTCGCCGAACCCGCGACAGGTCACGAGGAAATTGTCCCCCGTCTCGGAGTAGGTGACGGCATCGAAAGGCTGAAGGCGGCCCGCAAAAAGCGCCCGCCTGGCCTCGTCCACCTCGACGTAAGGCGTTCCGCGCGCTTTCAGGTATTCCATCAATGTTGCTCCCTGGACGGCGGAAAGCCGCTCGACCAAGTCGTTGACCTCGTAAAACTGCAAGGTCGGTATTCCAATCAGCACCCACGTTTGGGCGGGCGGCTTGACAAGGAACTTCAGTTCGGGCGGCAACCGCCCGTCGGCAAGAATGGCCTCCAATCCGATCTCCTGTGTGAGTTCGTCCAGCGCCTCCGCCAGATCTGTCAGGTCCTCACCGCCCAGGTCCACATCCTCCAGAAGTGCCTGGAGCGCATCCGCGTCCGCCTCGGCCATCCGCGACGAGGTGTCCAACGTCACGAGTATCTTCTTCTCCGCCTCGGGCGACCACGAACCCACGAGCACCGGCACGAACTCCTCCGGCCCGACGATCTGTTTCCGCGCGTGCCCGTCTATCAGGTGCCCTGTCCGTTCGTTGAACAGGAACGCCCCCGCCCATCCGACGGCCGGGTCGTGGATGAGATTCCGAAGGGCCGACACCTGGCCCGCCGGATGCCGCCGCCAGTTCGAGGGGTTGTCCTTCAGGTCCCCCGCCCGCACCATCTCCAACCGGAACGGCGGCTTCACAGGAGCCCGGGGAGCCTTTTTCATGTCCCCCACAGAACCCTTTTTGGAGGGGGCCAGGGGCGGTTTACGCTGCTTCCTGCATTTTCCCATTTATCGGCCCTCCTCGTGTTTTTTCCACAAAAGAAAGACTAGCCAGGTGTTCGAT
>DATKUU010000506.1:0-11749 GCA_035530455.1 Phycisphaerae bacterium | reverse complement strand
GCGCGCCAGTTTTTCGACCCGCTTGGCGTAATCGTCCTGGGTCACGCGGATTCCCCTTCCGGCGGCCCGGCCTTGCCGAAGGCGGCGAGCGTTTCCATGCGATACGACTCGACGGCTTCAGGGGTCAGCGTTCGCCACAGCAGGAACTGCCGCCGCAAGTCGTGCAGAAAAACGCGGTTCCCCCGTTTCCAGTCGGAGACGGCCCCGCTCTGGCGTTCGGCGCGAATAACGACCTCATCCACGCCCGGAATCTCCGACGCGACGGCCGCCAGTTCGAACGTCTGCGTCACACCCAGGTCAAAGGGGGCCAGCGCCAGATGGGCCGACAGCCGCAAGCGCCCATCCTTGCCGGCGCGTTCGACCCGCACGTCCCGGGCCGCAAACACCCCCAGCCCCGCGTCGTTATGCTGGCGGAAATGCTCGGCTAGGAAACTGACGACCCCCGTAATGTCATACGCCGAGACGGTGAACGGGAACGTCATGGCCAGGACATCGCCCTCGGGCGACGGCATCCGCCAGGAGCGCGCCAGGCCCGGGTTGGCACTGCGGGAGGCGCGTACGGCCGGATAGACGGCCGAAACCAGCACCGTCACCATGACCACTCCGATGGCAAACAAGGCGTTGGTCGAGGAGAAGTTGATGGAGGTGGGCTGGATGTAGCCGGCCTCGGCCAGGCGCAGGGCGCCCATGGCCAAGCCTTGGGCCAGCAGTTGCCCCACCATGCCTCCCACGACGGCATAGACGGCCGCCTCGGCAAAGAAGAGGAACCCGACATCCACCGGCCCGAGGCCGAGGGCGCTAAAGGAGTAGATTTCGCGTTCGCGGTCGGCGATGCTGCCGAGCATCGTCCCAAAGATAATCATCCCGCCGAGCAGGACGGGCACCACCAGGGCCAGTCCGCCGCTGACCTCCGTCAGTTGCGTGAAGAGGAGGCGCTGGACACCCTCGGTCGCGTTGGCCCAAACGGGCATAGACACCTGCTCGGCGATGCGGGGGCCGATCTCGCCGGGGTCCACTTTCTCGCCGGCGTACACAATGATCACGTGGGGCGCCCCGCCCAGCCGCCGGACGAGATCCGCCGACGCGATCGCCACCTGGTTCGGGTTCAATCGCCGAAAATCCCGCGCCAGAACGTCTTCCGAGGCGGTCTCCAGTTGCTCCTCCTTGATGACGGAGGAGGGATCGCGGAAGTCCACGGGGAGAACCGATCGGCCGTCCAGGTGGTTGAGGCGCTGGAGCCGACGGTCGTCAAACGTGCCGGCGAACCGGCAGCGGGTGCCACAGAAGAAAATCTCGTCGCCCGGCGCAAGGGCGAGTTTGTCGCGAAGGACGCGAGGCAGATACACGCCATCGCTCCCGAGCGCCTTGACCTTTGGGTCGGTGTCCTCGCCCTCGAAGATCTCGGCGAGTCGCGGCCAATGCTCGAGTTCCTCGGGCTGGATGCCCATGATCCCGTCAAGCCAGAGGCTGCGTCCGGTGACCACCTCGCCCACGCCGAAGGGCACGTCGTCATCGCGCTGGCGGACCAGCCACCAGTGGCCGGCCACCAGCCCCCCCCGCCCTTCCCGCCCGTGGAGCAGCGCCAGAACGTCCGTATTCATCGCCTTGTAGTCAAGGCGGCGGAGGAACACGCCGGCAGCATCGTCGCCGGGAGGCCGCTCGACCAGGCGCTGCACACCCACCTCACTTGTCAGCGACGCAAAACACAAAATGGTGAACGTAAGCATGACGACGGTGACGGCCGTCAGGATCGTGCGCACCGGTCGCCGCCGCATCGTCGAAATCCCCATGTTGACCGCCGCGATGAGCGTGCTCAGCCGCGACAGTTGCACCTCGTGGCGGGCACTGGACTGCCCCTGCATCGCACGCAGTTCGGTCTGGAACTTCCGCGTCACAATAAAAATCACCAGCGACGACAGGAGAATGATGAGAAACGCCAGAAAGATAATGATCGGCGTGGCAGCAATCTGGAACCCGGGGTGGGTCCAATACAGGATGCCGAACATCACCATGAAGATGGCCGCGAATCCTGCAAGGCGCATGTAGATGTTAGTCGCACACAAGACCAGCCGCTCCATCACGAACGCAAAGGGAATGGCCAGCAGGAGCAGCATGACGATGGCCTTCACCAGATCGTTCATATTGTCGCGGAGCGGGGCATAGATGCGGCGCGAGAGCGATTCGCTCTGGCCGAGAGTCGCCTGTCGTTCGGCCAGCGACCCGGCCTCGGCGACCTGATCGAGAAAAAGCCTCGCCCGGCTGTGCAAAATCTCCAGATCGCCCGCCACGATGCCGCGCGTCCGCAGCACGCCCAGGCGCGTCTCGTTGAGTTGCCACAGGTCCGTCGCCGAATCGGGGTCGGCGGGAGGCGGCGTCAGAAACCGGCCGAACGGATACCCCTCGCCGGTCGGCGTCTGAAGCGGCCGACCGAGAAACGCCAACGCCGTCGGATGGAACACCTTCACCCTGGTGGCCGGATGATATTTGTGGATGTAGAAAAAGGCAAAGTTCTGTTCCTGCCCCGTGAGCCGCTGCGTGTCCCGGAACGGGGCGTTCGCCGACGCGTGGAGCACCTGAACATTCCCCTTGCTCCAATCTCCGGCCATCGCTCTTCCGACCACATAGCCGCCCGTCGGGAACAGGTCCACCCGGGCGGTACCGGCCCCCGACGGCACCAGTTTCTCCTGGTTGGTGATGGCGACGACGCGGCCACGGGCATCGAACACCGCTGCCAGCAGAAAATATGCTTCGAACTGATTCTTGTGGACGCCGAACCAGCGGAACCGCCCATTCGCGTCCACCGCCTCCAGAACGAACGGATCGAAGAAATCGAACGCTGCCGACTGCGTGAACGCATTCCACCACGGCCGGCCAGCGGAGTCCCCACCGTAAGGCCAGAAAGCCAGGATGGCCCCGGCGGCCGGGCGATCCTCCCGCAGGCTGCCCGTCACCTGGAGTCCTGCAAAGTTTCCACTCGCCGTCCGCTTGCCGGCATCCCAGCGAGAAAACCTGTTAAGCGAGAGATCGCTGAAAACGCGCGGCAGGGAAAGGCCGTCGAGGTCGGCGGCGACCTGCACAAGGCGCGCCGCTTCGGCCGCCTGGCCCCGCAGGGCGCGCCAGTCCAGGTGGTCCAGCGTGTCGGCGGGATGGCCGTCGCGCGGACGCGAATCGTTCCCCGTCATCACCGTGACATTGTAGATGCCGTATACGCCGGCCGCTCGGCCGTCCGAGACATAGGTGCCCGCGCCGAATCGCGTGCTTTGGCTGGGGTCGCCAAGCGTCTCGGCATCGAGCGCGGCCAGGGAGGGCGTCCGGGCGGCCGCCTCGCGCAGGGCGGCCAGCACGCGGACGTACGCGCCGGGCGAGTCGGTATTCGCGCCCTGCTTGAAATCCAGCAGCGCATCGCTGACGACGACTCCCCACGTCGGCCCGCCGCCGGAGAGGTTGAAGTCCACATGCAGGGCCGTCCAGCGCTCGCCGAGACGGCGACGCAGATTCCGGCGCTGCTCGTCCTGCCGGATCAGGTCGTCCAACTCCTGCAATCGCCGCCCCAACTGCGCCAGGCACGCATCGCGCATCCGGACGTACAGCGCCTGCCGTTTCCGCCAGACCGCTTCCGCTTCCGGCTCGCCGTTGTCCTTTTCCTGCCGCGTCCACATTGCCTCCACCTGGCGATTGTGCAGGAGTCGGCGAGCGACATCCCACTCGGCAATGCCGTCTGTGAGGACCGTCCTCTGTTCCTGGAGTGCTTTGCGCCGTCCGACAGCCGGCTGGTCCGGCTCACCCGCCTGACGCATCTCGTGCAATTGACGAGTAACCGACATCAACTGCACCTTCAGATCGGCCCACGCGTAATCCGACTGGGCGGTAAGGATCTTGATGGCGGCGTCGCGCAGGGCGGCCTCGGACTCCCACGCGGTCGGTTCCCGCCCGAGCATCTCCATCACCGCCCGCACAAAGGCGAACTCCTGGTTGTGTTCGTCGGCGAGGCCCTCGGCCAAATCACCGTCTATCATCAGGGTCGTGTAGAATTCACGCGCGCCCTCCAGAGACCGGGCCTGATTGTCCAGAAAAGCCAAAAGGATATCGCGTCGCGGCCGGTGTCGCTGGAAATGCGCCGCCGCCTCCAGCAGCGCCGCCACGTTCGCGGCGCCTCGTGCCCCGGGCGATGCGTCCGGCACAGCGCCGAACGTATCGCAATGCGCCGCCAGGACGACCATCTCCGGTTTCCGGTGCTCCGAATTAAACACGGGGTTCGTGCCCGGCAGGAAAGCAAAGAGATTGGTCCCCATCAGGCGCTTCCATACGATGTGGCTGACCACGGTCGCCTCGGGCCAATCGCGCCGCAGGTCCACCTGCTGCTGGGCCTCGGCCGGGGCATACAGCCGGACCAGATTAGCCGGCACCGTCACGTGTTTGGGCTTGATGGACGTGGCTTCCCGGTCGCCGAGGAAAATGACGGCCTTGGCGCCTAGCCGGAAGGCCTCTTCCCAGCCGTCCGCACAGTCATACTCCAGGGCGACGACCGCCCCTTCCGGCGAGCGATCTCGGTAATCCTCCAACCGGCCGTGACCCGCGTAGATGAACGGCCCGGTCAGACCCTCATCCGGCGTGACCGGCGGGACGATAAGGTCCGGCCGAGCCGGCAGCAGCGAGACGGTTTTCCCGCCGAGGCGCAACTCGCAACGCTCGACGCGGGTCTGCCAGACGGGCAGGTCCAGGGCATAGATGTCCTCAATGCCCATTTCTTCGAGGCGGCGGCGAATGTACTCGGTCGCCTGCCTCCCCTCCGGCGTGCCTGCCAGGCGATGGGGCGTCCGGAGCAGCGCCTCGCAATCGGCCAGGAAAGCCTGGGCCAGGGCGTCGTCGCGCGGCGCGGCGGGAGCGGACTGGATGGGAGGCCCCAGAAGGCCGGCGGCCAGCCATCCGACCAGCAGGGCTTTGACCGTCGGACTCATGCTCGCCCTCCGATTCGGCCGACCCGCACCGTGACGTCCTCGCGGCGCTGGACGCGTTCGATGCGTCCGTCGCGGATCCACATCATGCGGTCACAGACATCCAGCAAGCGGTGGTCGTGGGTCGCGCAGATGATGGTGACATTCTGTTCCTCGTTGATGCGGCGGAGGATGCCGAGAATCTCCTCGCCCGTTTTCAGGTCGAGGTTGGCGGTAGGCTCGTCGCAGAGGAGGATCTTCGGCTGGTTCGAGAGGGATCGCGCGATGGCGACCCGCTGCTGCTGGCCGCCCGACATTTCCTTTGGCCGATGGGACCATCGGTCTTCCAGACCCACGAGGCGCAGCAGGCCCATTCCCCGACGCCGCGCCTCCTCCGTGGGCACGCCGGCGAAGGCCATCGGCACGGTCACGTTCTCCAACGCCGTCATGTATCGAATGAGGTTGTAACTCTGGAAGATGTAGCCGATCTTGCGGCAGCGGAGGAACGCCAGTTCCTCGGCGCTGAGTTGGGCGACATCCACTTCGTCAATGAGGACGCGTCCCTGGGTGGGCGAATCAAGTGCCCCAATCATATTGAACAGGGTCGTCTTGCCCGATCCGCTCGGCCCGAGCACCGCGATGAACTCCCCACGGCAAATGGTTATCGCCACACCGCCCAGCGCGTAGGTCGTCTTCTCGCCCATCTGGTAACTTTTGACAAGTCCCAGCGTCCGGATAATCACGGGCTTTTCGGCGTCGCTCGTTGTCGGCTTCGTTTTGGCCATCGCTACTCGATTCGCATCGCCTCCATCGGCGCCAGGCGCGCTGCCGCCCACGCCGGACCCACAGCCGCAAGCACCGCCAGCACCAGCCCCGCCCCCAGACACGCGCCGGCACCGACCAGGATCTCCTGGACCGGCACGGTCATCAGCCGGCCATAGAGCACCAGGCCCCGCACCAGCGCCAGTGCAAGACCGATAAGGATTCCGGCAATCGCCCCCACCAGTCCCTGCAGGCCCGATTCGAACACGAACAGCAGGCGGATGAACCCGTCCATCGCCCCCAAGCACTTCATCGTGGCGATCTCGGTGAACCGTTCCGTGACCGACATGAACATCGCGTTCGCCACCCCGACGGTACACACCAGGAACGACAACAGAATCAACCACCGCATCCACCCCGGAACCGCAAAAAGACCCTGCGCCTCCGTGGGAGGCTCGTCTCCCACGGCCGCACGCAACTCTTCCTGCCGCTGGAGCGACTCGGCCAGCGCCAGCAGCGCCGGGGCCTCCATGGGGACGCCGCCTGTGTGCTCTGCCAGCGCGCCGACGAGCCACTCGGCCCGCTCCTGTGAATCCAACCACGCCATCACCCGCGCCGGGGTGACATCGGTGCGCGGCACGTTCATCTGCCTCGCCGTCGCCGTCACCATCTCCGGAAGGGCCAGCGCCTGGTTGACCTTCGCAAGGTCCTCAGCTTTCCGGGCCAAGTCGGCAAGCACAGGGAGTTTCTCGGTGGGCGGCTGGAACCCCTCCTCGGCAAGGACTTCGGTTAAACCGGTCGGCATGGCCGCCAACAGGGCCCGGGGCGACCGGCCCGGGAAGACCTCCTGGACCCGGCGGATTGCCGCCGTCTGCCCCTCCCGAATCCGCCTCGCCAGCGCCGCGAGCACCGGGTACTCCTCACCGGCCAGACGGCGCAAAGCCTCGGCGTCGCCCAGCGGCACCTGCAGTTTCAGTTCCCCCACGTGCCGCAGGAATGTCTCCAGCCGCTGCGGGTCGTTCAGTTGCCGCACCACACCCTGCACATCCAGGTCCGCGACAAGGATGGTCCGGGCGGCGAGGGACAGACCGGCCAGGTATTGCTGGAACACAACGAGGCGGCGAGCGGACCGGCGGGCCTGCTGCAACTCCTCCTCGCCGGCGCCGCTCCAGGTCTGATACTCTGCCAGGCGCGCAGGCTCGTCCTTCGCCAAGGCCTCGAAAACCGCTTCCTCGGAGTCCGGCACGGTGAGGCGCTGAACCCATTCGCCCAGGAGCCAGTAGTTCTTCAGGTCCCCATACGCCGCGAGACGCGTCCGGTGGTCAATGAGGCCATAGATCAGAACGTGGGCCAAGAACGCCACCGCCAACGCCAGGATCGAGACCGTCACCGCCGACCGGAACATCCGGTACGCCATTCCTGCGACGGACAGCGCAAAGCATCTTGCCACGCCGATGCGGACCTGGTTCTGGACGAGGATCGGCTTCAAGGCTCATCCCCTTCGCGCGACCGGCTGGTAAGAACCACCAGACCCCGCCGCACGAGTTCTCTCAGGAACTGCTCCACGCTCACGCGCGCTTCGTGGAATGTCAGGTGGTGCCGGGCCGCGAACGCCTCGACCACCTCTTCGACGGTGCGCCGTCCATCGCAGGTTTCCCACACGGCCATGCCCAGACGGTCGAGTGCCACGCGGCGCCGGCGGCTGAACGGCATCACCCAGCCAATCGGCGGCTTCATGTACCACCGCTCGCGCAGCGGCACGCCGAGCACCAAGCCGCCCCCGCTTCCTTTCTCCACGCTGACCTTCTCGTTGCGGACGGGAACGGCGTCCAACAGGTCGCTCCTAGTGAGGGCCGATTGCTTGCTCACCGCTTGCCTCCGCCCTGGCCGCAGCACCGGACGACAAACTGTTCGGGCGGCACGGCAGGGCCGCGCGCCCGCGTCGTCACCTGGAACACCGCATGCGCCGCCGGGCACAGCCACACCAGGTCCAGTCGCGGCCTCCCCATCCCCAGCCACTCGCCCAGGCGCGAGCGCGCGAGGCGGCTCTCGCCGAGGCAGGCCGCGTGGCCGTTGTGCTCACGCGCCGACGCCCGAACCTTCGCGCCGACCACCTGCTTATGCAGGAACTCCTCCAGGTCACCGTCATACCAGGCGTCGGGGGCGCCGAGGCGCCGAACCGTAGCGTCGCGCCGACCGTCGCGGAACGCGAGCCGCACGTCGGCCGGCTTCACGGTGGCCTCCTGGAGGACCCAGGTGGGCGGCGTCCGGACATCCAGGCCGAACGCGCGCCACTCGGCCGAATGCTCGTCCGGCTCGGCAGCGCCGCTTCCCCTCAGGACTTTCTCCTCCAGGATCGCCTCCAGGCCGTCCGGCCACTCCACAACCACTTCCATCCATCGCCGCAAGCGCGGGTCGAACTGGCCGGCGCGCGTCAAGACCGCCTGTTCCTCGTGGCGGCGGAACCCGCGCCATCGCCCGACACTCGCCAGGGGGGAAAACGTCCGGTCCGGATTCTCCTCCACGTCGCGCGACCGGTAATCCGCCATCGCCTGCTCCAGGTCCGGCGCCGTGGGCGTCCGGACCCACGACAGTTGCAGGCGCTGGCGCCGCCGATCCACCAGAACGAGGCGCCCCTTTTCGGGACGGACGGCATGGCGCACGATCACCCAGTCGGTCGGCACCGCCAGCCGCATCCCCAACCACGCAATGTGCTGAAGCCTGTCCATCACTGCTCCCGCGGCCGGACTCGACCCTACCCCGGCAGGATGCCATAGCTCGGCGGGACCTTGCCCGTGAGCCAGTAGTACGCGCTCCCCGCGACAAGCCAACCCAGTGCCGCCAGCACTTCGCCCGCAATCACACCGACCATGAACGGCTTGACGTTTTGGTATCCCTTGGCACCGCCCAGTTTGACGGTGACGGCCTTGATAGCCCACCCGATGAAGAACGACGCGGACATCTGGCCCATTGGATACGTCCCCCAGACAAGGAACAGCACGGGGTGGATGAACCACCAGGAGATGCGCAGGCGCGCCACCGAAAACAGGACCACCAGCGCCAGCCCGACGCCGATCCACACCAAGGTCGCCGGCTCCGGGTTGATGTGCTTCAGGGCCTCCAGGCCGCCCGTGACGGTCGCTTCCTCGACCTGGCCATGCGCTGCCAGTTTCGAGACGTGGGCCGTGATGGCATTGAACACCTGTTCCGGTAACGACCTGGTGGTCCAGCCGTCGCGGTAATTGAAGCCGAGGTTGTATTGGAACAGGAGCGTCACGACGAGGGCAACGGCGAAGCCGACGATCACCATGACCAGGAGCCATCGCCCCACGCGCGCCGGGGAAGCCTTGGCGGTGTTCTCGCCTATGCGCAGGGCGTTGGCGAGGTACGGCATCAACGTCTCGCGCGGGTCGCCCACGAGGATGACGGTGGCGATGGCGAGCATGATGTAGCCTTGCGGACTGACGGCCCGCGCACCCAGCACGGCGGCGATTATCGGCGCCGGCAGCCAGTACGCCTGGAGGAAGGGCGCCCCCGTCTCGGCGTTGATGCGCGTAATAACGAGCACCGTCAGCAACACCAGGAGCACCAGGACGAGGGCCAGGAACCAGTCCAGCCCTCCGCGGACCAGCAGAAAGACGGCCAGCCCCAGGCAGACCACGAGCCCCCGCGCCGCCCAGGTGGCATAGGCGGGCGTGTCGGCCTTCCGCGGCAGGCCAACGGCGCTGGCCGCCACGTTCAGGTAGTACCGCCGCCCGACATACAGCAGGACGATCGCCATCCCCAGATACGCGCCGAACAGCAGGAGGTTGAAGTTCTCCGCCCCAAAGTAGGCCGACTGCGCCGTCAGCCCCGCGCTGATGAGAAACGACCCGAACACCACCCACGCCAGGTTCGAAAGCCCAATGCTCAGCGACACGTCCGTGTTCAGGAAAAACGCGAACGCCACGACGGACAGGTAGATCGGCGGCCACCACAGACCCCAGGATGCATCCACCCTGGACGCCATCGGGAACAGGGTCCTCAGCGCCGAGAAATCGAAGCCCCTCGGAATCTTGATGAAGAATCGCTCCGCATCCCATGCGTTCAGCCCGTTGATCAGGTGCAGGATCAGCAGGGCCGCAAAACCGTACCAGAACAACTTCGAGGTCAGGACGGCCGGGGTCTGGCTGTTCGGCGCCGGCGCCGTCACTTCTTCGACGAACCGCGCGATCGGGTACGCGAGCAATTCCCGTTTCGACCACTGGGGATGGACGACCAACGCCAGGCAGAGAGTTGCCAGGGCCATCAGGATCGCCACGCCGCACCACAACTTAAGCGTCGGCCCCCAGGTCTCCCACGGCAGGCCGGTCAGGCCCAGAAGGCGCTTCCCGTGCCAGCCCTGCTGGAGGATCTCGACGGCAAAAGGGTCGGCCTCGCCGCCGGCCAACAGCCCCCCCTCCCCCTTCGGCGCCCCAAGAATCACGTCGGGATACAGGTGCGCCAAAAGCGCCCGGTTCAATTCCTTCTCGATCCGGCCGACGGCCTTCGGCGTCCCGATCTGCCGGTCCTGAGACTCCATCGCTTTCGCCAGCCGCTGCATCTCGTTGTCGTAGTACGCGACCTCCCAGTCGAGGCGAGCGAGGCGCTTGTCCAGCGGCCGAATCTTCTCCTCCAGTTCCGCGGTCTGGGCCTTCAGCGCGGCGACCTCCTGGCCGAGCGCATCGGCTTCGGGGTCTTGCGGTCGGTCGGTTTCCAATTGCTCCTTGTGGAGCAAGTCGCGGCGCTTCTCGGCCGCCTCCAGTTCGCGCGCGAGATTCTCGCGGCTCTTCCGGAGCGGCGCCAGTTCCACCTGCAGCCGCTCCCGCTCGGCGGCCTGCTTCTCCAGGAGCGTCTTCCGCTGCTCTTCCAGCCCCCCATGGTTTGCCAGAAGCGCCTCCCGTTTCCGCACCCGCGCCCACCTCTCGACCAGGAGCGTCCGCGTCCATTCGGGCAGATCGGCCCGGTCGAGGGCGCGGCGGAACTCCCCTTCCTCCCCAATCGCATCCAGATCGGCCGGCCGGACACCCCGCACACTCAGCCAGGAAAGGTAGAAGTCGCGGCTCTCGATAACCTTGTTCAAACCCTTCAGGATCTCCCGCTTGTCCCCCTCTCGGACCTGGCCTCGCCGACATACCTCCCGCAGGAGCGACTTGGCGTCATCCGCGAGCAGCCCCCACACCAGTCGGTCGGCCTCATCGCCCTGGCCTTCCTCGGCCCCCGCCAGGCGCGACGCCAAGCCCATCCAATCCTGGACGTGTCCTTCGCCCAGGAGCGGCGAACCGCCCGGCAGGTAGGACATCACGTGCGCCTCCTGCCAGGAGGCCTTGTCCTTAATGATATGAGATGGCAAGGCGAGATTCGTCGTGAACGACCGGAAGAAGCCCGACCCCGGCCAGCCGCACACCGCAAGGCCTAACGCCGTAATCACCGCCAGTTCGCCCGGGCGGAGCGGCCAGCCCTGACCCAGCGCTCGCAGCGCCGGGTTCACCACCATCAGCAAGATGACCAGGCCGCCGAAGATCACGATCGGCAGGAAGTTGCCGATGAGGAACGTCTGAGCGATGACCGCGTCGTTAAAGTAAGTGACGCCGGCGACCAGGACACCCAGCAGAACACCGAGGATAATCGCCCTTGCGCTCATGGGTATCTGCCTGCTCCTCGACGGTCCGCCTGGTTTCCCAGTGCCCGTCTTCGGTCTGTGGATGTACCTAGGCCGCATCCCCCGGCCCAAACCGCTCAGGCACGGCACTTTATCACTGGAACACGGTGATTGCAAGAAATGCACGGCCAAAATCCGACGGTGGAGCGTGAAAGGTGAAGGGGCCGACCACAACCCGCACGCGGGCGACCCGAGAGGCCGCAGGCCCCGCGACTGGCGCCGGGAATGAGCGGTTACCGGCCCTGGAGGTAGCTGGCAATCGTCTCAGCGGCCTGCCGGCCCTGGTCCATCGCGCGGACTGCCAGCGACGCCCCGGCACGCCGGGGGTTTCAACAGAGCACTGGTGTTTTAATCACGAGAAGTTTGTGCTTGA
>DATKUU010000505.1:0-2333 GCA_035530455.1 Phycisphaerae bacterium | reverse complement strand
GCGCAAGATCCAGCACCGCCTCGCCGTCCGCCTCGACGACGGTCCCGCTGAAATGATTGTCCACGAGCGCGTCGTGCAGGCGTCCTTCGATGAGGCTCGCGCAGCGGTCGGCCAGCCGGTATGCCGTCTCCAGGCGGTGCGTCGTCAAGAGGACCGTCGTGCCGCGCGACGGCAGTTCGCGGACGACCCGCTCGACGCATGCGCGGTGCTGGGCGTCGAGGTCGGCGAGCGGCTCATCGAGGAGCATGAGGTCGGGCTCGACGGCCAGGGCGCGCGCCAGGGCCGTCCGCCGCGCCTCGCCGGCCGAGAGCGCCGGGGCGGGCCAGCCGGCGGCGTGGGCCAGGCCGACGCGCTGGAGCGCCTCCGCCGCCCGGCGCTGCGCTTCGGCGCGTCCCATGCCGCGCGCCACCGGGCCGTACGCGACATTCTCCAGAACCGTCGTGTGAAACATCCAGGGGCGTTCGTGGACCATGACGGCTCGCCGGCGGAGTCGGCGGTCGGCGGCGCGGGAACGTCCGACCGGCTCGCCCCAAAGGGCAATCTCTCCGGCGCTGGAAGGCTCCAGGAGCGCGAGGATTCCCAGGAGCGTCGTCTTGCCGCTCCCGTTCGGTCCGACGACCGCCGAGATGCTCCCCGCTTCGACGGCGAAGCGGTCCACGTCGAGGACGCGGCGCGGACCGTAGTCCTTCGTCAGCCCGCAGACTTCGACGGCGAGGTCGGTCATGGGGCCGCCCTCCGCCTGAGGTGCAGGAAGAGGAGGTTGACGGCGAGGGCGACGGCCATGAGCACCAGGCCCAGGGCGATGCCGAGCGGCACCTCGCCCCTGGCGGTCTCCAGGGCGACGGCGGTGGTCACGGTCCGCGTGTAGCCGCGGATGTTCCCCCCAAGCATCATGCTGATGCCGACCTCGCCGAAGACGCGCCCGAAGCCGGCGACGACGGCTGCCAGGAACGCCCCGCGGCCTTCCGCCAGGATCGTCCGCGCGACCTTCCAGCGTCCCGCACCGAGCGTCAGCGCGGTGAGCCGCACCCTCGGGTCCACGCCCTCGGCGGCGGCCAGGGCCAGGGCCGTCACGAGCGGCAGGGCGAGGACGAACTGGCCCAGGACGATCGCCGCCGGCGTATAGAGGAGCCGCCAGGAGCCCAGCAGTCCGCGGCTCGAAAGGGCGGTGTAGAGCACCAGGCCGATGAGCACGGTCGGCAGGGCGAGGAGGGTGTGCAGGACGGTTGTCAGGAGCCGCTTGCCTCGGAACCGGGCGAGTCCGACGGCGATGCCGATGGGTAGCCCGGCCGCCGTCGCCAGCACCGTCGAAAGCGTCGCGACGCCCAGGGAAAGCGCCAGAGCGCCGAGGACCTGGCGGTCAAGCGACCCCAGCAGGCGCAGCGCTTCGGCGAATTGTTCGAGCGTCCATCTCATGGGGCGGTTGCGGGCGCGGGCGCCAGGGCGCTTTGGGGCGCGGGCGGGACGGCCAGGGGGTGAAAGAGCGCTTCGCCGTCCACGCGGAAGTCGCCGATGATTTGCTGGCCCTCGGGCGAGGTGACCCAGGCCACCAAGGCCATCGCCCCGAAGTAGTTCGTGTCGGGGTGGACCGCCGGGTTGACGGCGATGATGGAGTAGTGGTTCGCCAGGGCCTCGGGGTTCTCATAGAGCGGCACGAGTGCCAGATTGGCGCGCATCGCCAGGAACGTCCCGCGGTCCGTCAGGCAGTAGGCCCGTTTTTCCTCGGCCACCAGGAGCGTTGCGCCCATGCCCTGGCCGGCCTCGAGATACCAACCGCCGGCGGGCTCAAGGGAGGCTTTCTTCCATAGCGATAACTCCATCTTATGGGTTCCGCTGTCGTCGCCGCGCGAGACGAACGGCGTTTCGGCCCGCGCGATCCGCGCCAAGGCGTCGGCCGGGCCGTCGGCCCGGGCGACCGCGGCCGGGTCGGCCGACGGGCCGACGACGAGAAAGTCGTTGAACATCACGCTTCGGCGGTTGACGCCGGCGCCCTCGGCCATAAAGGCCTCCTCGGCCTCCGGGGCGTGGACCAGCAGGACGTCGGCGTCGCCGTTGCGCCCGAGCTGGAGCGCCCGCCCGGTGCCGACCGCGATGACATGGACGCGCGCGCCCCACCACCGCTCGAACGGCGGCAGGAGGCGGTCCAGCAGGCCCGTGTTGTCGGTGCTCGTGGTGGTGGCGAGGCGGATGGGTCGGCCCCGGCCGGAGCCGCTCGGCGCCGAAGAGTCCTCGGGCGCACCGCCGCATCCCAGGCCGCAGGCTGCCAGGGAAACGCTCAGCGCCAGCATGGCCGCAGCGATGGCTCGCGTCCTCATGGGCTTTCCATTCAATCG
>DATKUU010000504.1:0-2016 GCA_035530455.1 Phycisphaerae bacterium | reverse complement strand
CGGCGGGTATCAGTTGACCCCGGTTGATTTGGGCCAGTTTACGAAGGTTGCATAAAGGACGAAGATAATCATGGCAATCGAGAAACCCAACTGCGGTGCGAAACACCTGGCGCTGGTCGCGGGCTTCGTCGCCATCCTGATCGGAATGTTCGTGTCGCTGGTCTCGATGCAGTCGGCCACGGCCGACAAGCTCGAACAGCGAATCCGGTTCAATGAGCAGTTCCGGGCCGAGGTCGGGGTGAAGCTCGACGTGATCGCGAAAGACCTGGCTGAAATCAAACAGGCCGTCAAGCCTGTCCCTGTAACAAGGAGCGCCCCATGAAACGACTACTGCTGCTGTTGTGCCTGGTGATGCTGGCGGGATGCGCCAGTTACACCGAGACCTGGCGCGGACCCGCAGGCAAGGCCACGCCCGTGTGCGAAGATATTGGGCCGGGAACAGGCTACAAGGTAGGCGGGCGGGAGTTCATCCCGGTCGGCTACTACACCTGGAAGGACGTTCACCAGAATACCCACCGCGAGATGGTCTACGTCCTGCGCCCGCAGAAGGGAGGCACAAAATGAGATACTTCCTTCTCTTTCTGGGCCTGGCTATGGCCGTCACCATCGGTTCGCTTGCCATTGCCCAACCGCTCGACAAGCCGCCGCCGCTGGAAGATTTGGCGATTGTTCCGATCCGAACGCCGCCGCCGGTAGCCTTCGACGCCAACGCGGGCAGCTACACCCGCTCCATCGTTGAACCCAAGACCATCTACGACGCCTTCTCGGCCGGCAAGCCGACGTTCTCCGGCGTCCAGCCGTTTCAGGGCCGGGACAGTGTGAGCCCCTCCTTTGACGGCCAGTATTCCGTGGGACAAGGCGAAGGCGGCAGGTTCACGGGCGGCGGGGTCGCCGAGTGGAAAGATGTGATTCGCAGGGGGCCGACTCTGCTCATCATCATGGGCGGGCTGATGCTGGCGGCGGGCATCATCGTCGCCGTATGGGCGGGCCGATGGGTGCTCGGACTGGCTGTGGCCGGCGCGGGCCTTGCGATGGCCATGACGGGCGTTCTGTTCGAGATGTACCCGTGGGTGGTCCTGATTGCCCTTGCGGGCGTCCTGGGCGTCGGCATCTGGTGGCTCATCGACTCCAAGGGCCTGCTCAAGACCAAGACGGCCCTGATCGCCGTTGTCGGCGCGATCGAAGCCAACCCGACAGTCAAGGCAGCGGTGGGCGATGCGGCGGCGGCACTCAACGCCGAGAGCGACATCCGCACGACGATTCGTAAGGCCAAGGCCAGCACGGCAGCCAAGACTGCGGAAAAGGCGGCATCCGACGCTGCGAGGCTCAAGGCCGCAACGACAGGGTAGACATGCCCGACACCTGGGAAAACTTCGTGGCGGACTGGGCGGCCGACCGCGGACTCTGCCGGACGGACGTTATTGCACGGCTGGCCGGTACGCCGCTGTGGGCCAAGGCCCGGATTCACCATGAGACCGGCGAGCGAGAGAAGGACTGCCGGAGCCTGCTGGATCAGGCGCTGGCGAGCATCGGCATGACGCCGAACAAGATGGATTGACATGGTAACAGACGCGAGAATCCCGGTTGCCCGGTTCACCGACACGGCCCACAAGGGCCAGATCGAGGCGTTTCGCGCGTTCGATGAAGGCCACGCCCGATTCGCGCACCTGATCTGGCACCGCCGCGCCCGCAAGACCACAATGGCCATCAATTTGGGCATCCGGGAGTGCGTTCGGCATCCGAATTACACCGTTCGGCACATTCTCCCGACCCGCACACAGGCGGAAGAGGTCGTTTGGAACGATCCGAACATGCTCTTTTCCTATCTGCCGCCGGCACAGTTCGGCTATTGGAAGCCGAGTGTGTCCAACCTGACCATTCGTTTCTGCAACGGCTCGCGGTACGTGCTGGACGGAGCGGACAAGCTCGCCGACGCCCGGCGCGGCATCAGCGGCGACCTGTTTTTCCTGGATGAATGGGCATTCCATGAAAGCCCCTACGTCTACGATGGCCTGA
>DATKUU010000503.1:0-15071 GCA_035530455.1 Phycisphaerae bacterium | reverse complement strand
CGATACCGAGACGGGCGCGAAGGCCCAGTTCTACGTCGGCGAGACTCTTCTGGCGGCCGGCGACGCGCGGCAGGCCCTGCGGGCGTACCTGCGGGTCGTCTCGCCCCTCTGGAGCGCCTACAAGGATTGGGCCGCCGCCGCGCAGTTCGAGATCGGCAAATGCTACCTCTCCCTCAACCAGCCGGCTGAGGCCCGTGGGGCGTTCCAGACGGTGCTTGAGAAGTACGGTGACACGAAGTGGGCCCAGCCCGCGCGCGAGCAACTGGCAAAAATGCCGGGCTGAGACCCCAACGGAAGGAGACCGGAACGATGACGTGGCGACTCTTGGCAGCACTCGGGTTGGGCTTGGCGTTCGTCGTGGCGGGCGCGGCAATGGTCCCGCAGATGGGCGCAGCGGAGGCGCCGCCCGATGCGGCGCCCGCACCGGAGGCGGTGCCGCCGGCCGGCGGACCTGCCGCCCAGGAGAAAGAAGAGAAGCCCCCGACGCTTTTTGAACTCCTGGAGCGCGGCGGGCCGGTCATGTATCCCATCTACCTCTGCTCGTTCCTGATGGTCGCTTTCGCCATCGAGCGGGCCCTCAGCCTGCGGCGGCGCAAGGTCCTCCCGCCCGCATTCGTTCTCGGCCTGCGGAGCCTGGTCGGCGTCCGGCCGCTCGACACCGACAAGATTCTCACGTACTGCCAGGCCCACCCGAGCCCCATCGCCCGCATTTTTCAGGCTGCCGTCCGGCGCCTCCATCGGCCGCTGCCGGAGATCGAAAAGACCATCGAGGACGCCGGCGCCAAGGAGGTGCGGCTGCTGAGGCGCAACACGCGGGTTCTGTCGAGCGTCGCGAGCGTCGCCCCCCTGCTGGGGCTCCTGGGGACGGTCTTAGGGATGATTAGCGCGTTTAAAGATATCAGCATGGGCGAGGCGCTCGGCAAGGCGGACATCCTGGCCTCCGGCATCTACGAGGCTCTGGTCACCACGGCCGCGGGCCTCTCCGTCGCCATCCCCAGCCTGGTCTTTTACCTTTTCTTCACCGCCCGCATCGACAAACTCGTCGGCGAGATGGACGACCTCACGATGGAATTCGTGGAGACCGTGGCCGACGACGGCCGAGAAGCCGGAGCCTGAACCATGCGACTCGATCGCACCGCCGAGCAGCACGAGCGCGTCGAACTGAACCTGACGCCGATGATTGACGTCGTCTTCAACCTCATCATCTTCTTCATGGTCGCCACCAAGTTCGCCGAAATCGAACGCGACATGCTCGTCAATCCGCCCGCGGCCCAGCACGCCCAGCCCGTCACCGCCGTGCCGAGGGAACTTATCGTCAACGTCACCGACGACGGCCGGTTCGTCATTGCCGGCGTCGAATACACGCCCGAGGACCTCGATCGCCTCATCGCCCGCGCCGTTGCCGAGAACCCCGACCAGTCGGTCGTCGTCCGCGGCGACAAGCGCGTCGTCCTCCAACTGCCCGTCAACGTCCTGAGCCTGTGCGAGAAGTACGGCGTCAAACGCAAGTTCCTGACCACCGTCCAGCCCGGACCCTAGGAACACACGATGCCGCCGTCTGCGCCAATTCGCCTCTGGCTCCGCCGCGGCCTGTGGCTCCTGGCAGCCCTGACGCTTGGGGGCGGACTGGTCGCCTTCGTCCTCTGGCCCCGGCAGGAGGTGTTCTATACGGACGGCTCGCAGACCTGGCCGGCCGACGCCGACCTCGCCCTCCGCTCCGTACTCTGGGACAAGGGCGAGTCGGTCCCTCTCGGCCCGGTGCCGGGCGAACCCGCCGTGCCCGAACAAGACTACGACCCCTGCCTCTCGGCCGACGGCCAGGAACTTTACTTCACCCGCGGCCGGGCCGGCCGGAACGCCGACATCCTCGTCGCCTGCCGCACCCCCGACGGTTGGTCCGACCCCGAGCCCATCGGCGAGATCAACACCGACGCCGACGAGATCGGACCCGCCCTCGCCCCCGACTCCGCCACCCTCTACTTCTTCTCGAACCGCGAGGGAGGCGAAGGCGGCTACGACCTCTACGTCTCGCGCCACGACGGCACGCGATGGTCCAGGCCCGAGAACCTCGGGCCACGCGTCAACTCTCCGTTCAACGAGTACGACCCCTGCGTGACGCCGGACGGCCTGGCACTCGTTTTCGCCTCGAACCGCCCGACAGCCGAGGACGAGCGGCCGCCCGAAGGCGCCTGGCCCGCCACGCTGCGCGAACAGACGCGCCTGTATGACTACGACCTCTACGCCCTCGACCTGGAGGAACCCGCCGCCGAGCCCCGGCGCCTCGACGCCGTCAGCGGGCCCTCGAACGACGGCCAGCCCGCCGTCAGCCCGGACGGCCGGTGGCTCTACTTCGCCTCCGACCGCACCGGCGGCCGGGGCGGATTCGACCTCTGGCGCGCCCGCATCACTCCCGGCGCGCCGGGACCGCCCCTCGGCGCCCTCCTCCCGCCCGAAAACGTCGGCGCCCCTGTCAACACCCGCGCCAACGAACTCGACCCCGCCGTCGCCCTCGAAGGCTTCGGCCTGTACTTTTCCTCCGACCGCGCCGAGCCCAACGTCTATCACGTTTACTACACCCGCAGCCACGAGGTGTACCCGATCGTGCGGACGCGCAGACTCGCGCTCGGGCCCATCATCGCGCGCCTCTCCTGGCCGCTGCTTGGGCTGCTACTGGCCCTCGCGGGGCTGGCCCTCGCGATCCTCGCGCTGGCGAAACTCCGCAAGCGGCCCGGCCTGCTGGCGAGCGCCATGATCGCCTCGCTGCTGCTGCATCTGGTGGCCTTGAGCCTTTTTACGCTCTGGAGACTTTCGGTAGGCGTTTATGAACTCGCGCACCACCAGGAGCGGTTTGAGGTCGCCGTCAGCATCCCCGGCCTGGCGGAAAGCGAACTGTCGGCCGAACTGCGGGCGGCGCTGACGGACCTGGCGCGCGTGGACACGGCGCGCTTTGCCCTCGAAAAGCGCGAGACCCTTGCCGTCCCCGCCAAGCCGACCGTCCGCGAACCCGAAATCGCCGTCGCCACGCCCGCTCCGGCGCCGCCCGACCTGGCGGTCGCCCTTCCCAAAGAGCGGCCGGAGGAAATCACGGAGCCCCTCCGACCCGAGACCGCGCCTGCGCCGGTCCCGGACCTTGAGCCTCCGGAACCGGTTGAAATCATGCAGATGCGCGAGGCCCGCCCCGCTCCGGCGCCCGAGCCCGTGCCGATGACGCCCGTGGCGCTTGTCCCGCGCGAGGAACCGGCTCCTGTGCCGGAAGCGCCCGCCCCGCCGCCGACCGCTGCCCCCGCGCCGCTCGAGCCTGCCCTATCCACCTCCGTCAAGCCGACCATCGAGGCCCGGACGCCCGCGCCGCCGACGCCGACTTTTCCGCCGGAGGCCCCGTCGCCCGTCGCCTTGGAATCGCCCGCGGTCCTGGACGTGGCGCCCGCGCCGAGCGACCTTCTGGTCCGTTCCGTCCGTCCGTCCGAGGCGCCCGCCGAGGCGGTCAGCGTCCGTCCGCTGGCGGCCTCGCGTCCGGAGGCGCCTGCGCAGCATCCTGCGGAGGCGCTCGAACCGGTCGCGACCGTCGGCGCCCCCGCGCCGGCTGCGCCGGCCGTCGGGCCCGCCGTCGAAACGCCCTCGGCCGCCCTCGCGCCCGCGGCGTCACCGGCCGCACCCGAGGCCGCCATCGCCGAAACCCCCGCTCTGGCCGCGGCTCCCGTCGCCGAGGCTGAGGTCCTCGACGTTCTGCCGGCCCCTTCGTCGGCGGTCGCCCCGCGCGAGGGTCCCGGCGCGCCGGGATCGCCCGCGCCCGCCGCCGAGGTCGAGCCGCCCCAGCGGGCGCTCGTGGGCCTGGGTCGCCCCGAGGAAAGCGTCGCCCTCACCGCCGCGCCCGCCGTCGAGGGACCGCGAGCGGCCGAAGAGACGCGCCTACCGGAATCCGCCGTCGGCTCCAAGGTCGTCGAAGCGCCGCTCGTTGCGGCCGCGCCTCCCGCCGCGAGAATCCTCGACGTGCCGATGGCAGCGCTCGTCGCCCGCACCGCGGTTGCGCCTCCCGCGGCCGAAATCAGCCCTCCGGACGCGGGCAAGCCCGCGGGCGCTCCCGAAGCGCGCGAGCCCCGCGCTGCCGCCGCCCCGGCCGAGGTCGTTCCGCTCGCCGCCCTCGCCCCCGTCCGGGCGCCCGCCGCCGAGACGCCCGCGCCGCTGGCGGCCCTGGCGGTCCCAGCGGTGGGGCCGGCAGCCGTGCCGCCCGAGCCGGCGCCCGAGACGCCGCTCCCGAGCGCCGCCGCCCCGGGGCCGGCTGTCGCGGCGCCGGTGCTCGGCAAGTCGGTCCGCGTGGCGGCGCTCCCGCCGCCCGCGCCCCTCCAGGCCGACGTCTCGCCGCCGCCCGAGCCGCTCCCCCTGAAGGAAATCTATACGTTGCGCACACAACCCGAGCGCGAGAGGAGAATCGAGAAATTGGGCGGCACGCCGGAAACCGAGGAGGCCGTCCGGCTGGCCCTCGTCTGGTTCGTCCGCCACCAGAGCCCCGACGGCCGATGGGCCGTCCGCGACTTCATGCAGAACTATGAAGAGAAGGGCTTGCGGTCGGACGGCGGTGGCGAACGCGAACGCCAGAATGTCGGCGTCACGGGACTGGCGGCCCTGGCGTTCCTCGGCGCGGGGCACACCCACATTGCGCCACGCGGAAGCGACCGCACGAGCGAACACGCCGGCACCGTCGCCAAGGCTCTCGACTGGCTCCTGGCCGGACAGCAAGAGGACGGCGACCTGCGCCAGGGCGGACAGATGTACGACCACGCCCTCGCCACCATGGTCCTCGCCGAATCCTACACCATGACGGGCGACCCTCGCCTTGTCGAGCCCGTCCGCAAGGCCGTCCAGTTCATCCTGGACGCCCAGAATCCCGACCTGGGGTGGCGCTACGAGCCGCGAGCCTCCAACGACACGAGCGTCGTGGGGTGGCAGATCATGGCCCTGAAGAGCGCCGAGATCGCCGGCTTCGAGGTGCCGATGAAAGCGTACCGCGGCGCGGCCAACTGGCTCGACCAGGTCCGCAAGGGCAATCGCGGCGGTCTGTATGAGTACCAGCCCGGAAGCGGGCCGAGTCCCGCCATGACCGCCGAGGGACTCTTCATCGAACAGTACATCCAGTTCGAGCCCGGCTCGCCCCGCACTGCCGAGTCCGTCGAGTATATGCTCCAGCACACCCCCGCCTGGGTCCCCCAGAATCAGGAGCAGACGAATCTCTATTACTGGTACTATGCGACGCTCGCGCTGCATAACCTCGGCGGGAAGGAGTGGGACGAGTGGAACCGGCAGATTCGCGAGTGCCTCGTCCAGGCCCAGCGCAAGGACGGCCCGTTCGCCGGAAGTTGGGACCCCCGGACGCGGTGGGGGAGTTACGGCGGGCGGGTCTATTCCACCGCCATGGCCGCACTCACCCTTGAGGTCTATTACCGCTACCTGCCCTTCTACAACCTCTCGCTCGGCGAGTCCGGTGAGCGCGCAGCGAAGTAAGGAACCCGCCGAAACCGGTCGTGGCGACAGGGTCCGAAGCCGCGCCGGCCGTCGCTCCGTTTTTCTCTGCCCTGCCGCGGGCGTGGCCGATAGAATCCTCCGGGAGACTCCTTGAGGCGCCGACCCGATGCGTCCGGCCACGCCGATGCAATATGCCGCCTGCCTCGCCGCCGCGGCGGCGCTCGCCTTTCCCTGCCTCGCCGTCGGCGGCGAGACGCCCGCCGAGGCCGGTGGCGAGCGCCTCTTCAGCCAGTGGCTCAGCCTCTACGTCGCCGGCCAAAAGGTCGGCTACGAGACCCTCAGCGTCTATCGCCTGCCGCCCGCCTCGGCGGCCTCGCCCGGCGAGGCCGACGGGCCCGCCGCCGGCGGATCACCCGGATACCGATTCACGGCCAACACGTTCCTGAAGACCCGCGCCGACGCCCCGGACGCCCGCTACGTTAAGACCATCGAGGCGGTGGTGGACGCGGACGGCCGGCCGAGGTCCCTCGATTGCCGCGTCGCTCTGGAGCGGCGTTCGTGGCACGTGACGGGCGAGCGCCGCGGCGAGCGGTTCGCCCTCCGCCGCTCTGTCGGCGCGGAGACCGCCACGGCCGACGTCGCGCTCCAGGAGGGCCTGACGTTCCGCACCTGGACCGTCCCCGCGACGTTCCTTGGCAAAGCGGAACGGGGGGGCACGGCCCGATGGATGGTCCTCGACGAGAGTCTTGGGGCCGTCCTCCCCGAGCCAGCCCTCGTCCGCATCCTCGGCCCGCAAACCGTCCCGACGAGCCTGCGCGAATCGCTGAGCGGCACGGCAATGGTTGAAGTCCAGGGCGCCGAGGTCATCGCGCACCTGGTGGACGGCCGGGGGCGCCGGCTGCGGAGCGTCTGGCAATCGGCGCCCCTCGTCGCCGAGGGCGCCAGTTTCTCGGAGGCCCGGCGCCTCGATGCACCCGACGGGCCCCGCGGGCCCGACATCCCCGGTCTGGAAGCCGGACGCTACGCCAACTCGCGCATGGGCTATTCCCTCTACGTGCCGCCTTATCCTTTCGTCGCCGCCGTCCTGGCCGACGCAGGGACCGTCTCCGTGGCCGACCTGACGGACGGCTCGTCGGTCACGCTCCAGCCGGCGATGGACCCGCGCCTGGCCAGCATGCACGCGGCGGCGGAGGACCTGCTGGGCCTGGCCGACCTCGTCCACCAGCAATGGGCCGCTCGCTTCGACGCCTGCGACGCCGGGCCCCCGCAGGCAACGCAACTCGGCGGCCGGCCGGCACGCGCCGTCGAGGGCACGGCCCGGCTCGGCTGCACCACGCTCCACTTCCGCAACGTGTTCGTCGTCGGCGAGGGATTCGCCTATCTCGTCAGCGCCGTCTCGCCCGACCGGCCGCTCCAGGAGAAACGCATCCTGACGGACGGCATCGTCAAATCGCTCCGCCTCGAACCGCCCGCCGGACGCCTCCCCATCCGGACGAGCGGAAACCGGCTCGCCATCCCGTACTACGGCATCGAACTGGAGCGGCCAAGCGATGCCTGGAAGATCCCTCGGCACCTGGGCGGACCGGAGACGCTCCTGGAACTGGTGCGCGAGGACCGGGCGGGGGCGGCGGTGCTCCGCGTGCTGGCGCCGAGGGCGGGTGAGTCGTTCGCCGACTTCGCCGCCGACCGCGCCGGGCGCGCCGCCGAGACCTTCGGCATCGCGAAACCCGAGCCCCAGCCCGCGCTCCTCGCCGGGCGCGACGCCCTCCAGTTCTCCTACGAGGGCAACCTCCTGGCCGGCCGGGCCGCCGAGGGACGCGCCGTCTATGTGCCGCTCGCTTCGCAGGTGCTGGAACTGGTGCTCATCGGGCAGAAAGGCGACGCCGGCGCCCGGGCGGACCTGGACCACATCCGCGAGAGCCTGCGCATCGCCGCAGCCCCCGAACCGAAAGACCAGACCCCGCCGCCCCCGCCGCGCGGAGAGGACGCGCCGTGAAGGTTGCGCGGCTCCATCCGTGGGACCTCTCTACCGCCGAGGCGGCGGCGGTGCAGACCCGCCTCGCGGCCGAAGTCCGACAGGGGCCGGCCCTCGGGCGGGTGGACGTTGTGGCCGGGGCGGATGTCTCGGGCGGGCGGCGCGGCGAAACAATCGCCGCCGCCGTCGTCGTCATGCGCATGGGCACGTTCGAGGTCCTCGAGGTCTCCCGTGCCGCGATGCGAGCCACGTGGCCTTACGTCCCTGGGTTCTTAAGTTTCCGCGAGGCCCCGGTCGTTCTGGAGGCGTTCCGCTGCCTGAAGGTCCGGCCGGACCTGGTGATTTGCGACGGCCAGGGTCGGGCGCATCCGCGGAGGCTGGGCCTGGCGTCCCACGTGGGTCTCGCCCTCGCTGTGCCGACGGTCGGCTGCGCGAAGAGCAGGCTCATCGGCGAGGTGCGGCGTGAGCCTCCGCGCCGTCGCGGCGGGCGGGCGCCCCTCGTGGACGGGCGCGAGCGGATCGGGACGATCCTGCGGACGCGGACGGGGGTGAAACCGGTGTTCGTAAGCGTCGGCCACGCGATAGATTTGGCGAGCGCGGAGCGATGGGTTCTGGCCGCCTCGCCGCGGTTCCGCCTGGCGGAACCGATCCGCGAGGCCCACCGCCTGGTTTCTGCGTCGGGGCGGATTGACGGCGGGGGCGAAAATCGCTATATTTGAGGGGTAAACCCGGAATCCAGGGGCAAGCGACATGGCCAAAGGCAAGTCCAAAGTCCAAAGTCCAAGGTCCAAAAAGGCCAAAAAAGCGGCCGCGAAGCCGCGGAAAGCGGCGCCTGAGCCGAAGCCGAAAAAGCAGGCGGCCGAGGGGGCGCCCGGCGGCGGGGTCACGGCGTTGCCCGCTTCCGCCGCCGCCCTGCGGGCTATGGCGGACAGGTCCGCGGCCGACTCACAAGGGACGGCGGGCGAGTATCGGGCGGACTCCATCAAGGTGATGAAGGGCCTGGAGGCGGTGCGCAAAAGGCCGGACATGTACATCGGCGACCGGCACCAGAGGGGCCTGCATCACCTGGTGAACGAGGTGGTGGACAACTCGATTGACGAGGCGATGGCGGGGTACTGCGACCGGATCGTGGTGACGGTGCATGCGGACGGGTCGGTGTCGGTGGCGGACAACGGGCGCGGGATTCCGGTGGACGTGCACAAGGACGAGAAGAAACCGGGCGTCGAGGTCGCATTGACGATGCTCCACGCGGGGGGCAAGTTCGACCATGCGAGTTACAAGGTGTCGGGAGGGCTGCACGGGGTGGGGGTGTCGGTGGTGAATGCGCTGTCGGAGTGGCTGCGGGCGGAGGTGCGGCGCGACGGGGCGGTCTGGCGGATGGGCTTTGCGCGGGGCAAGACGACCGAGCCCCTCAAAAAGGTCGGAAAGGCGGCGAAGAGCGGAACGACGATCACCTTCAAGCCCGACCGCGAGATCTTCGAGGACCCGACGTTCAAGTTCGAGATTCTGGAGGGCCGGCTGAGGGAGTTGGCGTTTCTCAACGAGGGCGTGACGATGCGCCTGGTGGACGAGCGCGACGCTCGCGAGGCGGAGTTCCGCTACAAAGACGGCATCCGGGCGTTCATCAAGCACCTGAACGCCGACAAGGGCACGGTGCACCGCGACGTGGTTTATTACCGGCAGAGCGACGAGGCGACGGGCGGCGAGGTGGAGGTGGCGATCCAGTATAACGACGGGTACGCCGAGAACATCCTCTCGTTTGCGAATAACATCTGCACCATCGAGGGGGGAACGCATCTGTCGGCGTTCAAGTCGGCCGTGACGCGCACGCTGAACTTTTACGCGAAGAAGCAGGGCCTCCTGAAGGGCGAGACGCCGCCGTCGGGCGACGACCTGCGGGAGGGGATGACGGCGGTGCTGTCGGTGCGCGTGCGCGACCCGCAGTTTGAGGGGCAGACGAAGACGAAACTCTCGAACAGCGAGGTGGGGACCTTCGTCGAGACAGTGACGAACGAGATGCTGGGGCAGTACCTGGAGGAGAATCCGCCGACGGCCAAGAAGATCATCCTGAAGGCCGTGCAGGCGATGACGGCGCGGGAGGCGGCCCGCAAGGCGCGGGACCTGGTGCGGCGGAAGGGGGCGCTGGCGTCGGGCAACCTGCCGGGCAAACTGGCCGACTGTGCGGAGCGCGACCCGGCGCTGTCGGAGGTGTTCCTGGTGGAGGGGGATTCGGCCGGAGGGAGCGCCAAACAGGGGCGCGACCGGCGGACGCAGGCGATCCTGCCGCTGCGGGGCAAAATCCTGAACGTCGAGAAGGCGCGGATTGACAAGATGCTGGCCCACGAGGAGATCGCGACCATCATCTCCGCCCTGGGGACGGGCATCGGAACGGACGAGTTCCAGATAGGCAACGCGCGGTACCACAAGGTCATCATCATGACGGACGCGGACGTGGACGGGAGCCACATCCGGACGCTGCTGTTGACGTTTTTCTACCGGCACATGAAGCCGCTGGTTGACCAGGGGTATCTGTACGTGGCGCAGCCGCCGCTCTATCGCGTGCGGCGTAAGGGGCGGGAGCAGTACGTCAAGAGCGATCGGGAGATGAAGATGACGCTCTTGCGGATCGGGGTGGACGGGACGACGTTGGTCCTTCAGCCGCCGCCGAAGAGCCGAAAGCGGCCCGAGGAAATCACCGGGGCGAAACTGCAGGAACTGGTGCTGGTGCTGTCGGAGGTGGAGGACCTGGTGCGGTCGCTGAAGCGCCGGGGGATCGGGTGGGAGGAATTCCTGTCGCGCCGGGTGAAGAGCGGGGAGTTCCCGACGTGGGCGGTCCGGCTGCCGGAGGGGCTCCAACTGTTCCATTCGGAGGTGGAAGCGGCAAAGGCGATTGCCAAAGCAACGTCCAAAGTCCAAGGCTTGCCCGCCGTAGTCCCACAAGGGACGAAGGCGGGTCCAAAGTCCAAAAAAGCAATGCCAAAAGACGCGAAGGGCAAGGCGGAGGCCGAGGCGGCGGAGGCCGTCCCCGAAGAGCCTGAGCCGGAAGAACTGTTCGGCGTGAAGGAACTGAACAAACTGGCGCGGAAACTTTCGGCGCGCGGGCTCGACATCGCCGACTGGCACGTGGAGGTGGACCAGCCGCTCGGCGGCGAAAAACCGTACACGAAGTTCGCCATCACCAGCGACGCCGAGGTGCTCGACGTGCCGGGCGTCTCCGATATTCTGTCGGCCATTCGTCGCCTGGGACAGAAAGGCATGGACATCCAACGCTTCAAGGGCCTGGGCGAGATGAACGCCGAACAGTTGTGGGAAACGACGATGGACCCCGGTCGGCGGACGTTGAAGCAGGTGCTGGTGGAGGACGCCGCCGAGGCCGAACACATCTTCAGCGTCCTGATGGGCGAGGCGGTTGAGCCCAGGCGCCAGTTCATCGAGGCGCACGCGCTGGAAGTGCGAAACCTTGACGTCTAGGACGTCGAGGTTTCGCATCCTGAGCGAGTCCCGACGAGTCGGGATGAGTCGAAGGATCTGGAATCTCGACGTCTGAGGCCCTCCGGATTCCTCCTCCTGAGCGAGTCTCGAGCGGGGCGCGGCCCCCAGGGCGAAGAAGCGGCGTTTTGCTGCGGCGCCCCCGGCGCCGGCCCCGGCAAGTGGGGGTGGACAGGCGGCGGGATTTGGACTATGATATGGGACCGACCTTGGCGAGGGAGGCGCAAGGGAAGATGAGCCAGGCCGTGGCCGTCGCCGTTCAGCCCGAGAGCCACCGGGCGCTGGACTCCAGCGTCCTGGTGCTGAACCGCCTGTTCATGGCGGTGCGGGTGATCCGCGCGCGCCATGCCTTCGTCCTCTTGTGGAAAGAGGCGGCCGAGGTCGTCTCCGTGGAGGACGAGTCGTACGACTGCTACGACTTTCCGACGTGGGCCCAGGTATCCGAGTACCGTCGGCGGTTCCAGCCCGCGCTGCATCAGGAATGGATTCGGACGGTGCGGTTCGACCTGGCGGTGCCGCGCGTCATCCGCCTGCTGCGCTACGACCGTGTGCCGAAAACGCGCGTGCGATTGAACCGGCGGAACCTCTTTGCGCGCGACTCCAATCGGTGCCAGTACTGCGGCCGGCGGTTCCGCACGTCGGAACTCTCGATTGACCATGTCATCCCGCGGAGCCGGGGCGGCCACACCGTCTGGCCGAACGTCGTCTGTGCGTGCCTGGAGTGCAACGTCCGCAAGGGCGGCCGGACGCCCGAGGAGGCCGGACTGCACCTGGTGCGCGAGCCGAAGGCCCCGCGATTCAGCCCCGTCATCACCCTGCACGCGCGCGACCCGAAATACCGGTCGTGGCAGCAGTTCCTCGATGCGGCATACTGGCATGTCGAACTGAAAGACTGACCGCGCCGGTTCCGGCGGCGGCCCCCCGAGGCAGGTTATCGGACGTTCCGGACCGCCTCCCCAAGCGGACCGCGCGGTCGACAAGGCCGGTCCCAACCCGGCGAAACGGCGGTTTTCGGGCCTGTAACGGCCGTGAGGCCGACCGCAGGCGGAAAAACCCCCTCCCCGATTTGCATTTCGGCGATTCCGGTGTATAATGGTACGGCTTCGGGGCAAGGGCCCCACAGCCAATATGCACCCGGGGAAAGCGGGCTACGACACGCCCTCATACGTTCCAGGACCGTGCGCCGTGGGTGGTTTGGAGTGCCGCCCAAGGGCAACCGTTCGTAGTTCCCCGCGACCCCCCTAAGATGTGGGGTACGGGTATGATGCGAAAGTGGCTTGGGTCGAGCGGTCTGGCGGTCCTTGTGGTTCTTTCGGCAAGCGGCCTATGCGCGGGCGCGGCTCTTTATGTCCCGGAGCAGCCGGACGCCGGCCTGTCGGTCCTCGTGACCGATGCGGCCGGCATGCAGACGGGCTCCGAGGAGTTGCTGGAGCAGTTTCTCGGATCGCCCGCTGCGTCTCGCCGGTCGGTCTGGACCGCCGTGGCCGGCGACGTGCTCCCGTCCGCGGCCGCGCCCGGCGGCGGGCCTGCCCCTCGACTGGTGATCCTGGGGGCCCCGGCCGACTTCGCCGCACCCCCGACGCTGGCGACCCTGGTTTATCCTGAGGTGACGGGCCTGGCCGGTTCGGGGTCCGACGAACGGTCGGTGCCTTTCAAGGGCGCTTCCCTGCTGGCTCTCGGTCCGGGCGGGTTCGGGTGCACGATGCTCGGCAAGCCGGATGGAGCGACCGAGAACTGGGTGCTGGCGAGCGAGACGGCCATCAGTTACATCCGCCCTCACGTCAACGTCCAGATGATGCTCTCGATGGAATTGCCGATCGGCGCCGTCGCGGGTGAATTCGAAGGGCCGGGCCTCGGCACACAAGCCTGCCTGAATGTGGACCACCGCACACGGGTGAACTCCGACGACGTCGGGTCGGCGTCGGACCGCTTCGGGCGGCGCCCGGCGCCGGACGGGGCCGACCAGGAGCCGCAGATCGCCTTGGCCGCCGGCCTGGACCTTGGCTTGCTCCCGACCTTCCTCGCCCAGATGGGGATGAACGTTTCCGTCGTGGCCTCGCGGGGACAGGAAACCGGCAACGTGAGGCTCGCGCTGGTCGGGACGGCTGAGTTGCCCGTGGATTGGGTCCCGCGTGAGCGGCCGGTGGACCATCCGCGCGGTCTGGGCGTCCGCCCGTGGATTCTCAGCAGCAGTCCGTACGGCTTCGGGGGCGGCGGCATCGCCGACCAGGAGTTCCCCGGTGTCGAGGGCGGCGGTGGAGGCGGCGGAGGCGGCGGGGGCGGCGGAGGCGGGGGTCCCATCCCCATCGTCCCGGTGGTCCCGGAACCCGCGACGGTCGTCCTCGTGGGCGCGGGCGCCTTGGTGTCGCTCCTGGCCCGGCGCCGGCGCTAGAGCCTTCGGTCCGGCCTTTCCTATCCCCAGCGGTTCTGCAGGGAATCTGCGCAGCGAAATCTTCCACCCGGCCGGGACACATGCTAGAATAAGAAAGGCGCCCGGCGCATAGAATCGGGCCCCGCCCGAATCCCGGCTGAGCCGGGACCGAGCGAGGCCCTTGCGCTGGGATGGGCCTATGTTGGAATCGGGGTCATGCTAACCTGGGCGCCGGCGCGGTCAAGCAAATTTTTCGGTGGATTTTCCGTCGGCGAACCGTTGAATCAGATGCGGCCGGACCGATACAGCCCTGAAGAAGGAGACGCGGCATGACCCGCATTCCGGAAGGGAAAACCCTCGGGAAGGAACTGCCCCGCCCCGTCGCCGTGACGCGGATCCTCTGGCTCTTTGCCGTCGCCGCCTGGGCCGGGGGGCTGGTGGCGCTCGGCACGGCGGTCATCGAGGGGGCCGGCGGTCGGCTGGCGCTGCGGGAACTGCTGATAGCGACCGGCGTCTTCGTCGGCTGCGCCGTCCTCGGCGTCCTGCCCATGAGCCTGGCGCTCCTGCTGAAGTACGCCTTCAGCGCCTCGGTCAGCGCCAAACTGATGGAGCGGGCGCTTCGCAACGTCCAGCAGAAGGGCGAAGGCCCCCAGGCGCCGGCCGAACTCCAGACCGCCAGCCACGAGGAAGTCGTCAGCCTCCTGTCGGAAATCATGGAGAACACGCTCCTCGATGAGCCGGACAAGGCGGCGAAGCGGCAACTGGCGAAGAGACATCGCCGGCAGGCCCTCCGCCGCGAGATCGAGGCCCTCATCAACGCCGCTAAGTACCGCGAGGCCAAGGAACGCCTGGAAGAGTTCCGCGTCCGCTACGCCGACAGCGATCAGACCGCCGCACTCGAAGCGCGCTTCTCCGAGGCCCTCCGCCAGCACGAACAGTCCGAAATCGCCGCCGTCACCGACCAGATCCACCGCTTCACCGGCCTCGGGTTGTGGGAACGGGCCATGGAACTGGCGCGCGGCCTGGCCGAACAGTATCCCGAAAACCCCGACGCCACGCGCCTCCCTGAAACGGTCTGTCTCGAACAGGAAGGCAACCAGCGCCAGGAACAGCAGCGCCTGTATCGGGAGATCGAGCACCTGGCCGCCCGGCACCACTGGCGCCAGGCGCTGCGCGTAGCCGAATCGCTCCTCCAGAAACATCCCGACAGTCCGGAGGCCCACGCTCTCGCTTCGCAGGTGGAGGAGTTGCGGCGGAACGCTGCCGTCATGGAACGCCGAGAGTGGGAAACCCGCATCGCCGAGCACGTCCAGACCGGACGCCATCGCGAGGCCTACAATCTGGCCGTCGAGTTGATGGAGAAGTACCCCGACTCGCCCCAGGCCCAGGCGATCCGCGAACGCCTGGACCAACTGAAGGCCCGGGCGGGCGTCGCAGACTAGCGGCGGCCGTCACGAGGCGCCGGCGTCTCGGCCGGCGGCACCCTTCACCTCGCCGCTCCTTCCGTTGCGGATTCGCCGCCCGCGCGCTCGAGCGCCCGGCGGATGGCCTCCGGCACGAGCGCCCCGATCCTCCGGCGGACCTCGTCCAGCGCGTAGTCGCGACCGACGGCCACGAGGACCACGTCGTAGCCGATGGGCCAATCGGCACGGGCTCGGCGGAACGCCTCGCGCAAAAGGCGCTTCGTGCGGTTGCGCGCGACCGCTTTGCCGCACCGCTTCCCCACCGACACGCCGAGCCGCGTCACGTCGCCCCCGTTCGGCCGGGCATAGGCCA
>DATKUU010000502.1:0-5633 GCA_035530455.1 Phycisphaerae bacterium | reverse complement strand
GTCCGGGATCACTGGCTGGCGTTCGAGGGGCGGGAGCCGACGGCGCAGAAATCGGAACGCGGCGGAATGCGGAACGATAACTAGATTGGACGAACATGTGCAACGAAACAACTTTTGTGGCGGTTGGCGTCCCGGCGGATTTGTCGAGCACAGGCCGGGCTGAGCGCAAAAAAGTTCAGATCGATGCGTGTATTGCCGACTTGATTCGGGCGCTTCAGGCCGCGGACATTGATACGCGAGGATGCTGTTGCGGGCACGGGAAAAGGTGCGGCGACATCGCGCTCGAGGATGGCCGCGTACTCCTGGTTATATCGGCGGAAAACGCCAAGGATTGGTTCTGCCGGGACGGGATCACCTGGTTGACCGCCGAGATAGGCCGTCGAGCGCGAGAAATGCAGAACCGGCTAGCCCGCTGGGCCGAACACGCAACACGACTCGAAGGCGAACTTGAACGGTCGGCCAAAAAAAGGGCGGAGAAATGAGCGACATTTTCTACAAGGTGGGGCGGGCGATGCTGGCGCGGACGGACCTGACGCCGGCCGAGAAACTGGTGCGGATCGTCCGGGATCACTGGCTGGCCTTCGAGGGCAAAGAACCCACGGCGGCGGAGGCGGCCAGGGCGACGGGCCTGGGCGAGCGGACGGTCCGGCGGTTCCTCGCGGCCAAATTGGCCGCGGCCAAAATGGCCAAAATGGCCAAAATGCCGGCCAAATTGGCCGGGGAAACGGCCAATTTGGCCACGCCTAATGTAATAAAGACTTCTGTGAGAGATGTAGAGAAAGAGAGAGGCATTATAACGGATCCCCTCCCCCTCCTTTCGCGATGTGGAAAAGAGGAAAAAACGGACGGCCTCGCCGAAGCCGCTGCCAAGGCGGGCGAGCAGGGCGGGATGCTGGCGATGCTGGTTCTGAAGGCCCGGGCCGGCGGCGGCAAGTGGTCCCTCGCCAGATGGATCGGCCAGGTCGAAGAGGACGAGGCGGCCGGACGGTACAGGCGGCCCGATCTGGAGGTCTATGTCGCCGCCAGAACGGCGATCACCGAGGCGCCCTGGAAACTGGCCGAGGCGGTCCGGCGCCACGCGGCGGCGGCGAAAGAGGCGGCGTTCCGGGAACGCCTGAGGCGGATCCGGGCGGATGGGTTGACGCGGGCGGAGGGACCGGTCGCCGCAGGCGACTCGACGTGGCGAGATGGGCCGGGGCGGGTCGTCTACGTCGATCCCGATATGCCGCTTCTGGTGATCGAGCAGCCCAGACCGGCGGTTCCCGGGACAAGTTACGGACCCGGAAAGAAGCGGTGGAACGTGACGACGCCGGCGGACCTAGCGGGCTGGCGATTCAGGGCGGAACAGCCGACACTTTTTTGAGGAGGAAGGACGATGGCGGAACCCTACACCTACAATCCGGATGTGCGGCCGATCCTGGACGACTGGCTGAACGCCGAACCCGGCGACGAGCAGGGGGCGCTCAAGCACCAGGCGCGGCTGCTGATTGAGAGGTTGGAGTCCAAACGCCTTATGGCGTTCTGTATCTGGTGCGGAAAGGTGTTCACGGGCGATCCAGAGAAAAAGGAGGACGTGGCGCGGATTCGCCGCGAGATGCAAGAGCACGACTGCTCCTGCCCGGAAAATCCACTGGCGATCCGCATGACGATCTTGCACAAGATTCTAAACTATGTCCATTTTGTTCTGACCGATGGCGGTCCCATTGATGGCGACCTGGGCAACTCCGTTCAGTTGGCCGCTGACCGGATAAAGGCTCGCGAGGAGAAGGCCGAGGCCGCACTCTTTTGGTTGGAGGCAAGCGGATGCACCCGTGGCGACAGGAAATGCATCCTCACACGAGAACGGGAGGCGCTGGCCGAGGTCAAGCGGCTTAAGAAGGAACTTGCTGATGCTTTATTCCTAGTTCGGTCAGCGGAAACCGAGATTGAGGGCCTGAAAGAGGACCTGATTGATGTGCAGACCGAGAACAAGCAACTCCGGGCAGCGATTGCTACGCCGGAAGTATATGCTGGCGTGGTTAGCAAGGTGGTGGAGGAGGAGCGGGCGGAGGTGATGGTCCAGAACAGGCGGCTGCGGGAGGCCAAGATACTCGATGAGGGGCTGATGCGGCGGGCACTGGAAGCGCTAAAGATAGGAGCAACTTGCCAACAGGCCATATGGGATGCAGCCCACTGCGGGGCGTATAGCGGATTCCGTTTGGACTCAGAAGAAATCCAAGCCGCGTGCGATGTTCTGCGTGCCCGCCTCGGCGAGGCCCTTGCCGCGAAGGAGGCGAAGGAGTCGGAACCGCAAAAGCCGAGTCGCTGTGGCGAATATCCATTTTGCTATGATATGCCTAAATCTGCGAAGGAGGCGAACGATGACTAGCGTGCCAGAAACAGGAAGAGACAAGACGCTTGCATACGCAGAGATAGCGAGACTGGAACGTCAACTCGCCCAGGCCGCCGAGCGCGAAGCCGACCTTTCCGCCGTGAACGAGAACCTGCGCACGCGGCTTGAGGCGGAGGGGAAACGCACGGACGCCTTGTTAGAGAGTGCCGCAGTCGAGGATGCCTACTGTCTTGCCGAGGACCACGCCCACAAGAATCGCGTCGAGGAAGCCATTTGCAGCCTACGCTTCCAGCGCGACCGCGAGAAGATTCGCGCGGAGAAGGCCGAGGCCGACAACGCCGGATACAAGAGCCACCTTGGCAACGCGCTGCGCCAAGCCAAAGAAGCCTGCCCGGACTATCCGTGGACCGCTTCGCCAACGATGTCGGAAATCGCATGGGCGGTTTGTTCCTCCCTCCAGGGTGTCGGTCTTGCCTGTGGCGACTGGCGCGACGAGGACAGGCGGCTGCGGGAAGCCCTGACAACCATCAGCGAATGGCCCTTTGATATTATGGGCGACTGTGTCGCAGACGCAAGACGATTGGCTGCCGAAGCCCTTGCCGCGAAGGAGGGCGAGGGATGATCTGGCGGCCGAGGAAGGGGCAGGCGGTGGTGGTGCGGTACAACCGGCGGGCGGCGCCGTTCCTGCCGCACCACGGCGAGGCTGGAATAATCGAGCGGGTCGCCCGCGGGCCGGGACCGCGGAACGTCGAGGTCCGGTTCGCCGACGGCGTGCGGATGATCGTGCCGAGGGGAAACCTGTTTCGGGCGGATGCTCCGATGCCGCGTTCTGTATTCTTCGAGGCGTTGGAGAAAATGGAGGAGTGTCGATGAACCGCGAAGGACCTGGGAAAATCGGCTATCTCGATGCGACGTGGAACCCCGTCGTCGGGTGCACGCACGGGTGCAAGTGGTGCTGGGCGCGGCGGCAGGCGAAACGGCAGCGGAAAAACTGCCAGAAGTGCTACGACTTCACGCCCCACCTGCACGCAGAGCGCCTCGACGAGCCGCTGCGGAAACGAGAGCCGAGTGTCATCGGCGTTTGTTTCATGGGGGACCTATTCGATCCGGCGTTGCCGGTCGAGGACACGGTCGAAGTCCTCAACGTGATGTGCGCCTGGCGTTGGCCGAACGCGGCGGCCCGCCGCGAGGGCGATGAGTCGGCCCTGGAGGATCCCGGGCACACGTTCGTCGTGCTGACTAAGCGGCCGGAACGTCTCTTGGAATGTTTCTTGTGGGCGGACCAGCACTGGCCGGGCGATGCGCCCCTGAGCGTCGCTCGGGAGGGCGGAGACGGCCGCCTGCCGCCCCACATCGTCCTCGGCGTGTCGGTGGAGGACCAGGCGAGCGCGGATCGGCGGATACCGGAACTCCTGGAGTGCTCGGCGGCCAAGAGAATCGTCAGCATCGAGCCGATGCGCGGGCCGGTGAAATTGCGTCCACGGGGTTGGCTGGATGGGAGGGATGATCTTGGCGGTTGCACGGTTTGCGCGATGCCGAACCGTTGTCGGTGCACACCGCAATTTCCCAGCCTCGACGGCGTCATTCTCGGCGGCCAGACGGGGCCGGATGCCGTGCCGATGGACCCTGACTGGGTCCGGCGGGTTCGCGACGACTGCGCGGCGGCCGGAGTGCCTTTCTACTTCAAGTCGTGGGGGAAGCATGTACCGCGCTGGGCCATCACGCGCGATCCTTTCGGCCGCAATGACCGGCGGATGCTGGACGGCAGGACGCACGATGAGGTGGCGTGGACGAAAGGCGGGAAGGCATGACCCCGACGCCAATCAGCGAGCGGCGGGTTCAGCGGTGGCTTTGGCTGCGCATGAGGTCCAGTTGCAAAGTGGTCATGCCGAACTATACGCCGCCCCAGTGGTGGGAGTGCGACGTTTTTTCCATTACCGCCGTCGGTTATTTCACGGAGTACGAAATCAAGTTGTCTCTATCTGACTTCCGGGCCGACGCCAAGAAGGGCGAGCGATGGTATGGGGGGGAAACCAAGCACATGCTGTTGGCGCAAGGCAGCGAATGCGGGCCGTCGCGGTTCTGGTACGTCTTGCCAGAAGGCATGGTGACTCCCAAAGAAGTTCCTTCGTGGGCGGGCCTGTTGGTATTCAAGGGTGGGAGTTGGTTTCACATCGAAAAGATGGCCCCGCGTTTGCACAAGCAGAAATGCACTATCGAGTTTGAGCACCTTGCGTATCGGTCGGCGTACATGCGATTTTGGGAGTTATGGAAATGAGCGTTGGCGGCGAAGGCAAGAGAGTGTGTCCGGATTGCAAAGGCCGAGGACGGACCTGGGTGAAGATGCCTGGAGAGCGGTCGGTGGAACTTTCATGCGGCACGTGTTTCGGGAGCGGCCGGCTGCAACGAAAGCCGCAGCCGGGCCAAGGAGTGCGGATTGAAAGGCAACCATGAGCACCTTGACGATGGACGAACTCAGGGCGGCGCTGCCGGCGGTATTGATGGCGAGGATAGAGGCCCAACTGGGAATGAAGCGGCCCGAGAAGCCCCGGCGCCGGAAGTACGGGAACGTGCCGGTTGTGGTGGACGGCCACTGGTTTCAGTCGGGGGCCGAGGCCCGGCGGTACAAGGAACTCCTGCATCTCCACGCGGCGGGGGAGATCCTGTGGTTCTGTCTTCAGCCGACGTTCCGCCTGCCGGGCGGCATCGAGTACCGGGCCGACTTCATCGTTTGCCGACCGTGCCGGGATCCGAACCGATCCGCCGTTTCGGAAATTCGCATCGAGGACGTCAAAGGGAGTAAGGCGACCAGGACGAAAGAGTACCGCCTGAAGAAAAGGTTGATGCTGGATCGGTACGGCATCGAGATCGAGGAGGTCCAGGCGTGATGTTTGAGCGCATCGGCGGGATCCTCGGCTTGGCGTTCTACGCGTCGCAGGCCACGGCAATGGGCGGCGGATTGATCGTGACGATCGCCGGTGGAAAAGGGATGGGCGAAGCATGGTTAAGGTGGACATTGCCACCGACAATCGGCCTCGGGATCGCCCTCTTTTTCGGGATGGCGACAGTCGGGGCGGTGATGGCGTTCTGGCGACTTTTGACGGATGCGGAGTACGGCAGCGGGTGAGTGATGCGCGGGTTCTAGTAAAAATGCCTTGGGGTGGCAAAGTGGAGTTGTCGTGTGAGGATTATCATGGGCCCTGCCATTCCGGCAGAAAAAAACAGGGAAACGATGAGGGTAATGTACGCGACCGTTACCATCTGGGCTAAAAGGTACTTTCTGGGACTTTCATCCCTCTAT
>DATKUU010000501.1:0-2033 GCA_035530455.1 Phycisphaerae bacterium | reverse complement strand
CCGTCGTAGAGAAGCGACTGATTCAAGGCGATTGATTTGCGCGACATGCTACTTGCCTTTCTTCTTGAGCCTTCGGGGCTTGTTGTTCGACTCGGCCAGGCCCACACGAATGGCGTAGCCTTCCGCGTCCTTCTTGCCCGTTCGCAGGGCGTAAGCCAGTGCCGAATTGGCCGCGGACGAGGCCACGTGGCCCTTGTGCGCGCCCTTGGCCTTCATCTGTTCCGCCGTCCAGGGCATCGGATTCTCCGTTGTACCCGGACGGGCGCGTGAGCAAAGGAACGTGAACTCTTCGCGCCCGGTCCGGGCAGTCTTGTTGTCTTTCCACCGCGTCCCTTTTTCATCATGCGCCTACTTCTTCTTGTCCGGCTCCGTCGCGGCCGTGCCGTTCAGCAGCAGGAAGGCCGGGCCGACAATGGCCGGGCCGTAGGCCGAGCCGATTCGCTTCTTGAGCAGCGTCACGTCCTCGGCGACCAGCACGGGCCGGTCTTCCTTCTGGATCTTGCCCGCCAGGACCCATATCTTCACCTTGTCCTCGCCGCTCATGCCCTTGTCGGCCTCCATCGTCGCCATGAGGGCGTTCGTGCAGATCGGGCGAAGGGTGACGGGCTTGTCGCCGTCCATCATCGCCTCGCCGTCGAGCCCCAACAGCACTTGTGTCACGTCCAGAGTCATGTCCATGTCTTGCTCCTTACCGTCAGTTTCCGGCCAGGGCCGGGAGAACCATTCCCCCGGCCCGTGCCGGTATGTCACTTCATTAGCTGCCAAGCAGCGGGATGGTGTACCAGGTCGTCGCGTCATAGGCGACGTACATGGCCGCAGTGCTCGCGGCAAGCACGTCGTTGGCGTTGGCGGCGACGGCATTGATCGCGTCGTCCGTGTTCGGCCAGACCTTGAGAACGGCGGCGGCACCGTTCTTGATGATGCAAACGGCCCCGGCAACAGCAGCGGGCAGCTTGACGCCCTTCGCGGCATCGGCCGCGCTGACGAGCGTGAAGCCCGTCGTTATGGCCGCCGCATTGGCCTGGGCGTCGCCTGCCGCCGCAACGGTTGCGGTCGGGATACGCGGCATCCCGCCGAACGTAACCGGGACGGTTGCATCGCCGAGCGTGAGGCTTGCCGCAATTCCGCCAACGGTAATCCGGGCGGCCGTCGCGGCGGACCAGTCGATCTTGAGGTAACTGGTCGCGGCGGCGTCGAGCAGGGCGAGGGTGGGCTGGGTCACGCCGTTGAAGAAGCCGAGGTCCCTTCCGAGGATGGTGCCTATGTCTCCAAAGGCCGCGACTGGAACGACGTTGCCAGCCGGAGCGCCGAGTGCAAAGATAAGGGCTTGGGCGTTAGTGTCGCCGGTCTCCCATTTAATGAGGGAGTCGCCATCTGTGCCGTAATAGGAATACATGTCGTCGTTGTGAGTGACGTTTCCTGCAAACTGGATGTCGCCGTTCAGCGTGAACTCGCCGTACGTTGTCACGATGTCGGCCGTCGAGTTTCCGCAGTCCTGGAGGGTGTAGGTCGTCGCCTGTGCGTGTGCGGCGTTCTTGATCGTGATGTCCGTATTGCCCGTGTTGGCGACGGACTGAATCACCAGTGAGCCCTTGTTCTCAGTCAGGCCGTAGATGCGGAGCTTGTCGATGCCGTTGCCGTCCGTGTAGTTGCGGCCGAGGGTGAGGCTCTGGTCGTCGGTACTCAGCAGCATCGCACGACCAACGGTCCCGTAGTTCATTAGATTGAACTGGAGGCTGCCGCCTTCGGTGCCATCGTCAATCACCTGGGATGCGACATCTATGCTCGCCCATTCCTCGACCGTGTTGGCATTGTTTTCGAGCTTGAAACTGATGCCGCTGCCGTCGGCGAAGGTGGCGGCGTTGTTGCTGGAACTGTGGGTCAGCGTAAGGCCGTTAACAATGCCGTCCGTCTCATCGTCGAGCATAACAACGGGCGCGGCGGTGAAGGTCTTGACTGCCGAGAACGTCTCCGCCAGGCCGATGCCCGACAGGGTGCAAGTGGCCGGTGGCAGGGTAATCGTCGAGGCCGAC
>DATKUU010000500.1:0-10861 GCA_035530455.1 Phycisphaerae bacterium | reverse complement strand
CGGACCTTCCCCCGGATCTTCCGCCGGGCACGTACTGCCTGGAAATGCGTTGCCTGGATGAAGCCGAGGCGATACAGCCGCTCATCCAGCCGTTCGTTGTGCTACCGGAAGGTTCCCGGCCGGCCCCGGCGGCGCTTGATCCTGTGATTTTGACAGAAAAGGACAACGGCCGCACGGTGCGGGCCGGCGTCGGCCAGGAGATTCGCATCCTGCTGAAAGATGAGATCGGCTTCTGGAAGCAGGATGGCCGATTCGGCGGCGGCGGCTCGTGCGGTGCCGTTCTGAAAAGTCTTGACGCCCCGCACCCCTATCTACCGGAAATCGAGCCCGGCCAGGGGCATAAGGGGCCCGGAACCTTCGTCGAAAAATATCTGGCCCAATCGCCCGGAAGGACGGACCTGCACATCCGAAGATGGATTTGGCAGCGGATATCGGGGGCGCCGGATTCGGTCCAGGATTTCCGTGCCACAGTGGAAGTGGCCGAGGATTTCGCCGGCCAATTCGTCAGCCCGGCCGTTAAGGATTCCCAGAGATGGGGCACTGCGGTCAACGGCGTCCGCATGCGCCTGGTGCCCGAAAGGGCCCGGTACGCGGCCGGCGAACTGATCTCGGCCAGCCTGGAGATTGAGTGCCTCAAGGGCTATCCGGACGGATTTACCTTCTCCAGACTGAGGAGGAGCAGTACCGGTCTTCGGGTCGACACGGAGCGCCTGAACCTGTCCTTCCCGCCGAACGAGCCGTTGTTCATCCAGGAGCACACGGTGTATCGAAGGCCTCTGCTCCTCTCCGAAGTGGCCGCGATGCAAACACCCGGCACGTATGTGATCAAGGCCGACCATTGGCTGGACAGCCCGTATCTGCCCGACGAGTGGACGGGCAAGATCGAGGCGCTGCCCGTTACCATCGAGGTGGTGCCGGCCGACCCCGCGCCCGGGCCGGCTGTGGCATCCCCCGCCCCCGACGCCCGGGCCGGCTGGCCGCCTCTCAGCGAGGTCAGTCTCGCGACGGCCATGCAGAGGACCCGGGCCATTGCCCTGTGTGAGGCGACGAGTGGCCCCATCATGAAGATTGATGACGACGGACAACCGGAGTGCCATCAACAGGTCAAGGTGCTACGTGTCTTCCTGGGGGTTGTCCCCCAGGCACACGAGACCGTCCAATACCGGTTCGACCGCGCCAGAGGCCAGAGGCCGGTCAAGTACGCGGAAAAGGCTCTCTGGATGCTGGACACGTCCAAACCGCGTTGGATCGCCCTCAAGATCCTGGAGGATACGGCGACCAACCATGAGATCGTGCGCCAATTGGCCGCGGCCCACCCCATCCCCGCCAACGGCGCCGCGGAGGAGCAGGAATGATGCCACGAGTGACTCTCGCCGGGACGACTCTCTTGGCCATCGGCGTTTTTTTTGTGGCCGCGATCGCGGTGCGGGCCGAGGCGCCCCCTGCGGCGCCCGCTCCGGCGCCTGAGGCGGCGGCGCCTGGCGCTCAGCCGGCCGCCCAGAACGTCCCCATCACCGTCAAGGTCGTCGAGGGAACCGTCGAGACGCGCCCCGCGGTCGGCCAGCCCTGGGTTGCCGTCCAGGTCGGTCAGCAATTGGCCGAAGGGGCGGACCTCCGGACCGGCTTCCGCGCCCGCTGCGTCCTCGACATGGTGGACAGCCTCGTCCAGGTCGAGCCGCTCTCGGTCGTCCGCATCGGGGAACTCCAGCGCCGCGGGGACGCCATTCGGACGCGGCTGTACCTGAAGCAGGGCAACACCCAGTCCATCATCGAGAAAGAACAGATCGAGAGCGACTTCACCATCGTCACCCCGTCGGTGACGCTGTCGGTGCAGGGAACCTGGGACGTCCTGGCCGGCCATTCGCGGGACACGCAGTCCACGTTCGGCCTGACGAACAACGGCGTGCTGGGCGCGCAGAACGGTCTCGGCCAGCAGTCCAACATTCTGCCCGGCCAGACGGGCAACTCGCAGTTCCTCAACCCGATCTTTCTTCAGTGGTTTAACGCATTGCCGAACGTCGGCGACCAGTTCGGCTTTACGCAGAACGAGTTGTTCGCCATGTTCCAGGGCGGGATGGGGTTCCCGGCGCCTCCGGGGTTCTTCGGTCCCGGCGGTCCGCCTAATCTGGTCGGACCGGGCGCCTTTGGTGGCCCGGGCTACGTCCCCCCGCCGCCTCCCCCCCCGGTCGTGCCTTCCAATGGGTCCGTCGACGGGCACTACGAGTATTAGGCAGCCGGCCGGTGCGCTGCCTGCCGTCCGGACCCGGGCTTCGAGGTGAGCCGCGTGGTGACATCGTCGGCCGACTCTGCCCGCCCCGGACCGAAACACTTTCGCCGCGCCCGCCTTTGGGTCGCTTCGCTCATCGCCCTGGCCCTGGGCGCTGCCGCCGCCACGTTCATTGTTTGGCATCCTGCCGGACAGTCGCTCGAACTGGCGGTTTCGGACCTCTTGCGTGCCGCCAATCCGCTGCCCGCCGAGGCGAAAACCGCGCCCCTGACGACCATCGAGATTGACGACCGGGCGCTCGCTCGCGGCGGGCGGTGGCCCTGGCCCCGCACCATCCAGGCCGAGTTCCTCCAGGCCCTGGCCTCGCTCGGCCCGCGCTTCATCGCCCTGGACATCGAGTATGCTACGGCGGAGGAGGCGTGTGTCGCCTGGCAACCGACGGCCGACGGCGGGCAGAAGGCCTATATCCTCTTTGAACCGAACGAAGTGTTCCGCGCGGCGGTCGCCGACGCCGGCAACGTCCTCATCCCGTTCAGCGTGTACCTGGAGGGCCGACCGGAGGCCCAGGCCGCGGATGTCGCCGCGCCCCCCTTGGACATTCCGCCGGCGCTCGCGCGCCATGCCCTGGACCTTGCGCCCGAAGACGCGCCCGGCATCTGTGTGGCCGAGGGCGTCCACCCCATGCTCGCCGAGTTCGCCGACGCCTGCGCCGGGTCCGGATACACGAGCGTCCGTCGCGATGAGGCGGACAACGTGCTGCGGCGTGTCCCGCTCCTGATGCGCGCGGGCGACCGCGTCTTCCCGCACCTGGCGCTCGAGATGGCGGGCCTCGCGCGATTCGGGCCCGACTACCGCGTGCGGCTCGAAGGCGACCGCCTGGTCCTCTCGGACCGCGACGGCGCGGCCTCGATTGCCGTCCCCGTGGACGCTCGCGGCCAGGTGGACCTTCGCTGGCCGCGGAGCCTGGCGGCGATGGACCGCATCGCGGCCGGCCCGATCCTCGACCTGGTGGGGGTGCGGCGTACTTTGGCCGACCATCGCGCGCGGCTCAAGTTGGTCCTGGACGAACTCAAGATCCTATTCCCGAACGCATCGGATTCGACGGCCGCGCTCCTCGATTACCGCGACCGCGCGCCCGGGGGCGAGACGGACGACCTGGAGGCGCGGCGGGCTCGGGCCGCGCGGGATTTCCTGCCGTTCCTTGCCTCTTGTGACGACCGCGAGAAGGTCTTGGCCGAGCGCGCCGAGCGCGCCTCGGTCCGCGCCCGCCCCAGAGTCGAAGGCCGCATCGTCATCGTCGGCGTGACCGCCACCGCCGTCTCGAGCGACATCACCGACCTGCACAAGACCCCTATCAGTGCGAGCCAACCCGGCGTCACGGTGTACCCGGCGGCGATGCAGACGATTCTTTCCGGTGTGGCGTTCCGGCAGTTCTCGCGATGGGGCGCCTGGCTCGGCGCGGTCCTTTTCGCCTGGCTCGTGGCAGCGGGGACGTCGCGCCTGCCCACCGGATGGGGCGTTGCCGCGGCCGTCGCCCTGAGCGCGCTCCTGGCCGCGGCCGCCTGGTCCATGTCGGCCTCGGCGGCGCTGCTTCTGCCCCTGGCCGGGCCGGTCCTGGCCGTGGTCGTCGCCTTCGCGGGGGTTTCGGCCTATCGGCAACTGACCGAGGAGCACGCGCGGCGGTGGGCGACGGCGCTCGCCAAGCAGTTCGTCCCGCCGGACCACGTCGAGCAGATCTCGCGGAACCCGGCGCTCTTGCGCCTCGGCGGAGAGCGGCTCGACATCACCGTCGTCTTCAGCGACATCGCCGGCTTCACGCCCCTCTCGGAAAGCCTTCAGCCCGACCAACTTGTCCACTTGCTGAACCGCTACCTCGGGGCGATGACGGGCGTCCTGTACGAGCATCACGGCACGCTCGACAAGTACGAGGGCGACGGCATCATGGCGTTCTTCGGGGCGCCGATCCGGACGGCGGACCACGCCCTGCGGGCCGTCCGCGCCGCGCTCGGCATGCACGCCGCCCTGCCTGATATCAACGATGAATTCGCCCGCATGGGGCTGCTGGCCGAGGGCCGACGCCTGGCGATTCGCGTCGGCTGCTCCACCGGCCCCGCCATGGTCGGAAACTTCGGGTCCGAGCAGCGCTTCGACTACACCGCCATGGGCGACATGGTGAACCTCGGCGGGCGGCTGGAGGAGGCTAACCGGTGGCTCGGCACCTGCATCCTCGTCCCCGAGACGACGCGGCAGGCTTGCGGCCAGGCGATTCTTTTCCGCCCGCTGGGCCCGGCGCAGATTCGCGGCAAGGCCGAACCCGTCGTCCTCTACGAGCCGCTTGCCCTGGAGCCCGCCCCGGCGGATCTGAAGGCCCTGGCGGAGGGCTTCGGCCGGGCCCTGGAAGCCCTCGCCGGCGGCAATGTGGCTGAGGCCGAGCAGGCCGTCGCACGCCTCCTGGCCGAGCATCCCGACGACGGCCCTTGCCGGGCCCTCAGCGACCGGATTGGGGCCGTCAAGGCCGGCCGCGCCCGGCCCGCCGAGCCCTGGAACCTGGCCCGGCCCAAGTGACGTGGGGAAAAGGGGATAGGAACTTTTTCCGCGAGGAAAAGGCTTTTCTTCGGCCCAGCGGTTTTAATTTCCGCTTGACAATCTTCGGCGGCGCGGCCATATAGGAATGCGCGGAGCGAGATGCATCTCTTTCCTGTTAGCAGGGTGCGTTACCGAGTCGGAAGCGCAAACGACGCGATGGAGGTGCTCCTACAGAGCAGTCCGGGAAAGAAATAGCGAAAAGAAGGGCGGCTTACCGCCGCCTTTCAAAGCGGCAGCGGCTTTCTACCCCTCGGTCGCTGCCGCGATTTTCCTACGGACCCTCGGACGGATTTCCTACAGATACGCCGCGCGGCGGCCTTCCCAGGCCGCCACGCAACTCAATGGGAACGGCTTGGTGATGGCCTGGGAAGGCCACCACTCGAAAGTTTTGAAACACCTCTACGGATTCTCGGCCGGACTCTCTGCACCCGGTGCCGCGCCTGCTTCGCCGACCGCTTCCGGTGCGCCGGAACCTTCGGGCGCTCCCGCCGATTCCTCGGCGATCGGCACCGGCGGTTTGGGTTCCGATGCGCGGATCTCCAGTTCGCATGCGAACCCTTCCGGCGGCAGCGGCACGCCCGACAGGTAGAAGGATCGCACGTATCCCTCGGCCTCGTTCGGCGCCCAATAGACCAGGGCGCTGGAGTCCCGCAGGTTCGTCGTCACCAGGCTTCCCGAGAGCGTCGTGACGAGGATTTCGGCCTCGCCTTCGCGCGCCACGGGCGGCCCGACGTACACCCATCGCCCGTTCTCGACGGGGTCGCCCCCGGGGCTCGTCGCCAGGAACAGGTTCGCCGGGTAGCGGGTCTCCGTTCCGTCCGAACGGGCGACCACCAGTTCCAGTTCGACGGTCGTTCCCGTCGGCGGGCGGACGCGGTCGTTTGCCAACGGCGCGGGCGGCTTTCCGCTCGGCAGCCCCGCCTTCACGAGCGCCGCCGCCACCGCCTTCGCCGGCTGATCCGTCACCAGGACCGACATCTGCCGGTGCTTCTGGCCTGTTGAGAGGAGCCATTCGGCCGTTCCCTCGGCCCGGCTGAAGCGGACGGGGATGCGGACCGAGCGGGCCTCCTCGTCCACGCGGATGGGCGGGATCTCCTCGGCCGGTTTCGCTTCGGCCACCGGGGCCGGCTTCGGACCGCCCGCGTCGTCCGCCTCCAGGATGATCGGCGCCAGATGCTCCGGCGGGGGCCCCGGCGGCGGTTCTCCCGCCGCGCTTGTGGCCGCAATTGCCGCCAGCATCAAAGTTGCCGCTGCGGCCGCTGCAAGGGGATAGACGTTTTTTCCCATCTTTTCCGGTTTCATCCGTGTCCCGTTTGCTGGTTGACTTGCACAAGCGGCTGAAAAAGCAGGATGTTGATCAAGCCTATCAGGAGCCCAAAGAACACCCACGACCCGAGGCCGATCGCCACTGTGAGCATAAGATGGCCACGATGCGCGATGCGGATGACACACCAGATCAACCCTGCGGTTGCGGCGAGCCATACCAAGCCAAACAGGTACCAGAACTGCCGGACAACGAGGCCGATGTTGCAGAGCGTCTGTGTTGTCGCCGGAAACTCCTGGATTTTGAACTTGGCGAAGATTTCCGCGAAGCGCGGAACAATCCAGGCTATGACCCAGAAGATGGCCCCCGAGCCGAGGGCTATCGACACCACGACCACGACTGTCACGATGCGGATTGCTATGGACGGACGTTGCGGCTCGCACGCGACGGTTGGCATTGGGAGCCCCCGCATTACCGCCGGTTATGCTACGCCGACTCCCCGGCTGCTGCAAGCGTGATTCGTGCGTCTCAGTGTGGCGAGAGGGTGGAATTTCCTCGTCAAGTTTTCCGCTTGGCAGGACGATACCAGCGCTGTAGCATAAAAGAGGAGTGAAACCCGTCGGTGCCTGCCGTGACCGTGTTTAGGGGAACTATTGGAACAACCGATGAAACTCACTTAGGGAGCCCGTTCGGACGGTGGCCGACATGCCCGCTTCGGCGGGAAGCCGAAAGCCGCCCATCGGCTCCGAACTTGAAAGTGGGTTGGTTCCAAGACCTCCTTACGGCACATGTGGACGCCGATGCGGTTTATGGGAAGGCCCGGACCTAGAGGTCCGGGTTTTCCTTTCGGTCCCGGCCTATTACGCCGTGTTTTTCAACGCAGAGAGCGCTGAGAACGCAGAGAACAACCAGGATAGGGGAACAGCGGTACAGCCATGCCGTTTACACCTTTCATTCTGATTCGCTTTGCTGTTGTTACTCACTCTTTTCTCTGCGCTCTCCGCGGTCTCTGCGTTGAAATCACATTCTCCAAGGCCAGCAGACGCCGCTTGAGCGCCGCGCCGCCGCCGAACCCGCCGAGCGCCCCTCCCGCCGCCGTCACGCGATGACAGGGGACGAGGAGCGGCACGGGGTTGCGAGCCATCGCCCGGCCGACCGCGCGGGCCGCCTTCGGCCGACCGATCTGCGCCGCCAACCGGCCGTACGTCGCCGTCCTCCCGTACGGAATCCTCCGCGCTGCCGCAAGGGCCCGCCTCTGGAAAACCGGGAGTCCGCCGAGGTCGAGCCGGACGGTGAACCGGCGGCGTTTGCCGGCGAGGTGCTCGCGGATTTCGCGTTCGGCCCGCCGGGCGTGGCGGTCGGCGGCCGGGGGAACCGCGCCGGGCGTCCGGCGCCGGAGGGCCTGAAGTTCCGCGCGGCGGCGATGGCCGGGAAGGACGACGCGCACGACGCCCCGGCCCGTTGCGGCGAGGCCCATGGGGCCCCACGGCGTGTCAAAAGTCCGCACCGCCCGCATCAAGTTCTTCCTTCGGTTTCCAGTCCGGCGGGCCCTGTAGTGAGAGATGCTCTCTACTACAGGGCGGGCGAAGGTAGATGGGATTGGTGAAAACCCACGGCCGGCCGTCCAGGTGCGCCTCGACGCGATAGACGCCGGGCGCCTCCGCCTGACGTTCCAGTTCGGTCCCTTGCGCCTCAGCGACTTTTGTTCCATTGCGCCGCAGGGTAAGTTTTGCCGCCACCGGCGAACGGACGCGCAGGGCGACGGGCCCGCGCCATCGCGCCTCCTCGCCCATTGTGAGGACTCGGCCATCGGCTTCGCCCGTGAAGCGGAACCCCCGCGCGTCGGCCAGGAGGTCGAGCGCGAGGAACCCCGCCCCCTCCGAGAGGGCGCGGACGACGCGCGCCGCGTCGCCCGGATCGCCCGCCAGGTCCTCGCAGAAGACGTGGCTTCGCAGCGTGCGGAATCCGGTCTCATACGGCAGGATGCGCGTGCCGATGACTGGCACGGCAATGGCGTGGTTGTCGAGGCTGCTCGTGGCGGCGAAGCGCCGGTCCTGCGTGATGCGGTCCCAGTGTGCCAGCGTCCGGGGATGGGGTCCGCGGATGCGGCTGCGCCAGGTGTAGAGAAAGGACGGTATCTGCCAGGGCATCAGACCGTCGCAGATGTCGTGCATGAACGACCAGAGTTCGACGCCGGTGAAGCCGGGGATTTCCCATTCGTGGAGTTCGCCGGCCTTGAGAGGCATCCCCCAGATGCGAGCCGGCTGGGCGTGGGCGACGAACGCCGCCGACCCCTGGTTCGCCAGGTCGAAGAGCACCCTTCTTAGCGGTTTCCACCGCAGGCCGCCGACGTCCCGCGCTTCCAGGGCGACGACGTGGCAGTGGCGCTTGCACGAGATTTCCGTCCCGACGATGACCAGGACGCCGTCGCGCCAGCCTTGCCATCCGTCCGCCCGCGGGCGGAGCGTGTCGTGGTCGGTCATGACGAGGAAGTCGAGCCCCGCGCGGCGTGCCGCGGCGGTGATCTCGCGGTAGGTCCCGCTCCCGTCGCTGTAGCACGAGTGCACGTGTTGGGCGCCGACGACTTCAGGCATCGGGGCCCTCCGCGTCCGGCAAAGCGCTGGGGGCCGCCTCGGCGGGTTCCAGGTCTGCGGTCTGGAGCGCCTCGCGCATGGTGCGCGGCGAGATGTCTGTTCGTCGCGCCAGGTATAGGATGGCCCCCGGCAGGCTGATGGCCATCTGGACCAGGCGGTAGGCGAGCACCATTGCCAGGGCGAGCGTCGCGGCCTCGGCCGCCGTTTGTACGCCGAGCACCGGGGCGCTGAAAAGTTGCTGGACCAGCCCCTCCGCCACGCCGAAACCGCCCGGCACGGGAACCAGCGACCAGCCGACCCACACGACCGGCATGTTGACGAAGTAATGGACCAAGCCCGCCCCCGCCCCAAGGCCGAGCGCCAGAAAGTACATGCAGAATACCGAAACCGCCTGGGCGACCCAACTATAGGCCATCGCCGCCGCGACCGTCCCCTTGTGCCCACGGTAGATGAAGAGCGCGCGGTCCACCCGCGCGACGATGGGCCGCAGCGGAAGCCTCGCCACCAGCGCGTCCACCCGCAGCGCCCGCCGCACGCGCCGGCTGTAGAACAGGCCGCACCCCGCCGCCGTCGCGACCAGGAACGCCGCCACGATCCACTGGGCGGTGCGGACGCGCGCGTCGCCCAGGCTCGCCGCCGCCGCCACTGCGCCCAGGAGCGCCAGGGCCGTCATCCCGATGAACCGGTCCAGAAAGACGACGGTGACGGCCTCGGGTTTGCGGTGGGTCTGGCGGGCGATGTACCAGGCCTTGACGAAGTCGCCTCCGGTCGCGCCCGGCATCCAGTTGTTGAAGAACCATCCGATGTACGTCAGGCGCAGGCTCTCCAGAAGCGTAATGTGAATGCCCTGGACCTTCAGCAAGAGCCGCCACCGCACCGCGCCGACGGGCGATTGGAGCGTCATCACGCCCAGAGCTGCCGCCACCCACCACCACTCGTGGGCCAGGCGCAGGGCGATCGTCTTAATCCCCGCCACGTGCGTGCCGTCCCGGACGGTGTCGTTCCATTCCGCCCGGCTGACGACCCAGGCCACGAGGGCGGCCATGATGGCCAGCCGCGCCACGTGCCACAGGATCGTCCGGACCCGCTTGTTCACGAAGCGTCTCCTTCCGGCGGCCCCTCGACCATGCTCGGGCCGCCCTGAGCGAGGTCGAAGGGCGGCGCGCCCGCGCGGCCCTGGAGCATTTCGACGAACGCTTCGAGGCGCGTGCGGCTCTGGGCGTCGAGCGGGCCCTGTAGTGAGAGATGCTCTCTACTACAGGGCGGGCCCGGGCGGTCGAACTCGACCGTCAGCACGGGTACGTCCGCCGCTTCCCGCAGCAGCCGGTCCTGGATGCCCCGGAAGCAGAACGTTTGGACATAGTGCACCAGGCCGCCCAGCCGCCGCTCGCGGACCGCCCGGCGGATGTCCTCGATGCGCCCGTTCACCCCGTAAGGATACGTGTAGGCGAGGTACTGTTCGACCAGATTTTCCGTGGGCGGATCCGCGACGGCCGAGAGCATGCTGAACTGGCGCTGAAACTCGTTGAAGACAACGTGCGCCCCCCGCGCTTCGAGGAACTCGTGCAGCCCGGACGCGATGGGCGGAATGCCCAGGCACCCCAGCCGCACGCGATCCGTCCGCGCCTGTCGCCCGCGCGCCTCAGCCAGGAACGCTTCCGCCTCGCGCCGGTACACTTCCGGGTCGCCGCCGAAATCGCTCGCCCCGACCAGCCAGCGGTGGTTCTCCTCGCCGGTCACCTTGTTCTCCTGCCACGTGAGGCGGTCCACTTCGGCCAGCGTGCGGCGCACGGGGTGCAGGCGCCGGCGCTCGCTTTCGGCGGCCTTGCGGGTCGTCCCCAGGCGGCGCGCGAGGCGCTCGATCGCCTCCTCCAGAGCCGCGGCTTCTTTCGGATAGGGATAATTGAATTCGATGACCTCGATGCCCTCGGAGGCGAAGATTTCCATCAGCGCGCCCGTGCTGGAGCAGTCGCCCTGGGCGACGCCGATCACCCGCCGCACCCCCAGCCGGCGGGCGGTCGCGTAGATGCCTTTGATCCACGCGCACGAGTTGGCCGGGAAAGAGCGGCGCTGGGCCTCCGCCACCAGCGCGCGCGGATCCTCAGAGGTGATGAAGACGTTGTTTAAGTCCATCGGCTCGGCGCCCGCCGCCAGGAGCACCTCCACCGGGACCGTTGCCGTCAGGCCGAT
>DATKUU010000499.1:0-2544 GCA_035530455.1 Phycisphaerae bacterium | reverse complement strand
CCCTCGGCCTGGAGGGCGGACTCCAACCGCAGGTCCACGAGGCCCGAGGCGTTCCATGCCGCGGTGTCGGTATGGGGGCCGGGGAAGAGGATGACCAGGCCTCCCGCGGCGAGGTAGTCGCGAAGGGCCTTGATGGTCTCGCCATCGGGCCGGGCGACATCCGCCAGGCACACCGCTGCGAAGTCCGCCAGCGTGCAGCCCGCCAGTTGCGCAACCGGGACGGCCTTGACGGTAAAGGGCGACCGCGCGGCGTCCTCCGACGTCGGCGGTTCGAGCGCGGCCGCCAGGAAGTCGCCGGAACTTCCGAACGGAATCGAGGAGACCTGGCCGCTCGCAATAAGGACCGGGATGCTTGGGGCGGGGCGCAGGACGAAGTACGACCGGTCGTCGGCCGGCAGGGCGTCGTGCTCCAGTTCGACATAGCCGGCGTGCGGGCCGGAAGGGAGCGCGGGAAGATGAAACACCGCCTCCGCCGCACCCGGACCCGTGAACTGGACGGTCCGGGTGTCCACGAGGCGCCCGTCGAAGGAAAGGCTGGCCTTGACCGTCGTGCCCGAGCCGCCCTCGAGCGAGATCGCGGCGGTGAGGCGCGGCACATCGCCCTCCAGGAGCACATCCGGAGTCACTTGGACCTTGGCGACCGAGGTGTTGGAGGCGATGGCCGGTGCGGCATCGGTGATGACGATGCGTGGATGGCCGGCGGCCTGGAGGGCCGCGCGGACGTCGTCCCAGGCGCCTTTTCCGCCGGCGTGCCAGCCTGCGTCCCGGAGGTCCGTCAGGAGCCAGATGGTCCCGCCGCCCCCGCCTCGCCGGAGCGACTCGGCGGCCGTGCGGATCGCCAGCGGGATGTCGGTGGCGCCGCCGGTCAGTTCGGCGGATGTGATGGCCGACGCGATGGCCCGGTGGTCCTGGATGGGAACGCGAAAGGCGCCGTCGGTGCGTGCGGCAAAGGCGAACGCCGCCGCCCGCGTGCCGCGGGGGAGTGCGGCGACCTCGGCCGCGGCCAGACGCTTGGCCCGCTCGAAGGCCGAGCCGGAGGCATCGGCGGCCGACATGCTGGCCGAGGCGTCGAGCGCCACGGCGACCTGGCTCGCGCTGCCCAGGAGCGAGGCCAGAGCGCCGCTCAGAATCGGCTGGGCGAGGGCCCCCAGCGCGAACAGCAGGACCGCCGTCCGGAGGATCATCAGGAGGATCTGGCGGAGACGGGCCCGGCGGACCGCGCGCCGCTCGGTCGCCAGCAGGAACTCCATGGCCGCCCACCGTATGCGGCGGTACCGCACCCGATTCAGCAGGTGAATCAGGATCGGCACCGCCACCAGGGGCGCCAACCATAGGAACTCCGGATGCAGAAAACTCATCGGCGCGTACCCCCCGACGACCGGTATCTCCGCCAGCCAAGGTACGCCGTCAGGGCCCGGTCGAACGGCTCCGACAGGAGCATCCGCTGATAGTCGATGTTCTTCTCCGCACAGCCGCGCTTGAGGCTTTCCAGGTAGGCGCCAACGCTGGCGCGGTATCCCTCGGCGATGACGCGAGGGTCCACGACGACCTGCTCGCCGCGCTCCATCCCTTCAAAGAGGGTCACGCGGTCGAAGGGGAACGTGATCTCCGCATCGTCCATCAGGTGCAGGACGATGACCTCATGCCGCCGGTGGCGGAAATGCTGAAGGCCGCGAAGGACCTCCTCGGCATTATCAAACAGGTCGCTGATGAGGACGACGAGACTGCGTCGGCGGACCCGCTCGGCGATCTCGTGGAGGACGGAGGCGATGCGCGTGTCGCCGCCGGCCTTGACGCATTCCAGGGCATCACGGATGACGCTGAAGTGCCGAGCGTTGCCGCGCGGCGGGACGAACGCCCGCACGGCCGTGTCGAAGGTCACGAGGCCGACCTGGTCGCCCTGGCGGAGCATCAGCAGGGCGACGGCCGCGGCCAGAGAGGCGCCGTAGTCGAGCCGCGTGTGACCGTCGCGCGCGAAGTCCATCGAGCCGCTCGAGTCGACCAGCAGATAGCAGTTCAGGTTCGTCTCCGCCTCGAACTGCTTGACGAAGAAGCGGTCGGACCGGGCCAGGACCCGCCAGTCAAGGTACCGCGGGTCGTCGCCGGGCGAGTACTCGCGGTACTCGGCAAACTCAACGTTGAAGCCGTGGTACGGGCTCTTGTGGATGCCCGAGAAGAGGCCTTCGACAGCGAGGCGGGCGCGGAGTTCCAAATGACTCAAGCGTTCGACTTGACGACGGTCGATCTTGCGTTGCGGACGAGCCGCCATGGTGTCCCCTTCAGCCGAGAGGCGGCTGACTATTGCTCCTGGATGGCGGGCACCTCGGCCAGGAGTTTGCGGACGACACCGTCCGATGTCATCCCCTCGGCTTCCGCGTTAAAGTTCAGGAGGATTCGGTGCCGGAGGACCGGCGCGGCGACGGCCTTGACGTCCTCGACGGAGGCGTAGCCGCGGTTGTAGAGGATCGAGCGGGCCTTGGCCCCGAGGATCAGGTACTGCGAGGCCCGCGGCCCGGCGCCCCACGCCACCCATTCGCGAACATA
>DATKUU010000498.1:0-15408 GCA_035530455.1 Phycisphaerae bacterium | reverse complement strand
TGCCCGCCTGGGTCCCCAGTTTCTTTTCCAGCAGATGAACGATCGCCTCGGCCGGCGCAAGGCCTTTCAGCCGCGCCAGCGCCCCCAGCAGAATCATGTTGGCCACGCGGATGTCGCCCATCTCGTTGGCCAGGCCCGAGGCATCCACCGCCACCAGCCGCGCCTTCCCGTGCACCGCGGTCGGCTTCACCATGCTCGCGTTCACAAGCGCCAAGCCGTCCGCCCGGACGAGCGGCGCAAAGCGGTCGTACGACATCTGGTTCATCAGCACCAGAACCGTCGCCTCTTCGACAACGGGGCTGGCTACGGGGGAGTCGCTCACGCACACGTGGCAATAGGCCGTCCCGCCGCGCACTTCCGTCCCGTACGAGGGGAAGAACGTCACCTCGTGGTCGTGCATCAGGAGTTCCGCGACGAACTTGCCCAGGGTCATCAGCCCCTGTCCGCCGAACCCCGAAAAAATCATCCGCTCGTCCATGCTCCGTCGGCTCCTGTGGCTCGATCTCCGCGGCCCGTTGCTTTTGCCCGGCCGGCGGCATAGCATAAAGGTACGCGGCAGGGGTGCCGCGAGCAAGGCCATTTCCGAAAGGAGCCTCTCATGACCGACCGCATGAACCGTCGCCAAGCCATTGCCGGAATCGGGTTGGGAAGCCTGGGGGTGGCGATGTCGGCTTCGCGTGCCGCCTCCGGCGAAGCGCCCGCGACCAGCACCCCGCCGACGCCGGTTGCGTACACCCTTCCGCCGCTTCCGTACAAGTCCCTCGAGCCCATCATCGACGACGCGACGCTCGCCCTCCACCACGACAAGCACCATGCGGGGTACGTCAAGGGCGCGAATGCCGCCCTGGAGGCCCTTGCCAAGGCCCGCGAGACCGGTGACTTTGCCCTCGTCAAGCATTGGGAACGGGAACTGGCGTTCCACGCCTCCGGCCACGCCCTCCACACACTCTACTGGACGAGTATGTGGCCGGGCGGGCGCGGGGAATCCTCGCCGACGTACCCCACAGCGCTCGATCAGGCGATGGAGGCCTCGTTCGGCCCGAGGGAGAAGATGCTTGACCAGTTCGCCGCCGCCACCAAGGCCGTCGAGGCGAGCGGATGGGGCGTCCTCGCGTGGGAACCGTTGTCGAAGCGGCTCGTAGCGCTCCAGGTGGAGAAACACCAGGACCTGACGGTCTGGGGCTGTGTCCCCATCCTGGTCTGCGACGTCTGGGAACACGCGTACTACCTGAAGTACCAGAACCGCCGGGCGGACTATGTGGACGCCTGGATGGGCATCATCGACTGGCAATCGGCCTCGGAGCGCTTTGAAAAGGCAGCAAGATGACCGGAATGGCAACGGGCCATGGCTTTAGTCCGCCGGCGGAAATACCGGCCTAGCTCAGCGGCCTGCTCAAAGCCCTACTTGTCCTGGGTGCCGTCGTGTGTGCGTACCTGGCCGCGTATGTGGGGATCTATGCTCACAGGCGAAAGCGAAAACGTGAGGAAGATGGGAAGAAGCCCGGCGACTGATCCTACACCCCTTTCGCTCGCACCGCCCGCCCGCTCGGCCCGTTCCCGCCCGCTGAACTCATTTCCCCGCCGTTCATCGCCAATCCTCCGTCACTCAGTCACCCAGTTACTCAGTCACGGAGCCTGCCCGCCGAAGTCCCGGCGCACCGGGACGAAGGCGGGTTACTCCGTCACTTGGTTTTGTCTTTAATCACTCCCCTCGGAAACACCTTCTCGAAATACTCGACGATGTAGCGTTCGGCCTTGGGGGGCGAGACGCGCCAGTAGGTCGGGCACGGCGAAAGGATCTCGACCAGGCTGAACGCTTTCAGGTCGCGCTGGACGCGGAAACTTTTCTTAATCGCGTTTTTCGTGCGGATAATGTCGCGCGGGCTCCCGATGACGCACCGCTCAATGTAAGCCGGTTCCTCGAGCGTCGCCAGCATCTCCGAGACCCTGAGCGGGAACCCCTCGTTGACGATGCTTCGGCCCTTGGGCGTCGTGGTGGTCTTCTGGCCGGGCATGGTGGTCGGGGCCATCTGGCCGCCCGTCATGCCGTAGATAGCATTGTTGATGAAGATGACGCTGATGGGCTCGCCGCGGTTGGCGACGTGGACGATTTCGTTCGTGCCGATGCCCGCCAGGTCGCCGTCGCCCTGGTAGGAGAAGACTAATTTTTCGGGCCGGGCGCGTTTGATGCCGGCGGCGACCTCGGGCGTCCGGCCGTGGGCCGCCTCGCAGGCGTCAATGTCGAGGTACTGATAGAGGAGCACCGCGCATCCGACGGGCGCCATGCCGATCACGTCGCCGCGCAAATCCCACTCGTCAATAATTTCGGCGATGATACGGTGGACGATGCCGTGGCCGCAGCCGGGACAGTAATGCGTCCGGTTCGCCAGGAGCGATTTGGGGCGGCCGATCTTCAATCTCGGTTCGTTTGCTACCATGTAAAACCCCCTGCCTCCCACCCGCCTACGTCCCTTTGTCCCTTCGTCCCTTCGTCCCTGGGCCGCCTTGCCGCATCACCTCCAACACACGCTGCGTCACTTCTCCCACCCCCGGCACCCCGCCGCCGCTCTTCCAGAAAAGGTCCACCGGCCGGGGCGTCCCGTAGAGCGCCAGTTTCACATCCTCGACCATCTGTCCCCAACTCATCTCGACCACCAGGAAGCGGGCGCCTCTTCCTGCGGCCGCGACGAGCGGCTCGGCGGGGAACGGCCAGAGCGTAATCGGCCGCACGAGGCCCGCTTTCACGCCCTCGGCCCGGGCGTGACGGACCGCGTCGCGCGCGATCCGCGCGCTCGTCCCGTACGCCACCAGGACGATGTCGGCGTCCTCCGTGCGGTCCTCTTCCCAGCGGACGAGTTCCTTCTCCATGCGGAGGTACTTCTCGCGCAATCGCTTGTTGAACTCCTCGAGTTCCCCGTGGCGCCAGTAGAAACTTTTGACGATGCGTCGCTCGCGGCCACCCGCCGCGCCCGTCAGCGCCCACGGATGGTCCTGGACCTTCGGCAGATTTCTCATCGGCGGCAGGACGACGGGTTCCATCATCTGGCCCAACTGCTGGTCGCTGAGCAGCAAGACCGGGCACCGCCACTTCTCCGCGAGGTCGAACGCCTCGTACGCCAGATCCATCGTCTCCTGAACCGTGTGGGGCGCCAGCACGATGAGGCGATAGTCGCCGTGCCCGCCGCCGCGCGTCGCCTGAAAGTAATCGCCCTGGGCGCAGCGCACGTCGCCGAGACCGGGACCGCCGCGCTGCACGTTCACAATGAAGGCGGGAAGTTCCGAGCCGGCCAGGTAACTTAAGCCCTCCTGCTTCAGGCTGATGCCGGGGGAGGACGAGGAAGTCATCGCGCGTCCGCCGGCCGCCGCCGCCCCGTGCACCAGACTGACAGCCGCCAGTTCGCTCTCGGCCTGGATGAAGACGCCGTCCACCTCCGGCATGCGGGCGGACATGTACTCCGGGAGGTCGTTCTGGGGCGTGATGGGGTATCCAAAATAGAATCGGCACCCGCCGCGGACAGCCCCTTCGGCGGCGGCCACGTTCCCCGTGATGAGGACCTTTTCCTCGGTTTCGGTTCGCGGCACGAGTGCCTCCGCCCCACGGTTGCAAGAGGGCTTATTATCTTAGGGAAAGGCCCTGCGGCAGGCAACGCGAAAACGCTCCCCGAAATCGTCACCGGCGACCTGCGGCATTCTTGATTTGCGTCAAAGCAACACCGCCGACCGCGCCGTATGATACAATTGAGGAACGCGGACCAGCCGCCGAAAGGAGAGAAGCATGAGCCCGACAGACACGCAGCAGGCGAAAATGTTCTGCTTTCAGTGCGAGCAGACGGCCAAGGGAACGGGGTGCACGATCTACGGCGTGTGCGGCAAGGACCCGAAGACCGCCGCCCTCCAGGACCTTTTGGTCCACGCGACGAAAGGTCTGGCGGGGCTTGCGCACCGCGCTCGCGCCCTCGGCGTCAAGGACCGGGACGTGGACGTCTTCGTCCTGGAGGCGCTCTTTACGACCGTGACGAATGTCAACTTCGACGCGGAGCGCATCGCCCAACTCATCCGCCGCGCCGCCGAACTCCGCGACAAGGCGAAGAAACTCTACGAGGCGGCCTGCAAGAAAGCGGGCAAGACGCCGGAAAAGTTGTCCGGCGCCGCGGCGTTCGCTCCCGCCGCCGACCTGGACGGGATGCTCGAGCAGGCGCGCGAGGTCGGCGTCGCCGCACGCCGCGCCCACCTCGGCGACGACGTGGCCGCACTGGAGGAACTCGTGACCTACGGCCTGAAGGGCGCCGCCGCTTATGCCGACCACGCCCACATCCTCGGCCAGGAGGACGATGCCGTCTATGCCTTCTTCCACGAGACGCTCGCACTCCTGGCGAGCGAGAAGTTCGACGCCGACACGCTTCTGGCCCGCGCGCTCGCGGTCGGCGAAATGAACCTCAAAGTGATGGGCCTGCTGGACAAGGCCAACACCGGCGCCTACGGCCAGCCGCAGCCGACGCCGGTCCGCATCACGCCCAAGAAGGGCAAGGCCATCGCCATAAGCGGCCACGACCTGAAGGACCTCGAAGAGTTGCTCAAGCAGACCGAGGGCGCCGGCATCAACGTCTATACGCACGGCGAGATGCTCCCCGCGCACGGGTACCCGGGCCTCAAGAAGTATAGGCACCTCGTGGGCAACTACGGCGGCGCGTGGCAGGACCAGCAGAAGGAGTTCGACGCTTTTCCCGGCGCCATCCTCATGACCACCAACTGCATCCAGAAGCCGCGCGACTCCTATAGGGGCCGCATCTTCACCTCGGGCCTGGTGGCCTGGCCGGGGGTGCGGCACATTGCGGACCGCAACTTCAGGCCGGTCATCGCGGCGGCCAAGGCCGCTCCGGGATTCACCGAGGACGCGCCCGAGCAGACCATCCTCGTCGGCTTCGGCCACGAGGCGGTGCTCGGCGTCGCGGACAAAGTCATCGAGGCCGTCAAGAGCGGCAAGATCCGCCGCTTCTTCCTCATCGGCGGGTGCGACGGCGCCAAGCCCGGTCGCAACTATTACACGGAACTGGCCGAGGCCGTCCCTGGCGACTGCGTCATCCTGACGCTGGCGTGCGGCAAGTACCGGTTCAACAAGTTGGACTTCGGGACCGTGGCGGGGCTTCCGCGGCTGCTGGACTGCGGCCAATGCAACGACGCCTACTCGGCCATCAAGATTGCGGGCGCCCTGGCCGAGGCGTTCGGCTGCGGCGTGAACGACCTGCCCCTCTCGCTCATCCTCTCGTGGTACGAGCAAAAGGCGGTGGTCATTCTCTTGACGCTGCTCTCCCTGGGCATCCGGAACATCCGCCTCGGGCCGAACCTGCCGGCCTTCGTGACGCCCGCGATGCTCAAGGTCCTCGTCGAGAAGTTCAACATCATGCCCATCTCGACGCCGAAGGAGGACCTGGAAGCGGCCCTGGCAGGTCACTGAGCAAAACGTTGGTCGTATGGCGCGGCGGCTGTGTCCATCCCCCCGAACCGGCCGCCGCCCCTGTGTCGACGTGGAACGCGAGGCGCGGAATGCGGAACAAACGGCGTATCGCCGTTGTCTGAACCGCCCGTGCCGCACAAGATTCTGCGCGGAAACAGATCGCTATCTGCGGAAACGGCTTCGTGCGTGCCTAACGAAGTCTTCCCGGTTTCTGCCGATCGACAAATCATCCTTATAAAAGTTGCCGCTACCAATCAACCAGAACAGTTTGTCAACCTCATATGGTGTTTTTCCGGTGTTATGGGCAATGCGGGAAATGGCCTTGAAAATGATGTAATCATCGCCGGACTCGCTAAGTTCGAGCCTCGGGAGAATGTACTTCAGATGCGTGTCCGGCTTGCTGAAATTTTGGAAGCCGAGTTCCTTTAAGAAATCACATGCAAGGGCAAACCCGATCCCGTCAACCTCGGTCGAGATGAGCATGGGCAGTGACGCTCGCGCGCGTTCGTCTTTGTCGAAGAATCTTACCCACGCCCGGAAGTCCTCCGCCAACTTAAACTGGGACAAGAACGCGGCCCCGGACAGCACCGAGCGGCAGAAGAGCGGCCAAATGCTCCTGGATTTGCGCCTGACCTTCCCGGCGGGGCGGACGCGCGCCACGATCTCGTTCAGAAGTCTCCGTGAATCTGCGCCATACTTCCTCACAACAGCCGCAGGGTAGAACCGACAAAGTACTTTGGCCAGTTTGTGGACGCCTCCGATGGACCGGCCTATGACGGACGGACTCATGTTCTTGTTCTGGGCGGACGTCACAAGTTGCTTATAGATGCCGGGAATACTCGACACCGATTTGGCGGCATCCGGGTCCGTCAGATGCTGGGTGAGCATCTCGGAGGTAACCTGATCGAAACCGAGCAAGTACTCTTCGGCCAGTCTGCATGCTGCGATATCCCGCGCCGCTTGCTTGCTTGGGCTCTTCAATCGTTCTCTCACAATCCGGTGCCGATGCCGTCGCCGGCCGCCGCCGGGCAGCGGCGTGCTTGGGTGCGCTACGGCTTGTCGGGTGAAGGGTCCGTCTCGAAATCGTTCAGGGCTTCGAGGGCTTCGGCGTCGGCCAGGTCTTTGGTCCTGCCGCAAGCCCGCTTGTTTCGGATGAGATCTTCCCGGGATGGGATACGCACCTCCATGCCCTCGATATCCGTGGAAATCGAGCGCGCAAAAGCCTCCTCGAACCGGAGGCCGGAGGCCGCCGTGAGGATATCCACTCGCCGCGGGGCGACGCCAATTTGAAAGACGGTCCCCTCCTTCTGAAGGTCTTCCGCGGTCAGATCGTGCAGGGGCGCACCGAAACGCTTGAGCGCCCGCAGGACGGCCTGTGCGTTCTCCGGCGACGCCATGACCCAGATGTCCATGTCTCCCGTCGCCCGGGGATAGCCGTGGGCGGCCATCGCGTAGGCTCCTACGAGAAGGAATCTAACCTTCTCGGCGGACAAGGCGCGCAACATGTCTTTGTAATCTTCGTTCAACATCGTGTCGTTTGCTCAAGGACGCGACCTCGCGCGTGAGCGGCCAAACCAGGCCGATACGATACGCCATCGAGCCGGGAACGAAATCGTCGTTCCCGCGGTCGTTCATGCGACGGACGCGTGTCCGGTTCCTGTCCACGGGGTCATTCTACCATTTCCGCCGAGGGCCATCCATTGAATTGCCGCACCGGGTGACAGTTCGGACGGCAGGCGGCAAGAGTGAACGGCGTCCCGCACCGCCGGGGCAGACTAAATTGGCTGCCAGAATCCGTAGTCACACCCCGACCCCAGCCGCCTTCCGATTTCGCTTGCATACCCCCGGAGAATCGTGGCATAATGAGGAATTGTCGTTGCTGGAAATCGCGTGTCGGCGCGGAGGCCACTGGGGTCTCCGGCCGGGGCGTGGTCTTCGAACCGAACGGCCCCAGGGCGAAGACTCTCGACACAATAGGCCGCGATGGAGACGTACCATGAAGCATTGTGCGAGTCTGTCGTGTGCCGCCGTACTGTTGTTTCTTGCCGCAGCGCCGGTCCTGGCTCAGGACCAGCCGGCCGAGCAGCCCGAGCCGGTCCTCACGGGCGAGTGCGCAGTGATGGCCCAGGAATGCCAGGCGACCAAGGATCAGTGCGCCCAACTGGCCGAAAAGGCCGCCGCCAAAACCGCGGCGCTCGAGGCTTGGGATGCGGCCAACGGGGCGAAACTCGAGGAACTGAATGCGAGCCTCGCCACGGCCGAAGACAAGGAGGCCGTCCAGGCCGAAATCCAGACCCTCGAAGCCGACCGAGCCAAGGTCGAGGTCCAGGCCGACGCCGACATCCTCTCCGTCCTCACACCCGACCAGCAGGCCACCTGGCAAGGCTACAAAATGTGCCAGGAGATGATGGCCAAGCACGCGGGCATGAACGCCGACCAGGCCGCCAAGTGCCGCGAGATGTGCAACAAAGCGGCCAAGACGATGTGCGCCCTGGAGGGCACGGCCGAAGAGGTCGAGAAGGCCAAGGGCGACATCAAGGCGCAACTGGAGAAGGATGTGGGGCAACTGACGGCCCCCGCCGCTGAAGAGGGCCAGGCACCCGAAGGCACGGTGATGGAGTAAACGCAAGGTCCCCTACGCCGAAAGCAAGCCGGGGCGGGCCAATGGGCTCGCCCCGGCCTCTTTTCGGAAGCCCGTCGAAACCCCTCAAATCACGCGCTGCGTGCGGCCATTTTGGGGTCATTTTTGGTCTTGACACGTTTTTGGGGCCTACCTACACTCCGCGCACGGCATCGAGGGCGACGGAGGCATCGGGCCATGGCAAAGAAACCGAAGGACGAAAAAGAGAACGGCAAAGGCAACCAGCACAAGGACTACTCGGAACTCGTGCTCGTCGTCCACGCAGGGAACCTGGCCGAGGCCGAACTCTATCGCGCCGAACTGGAAGCGCACGGCATCCCGGCCGTGCTCGAACAGGAAGGCGCCGGCGTCGCCGGCATCCCCGACGTCGGGGCCGGCATCCCCGTGCTCGTCCCCGAACAGTTCGCTGACGAGGCCGCCGAGTTCATCGCGGAAATCGAATCCACTAAATCGGAGGACCAGACCGTGGCCGAACGCGAAGACGATACCCAGGGCAAAGACGAAGACGTTGAGGACCTCGAAGACGCCGACGAGGAACTCGACGAGGAAGAAGACTGGGACGACGAGGACCTCGAAGACGACGAGGACGGGGAAGAAGACGCGGATGAGGACGAGGATAAGGGCGAAGAATAGTAGTCCCCTCCCCCTCACCGTCGGCTCCTGAGCCCGGCAGCAAGCCCTGAGCGGCAAGCCGGAGCCGCCGTCCGCAGCGCCGGGAGGCGCGCCCCGCCTCGCGGGCGGTCCGCTTACCGACGCCGCAACCCGGAGACGACGCATGGCCTATCTACTGGGCATCGACGTAGGGACAAGCGGCACGAAGACGCTCCTGGTGGACGCGCGCGGAAAGATCCACGCTTCCGTCACGGTCGAGTATCCCTCCTACGCCCCTCGTCCCGCCTGGAGCGAACAGGACCCCGAAGACTGGTGGCGCGCCACGGTGGAGAGCATCCGCCAGGCCCTCCGAAAGGCCAAGGTCAAGGGAAAGCAAGTCGCCGGGCTGGGCCTTTCGGGCCAGATGCACGGATCGGTATTCCTCGATAAACGCGGCCGGGTCCTTCGGCGAGCGATCCTCTGGAACGACCAGCGCACCGGAAAAGAGTGCGCCGAAATCACCCGCGTCGCCGGCGGACGCCGCGAACTCATCCAGATGGTCTCCAACCCGGCCCTGACCGGTTTCACGGCGCCCAAAATCCTCTGGGTCCGAAAGCACGAGCCGCACCTTTACGACCGGACCGCCAAAATCCTCCTGCCGAAGGACTACGTCCGCTACCGCCTGACCGGCGAGTTCGCAACCGAAGTGAGCGACGCCTCCGGCACGCTGCTGCTGGACGTCCGCGGCCGGCAGTGGTCGAAGAAGTTGCTCACGCTTCTGGAGATTGACGCTTCTCTCCTGCCCCGGGTGTACGAATCGCCGGAGGTCTCGGGGCGTCTCTCCGCCCAGTCCGCCAAGGCCACGGGCCTTGCGGCCGGGACGCCCGTCGTGGGCGGCGGCGGCGACCAGGCGGCCGGGGCGGTCGGCAACGGCATCGTCCGCCGGGGCGTCATCTCCGCAACGCTCGGCACGAGCGGCGTCGTCTTCGCCCATGCCGACTCCGTCGAGACTGATCCCAACGGCCGCGTCCACACTTTCTGCCACGCCGTCCCCGGCAAGTGGCACGTCATGGGCGTGGTGCTGGCGGCGGGCGGCAGCCTCCAGTGGTTCCGCAACACCCTCTGCCAGGACCTCGTGGCAGCAGCGCGCAAGAAGAAGGTGGACCCATACACCTTGATTGATGCCGAGGCCGCCGGCGTCCCTGCCGGCGCCGACGGCCTGTACTTCCTGCCCTATCTGACAGGCGAGCGGACCCCCCACGCCGACCCCGACGCCCGCGCCGCCTGGGTCGGCCTCTCCAACATGCACACGCGCGCCCACATGGCCCGGGCCGTCCTGGAAGGCGCCACCTACGCCATGCGCGATTGCCTGGAAATCATCTCCGGCATGGGCGTCCCCATCCGCGAGATTCGCGTGGCCGGCGGCGGAGCACGCAGCCCGTTCTGGCGCCAGATGCAGGCCGACATCTACCGCAAGGCCGTCCGGACCGTCTCGAGCCGGGAAGGGCCGGCCTACGGCGTGGCGCTGTTGGCGGGCGTCGGCACGGGCGTTTGGTCGAGCGTCCCCGAGGCCTGCGACGCCACCATCAAGACCCGCCGCCAGACCCATCCCCGCCGCGCGACCGTCGAACGCTATAAGGCGCTCTACCCCGAGTACGGCCGCCTGTACCACAATCTGCGGGACGATTTTAAGCGCATCGCCGCCCTGCACGCGTAATTCCGAGCCGCGAGGTTGTGCGGCCACCCCGCCCATCCGGGTGGGCTTGCGGAAGCAGAGTCGTTCCCGCGGCGCTTGCCGGTTATCTCGGCATCGGGACCGTGGCGCTGGCGGCAACCGCAACCATAGCAGAAGATGAGGTCCGTGAAGGGCCGGGCCTCGGACCTTAGGTACGACCCACGCCGCCCTCGGCGGCGTCCGGCAACCCCCTCATAAGGGCGCGGAGCCGCCGGTACTTCTCGTACTGCTCCACGTAGATTCTGTGCCGCGCGGGATCGGGCCGGAAGACCTTCTCCCGCTGGACGCACTTTGCGACGCCCTCGGCGGCATCGGCGAAGACGCCCGTCGCCGCCCCGGCGAGAATGGCAGCGCCGACGACGCTTCCCTCGGTGATGCGGGGCCGGACGAACGGGATTCCGAAGATATCCGCCTTGATCTGAAGCCAGCGCCCCGTCCTTGCCCCGCCGCCGGTCGCGATGAACTCAGATGTATCTATGCCCATCTCACGAAGGGCCTGTATGCTCTCGACGAAGTAGAACGTCACTCCTTCCAGGATGGACTTGAGGATCTCGCCGCGCGGGGTGCTGGTCCGCAGACCCGCGATGACGCCTGTGCCATCGGTCACGAACTCTGGAGGGCCCGTCATCTCAAAATAGGGGAGCGTCAAAAGGCCCGTCGGCTCGTCGGGCATCTCGCGCACGAGGACGTCGTAAATATCCTCGCCAGCCGTCATGAGTTGCCAGTCGGCTCGTGCGAACGTGTCGCGGAACCACCGCACCAGCGACCCCGCCTGGTTGTAGATGAACGAGACGTACAGACCCGGCAGGACATGATGCTCGACGTTGAGGCCCCACCGCATCATCAACTCGCTGGCGGGGATGTGGTCGTAAGTGGGCGTGATGCACTCGAACGTGCCGATGCCGCAGACTGCGCGGCCGGCCTGCGCGATGCCCGCGCCAAGCGAGTTGCAGCACTGGTCGTGCCCGCCGACGACCACCTTCACGCCACGCGGGAGGCCCAGGCTTGCGGCCACGCCGTCGCTGACGGTCCCCGCGACGGTTCCGCTCGGGACGGGGCGCGCGAGTTTCTCGCGGTCGATGCCCGCGGCGTCGAGAATCGGCTGCGACCAGCACTCGCGATGGATATCGAACAGGAGCGTGCGATTGGCCAGAGAGTAACTGGTTACCGGCTCGCAGCCGAGCATGAAGGCCACGAGGTCGCCCCAGAGGAGGAACTGGTCCGCCCGGTCGTAGAGGGCCGGCTGGTGCTTGCGGATCCACAGCAACTTCGGCAGAGAGTAGTTCGGGCCGGGGATGTTCGGGTTGATATCGTAGAACGCGCGGCGTCCGAACTGCTCGATGATCGGCGTCAACAGGTCCCCGCCGCGCGTGTCGGAAGAGAGGATTGAAGAGCCGAGTATCCGCCGGTCGGCGGAGACGGGTGTCACGGCCTCGCCCATGGAACTCACGCACAGGGCCGTGATGAGGTCAGCCGCGGTGAGCGCGGCTACCTCGGCGATCACCTCGCTGACACAGCGCATGACAAACGGGCCGTCGAGTTCGACGCGGTTGTCCTTCAACGGCACGGCCGCGTATTCACGGTAGGCGCTGGCGAGGCACCGGCCTTCGGCGGAGAACGCCGCCGCCTTGCACCCGGTCGTCCCGACATCAATGCCCAGCAGGCTCATACCCTCGTGACCTCGTAGCCCAGATATCGCTGGAAAGCCTCCGCCACGGGGGCTGCGACGTGGCCGGGGCTGACGCTTGTGTGATGGCGATGGCCGAGGTAACCGATGGTCTGGAGGGCGTCCTGGAGGTTCGCAATCTCGGCGACGCCGGCGCAGCCAAAGAAGTCGGCCGGGATCGGATCGGCGGTGAATCGCCCCTGCCCCAGATAGGTCTTCAGGCGGCCGCCATCGGTCATGAGGCTGCCGAACGTGAACGGCGTCGAGGCGATGCGGCCGGTGTTGCAGCCGTAGGAGCATCCCTGGCCGACGGCGTTCGCGAGGATGGCGTGGTCGGTGATCCGGCCTTTGCCCGTCATCATGGCCTGCGGGACGGGCCCGCAGTGGAACAGAATGCACTTATCCGATTCGTCTCCGTAGTTGTTGTTCCAGTCGAGGCAGGTCGCCACGTGGCCGGACGCCAGGCTGAGGGCGCGCATGATGACGGCGTTGCCGACGTCCACCTCGCACGCCGACACGATGCCGCGATCATTCATCTCGCTCAATAGGACACACGGCGAAATGCCCAGCAGGCGCTGCATTTCAACCCAGCACCGCAGCGCGATCGCCTCCAGGCGGCACTCCGCAATCACGTCGTCCAGCGCGACGCCCAGCCGCGAGATCTTCTCGAAGGCGGCCGCGGGAACCCCCCGCCACGACGTGTACCCTTTCAGCCGCGAGGCCTTCGCCTTGACCTTGCGATCCGAAGGCTTCAGGGCCTGCATGCGGGCGAAAAGGTCGGAGAGGTCGAACGTTTCCATCGTGACGCCGTGGCGCTGAAGGGCCGTTTCATCAATCCGCACGGTCTTGAACGCGGTCGTGCGGGCACCGATGGCGCCGACAACCAGGTTCCTCATCCCGGCGACGACACGGCAAAGGCGGTCAAAGTAGTCCATGTTCTCCGCAAAGGTCGGGCTGGTCGGGCGGACCGTGTGAGGCTTCAGAGCCGTGAACTTCACGCCATACTGGCAGAAGACATCCATGATGGAGAACTTGCCGCAGAAGGCGTCGCGGCGGACCTCGGGAGCCATCCGGTTCAGTTCATCCGGGTAAGCGTGGACGAGGATCGGCACGCCGGCATCCTTGAGTGCGGCCACGGCGCCGGTCTCGTCGCCGAAGTTCGGCAGGCACAGGACGACGCCGCCGAACTGGCCGCGGTGCTCGCGGAGGAAGTTGGCGTAGATCTCCCCTTCCGCCACGGTTTCGACCGCGCCATGCCGTGTGGCACTGGCGGGGAGCGCCAGGACCCGGTGTCCGAGCCCCTTGAGGACCGCCGTCAGTTCCTTGCGAGCCTGGGCCTGGAGCGAGGCCGGAAAGAAGCCGCGGTTGCCGAAGAACAGGGCGAAAGTAGTCTTATTCATGATTGTCTACACCTCCAAGAGCAAGAACGGCGCGCCGCACGCCCGTTCGCAGGACAAGAAAGTCATGGGTTGACGACCGGCGCGGAGCCGGCGAGTTCAAGGTCCTCCGTGATGACGCGGACAGCCGCCTGGTAAACGGCTTCCTCGGCGGCCGCCGGGGACCGCTTCAGGGCGGTCTCGAAAGGCTGGCGGACGGCCGTCGCCACGTTGATCTTGGCGATCCCCCGGTCGATGGCGCCCAGGACGTATTCCTTGCGGATGCCGGTGCCTCCGTGCAGCACCAGCGGGATGCCCGTGACCCGTCGAATGCGTTCCAGGTGCTCCAGGTTCAGCCGCGCCTCGATCTTCCTGAGGTGGCGCGCTTCCGAGATGGCCCCGTGGACATTCCCGATGGCGACCGAGAGCCAATCAACGTCCGTCTCGCGGACGAAACGTGCGGCCTGGTCGGGGCCGGTGAAACCCTTGCCGGAGGCGAAGAGTTCGTCGTAGGGCGGCAGGCGCCCGGCCTCGTGGCCGAGGACCGCCCCCAGTTCGGCCTCGGCCGGGATGCCGGCGGCGTGCGCCATCCGGACCACCTCGGCGGTCGCCGTGATGTTCTCGTCCAGCGGCAGGCGGGAACCGTCAATCATGACGGACTCATAGCCGAGGTCGATCGCCTCGGCGATGTCGCGGCGGTAATCCACGCGGAAGCCGTCCTCATCAATCACAGGAACGTGGTCGAGGTGAAGGCGCGTGTGCCGCTCGTCCTTGACCGACTCGTACTCGTCACGGACGGCCTTCAGACTCTTGGCGGCAAACTTCACCCACTCGAGTCGTGCCACGGCGATGAGGCCGAAACTGTTCGTGTCGCGCAGCGCCCTCACCATCGGCTCCATCATCGGCAGGTAGGGAATGTTGAATGCCGGCACGGCCGTCGCCGCGCCGCATGCGTTCCGAACGATTTCGCCCGTCTTCCTCACCCCACCCTCCCGGGTCCGCGTCTGTGGCGGATCCATGACCTGTTTTAATCTCGCGACAACGCGGCCCGGTGCAAGGAAAAAGTGTTCATCCTTCTGTCTTCTCCAGGAGCCTGGCCGTCTTGGATTCGATCTCGATGGCCCATGCCTCGCCGAGGACGGTGAACACGTAGACCAGCCGGCGTTTGGCATCGTACATCCAGCCGGTGCTGTAGCCGTCGGACACGTTTCCGACGTCGAGCTCAAGGGCGCTATCTTATACCGCAGAAACCACCAAGAACGTAAAGGGAACCTGGGGTGCGAGAGGACGAACGAGGGGACAAGAAGGAAAAGCGCGGCGGCCTCGGATAGCCGCCGCGCAAAACCTCACCCTCACCCCATCCCTCTCCCATCAAGGGAGAGGGAGTCATGAAAAAGTTAATCTTCGATGCCGCCGCGGCGGGCGAGGATCTCGAACGGAATGCCCCGCACCAGGGCCGCATCCTTGCACGCCGTCTGCGCGAACCCCTTGGCCTTGATGGACCGCATCTCGGGCGAGAAGAGGCCCGTCTTCGATTCGCGCTTCAGAATCTCTATCGTGCCCTTGTACAGGCCGAGCGTGTACGTGCCGCTCACGAACCGCTGGCTGGCGGCGATGAAGGCGTCCAGTTCGCGCTTCAGCGGATGGTACCACATGCCGTGGTACACCAGGTGCGCCCACTTGGCGTCCACGATGCGCTTAAACTCGAGTTCGTCCTTCGTCAGGCACCACTGCTCCAGGTCGCGATGGCACTTGAGGATAACGTGGGCGGCGGGGGCCTCGTAGATTTCGCGGCTCTTCATATCCATGATGCCGTCTTCGAACATGTCAATCCTGCCGATGCCGGCCGCGCCCGCGATTTCGTTCAGCGCCGGGATGAGCCGGCCGAGCGGCATCTTCTTGCCGTCCAGGTGCGTCGGAATGCCTTCGGTGAAGGTGAGGGTG
>DATKUU010000497.1:0-14717 GCA_035530455.1 Phycisphaerae bacterium | reverse complement strand
CGGCGGTAACGGGAGTTTCGGCGAAAAGGAACAGCGGGGCCGCCGAGCATCAAGGCGGCGTTGACAGCGAGAAGTTGCGGCTTTTGCGGGCTGCGGGCGGCTATACTGGGGGAACCGCCGGCGCCCGCCGGCGTCTAAAGGGGCGGAGCGGCCAGTCCACGGGGAAAAGGAGACGGACCATGAAACACCGGATCGTGGGGCTTCTTCTGGGGGCAGGGATTCTGATTGCAGCGACTCAGCCAGCCGCGGCCGGATCGCCCGGCGCCCAGGAGGCCGGCGTGGCCCTCCCCCCGTTGACGGTGGCCGAGGGATGTAACCGCTTCGCCTTCGACCTCTATGCCCGACTCAAGGCCGAGGAGGGGAACCTTTTCCTCTCGCCGTACTCCATCTCGACGGCGCTGACGATGACTTACGGCGGCGCCCGCGGCGAGACGGCCGAGCAGATGGCCCAGGTGCTCCGCCTGCCGGCCACCGGCGAAGCCGTTCACGGGGCGTACGGTGCGCTTCAGAAGGATCTCAATGCCGCCGGTGCGGGCGGGGCGTTCGAGCTGGCCGTCGCCAACCGCCTGTGGGGACAGAAGGGCTATGGCTTCCTTCCCGCCTTCCTCGGCCTTGTTAAGGTGAACTACGGTGCGGGTCTGGAGCAGGTGGACTTCGCCGGCGCGACCGAGGCGGCACGCCAGGCCATCAACGCGTGGATTGAGAAGCAGACCCGCGACAAGATCCAGGAACTCCTGAAGCCCGACGTTCTCAACCCGGAGGTACGGCTGGTCCTCACGAACGCCATCTATTTCAAAGGCAAGTGGGCGGAAGAGTTTGACAAGAAGGCGACTCGCGAGGAGGATTTCTTCCTCACGCCCGAAACGAAAGTGGCCGCGCCCCTGATGCACCGGACGGCCGAGTTCGGCTACTTCGAGACCGACGACTTGCAAGCCCTGGAACTTCCGTACCAAGGCGACCGGCTTTCGATGGTCGTCCTCCTGCCGAAGGCGAAGGACGGCCTGGCGGTACTCGAAGCGTCCCTTTCGAGTGACAAGGTGGCCGAGTGGGTCGGCAAACTGCATCGTCGCGAGGTCCAGGTCGCCCTGCCCCGCTTCAAGACGACCGCCGAGTTCAGCCTCGGGGACACGCTCGTTGCGATGGGCATGACCGACGCGTTCGGCCGGAGCGCCGACTTTTCCGGCATGACGGGCACGAAGGACCTTTTCATCTCGGCCGTCATCCACAAGGCGTTCGTGGACACTAGCGAGGAAGGGACGGAGGCGGCTGCGGCCACGGCTGTCGTCATGGAACGGATGGCCATGCCGGAGCCGGCCCCCGTTTTCCGCGCCGACCACCCGTTCCTCTTCCTCATTCGGGACACGCGCTCTGGCGCGATCCTCTTCCTCGGCCGCATTCTCGACCCAACGAAGTGACGCCGAGCACAAAGGGCGGGGTGGCACTGGCGGCTTGCCCGCCAGTGCAGGTCGCCGCCTGAACAAAAAGCACTGGTGGACAAGCCACCAGTGCCACCCAACTCAAAGCAACAAGCCCAGTCCCGGCGCGCCGGGGCTGGACTTGATTTTGTTTGCGCCAACCGCACGGATTGCAAGCAATCCGTGGCACCCCTCACGGAGCCCGCGGCTCAAACAGGCGGGTGCCACTGTTTGCTTGCAAACAGTGATGTCGCGTTTTGAAGCCGCTTTTAGAGTTCGACCATCGGTCCCGGCTCGAACTGCGACGCGGCCACCACGTAGGGCGCGCGTGAACGGCGCGCCAGATGGGCCTGGGCCTCGAGCGCCAGGGCCGGGCGGTTGCAATCCCGCGACAGGTGCGCCAGGATCACATTCCGCACGCGCCCGCGGCGGGACCGCCGAACGATTTCCCCCACCGTTTCGCCACAATCGCCGTTGGAAAGGTGCCCGTTCGGCCCGGCGATGCGGCCAATCAGGTCGGCCGGCCGGCCGCTCCGCGCCAGCATGACGGGATCGTGGTTCGATTCGAGGACGATCGCGTGGGCGTCCACGAACCAGTCGAGGCATCCGTTCGGCACGTGCCCCAGGTCCGTCGCCACCGCCACCGTGCGGCGCGTCCGGCCCGTGCCGAGGGTGATGCGGAAGCCGACGCAATCGCCGGGGGAATCGTGCGGCAGGCGGAACGTCTCGACCACCGCCCCGCCGACCGCCACCGGCTCGCCGTCGAGCGCTTCGGCAAGCCCCGCCTGCGCAAGACGCCCGAAACCGGGCATCGAGTCCGCCAGGTGCGCGAGGTTCGCCTCCGTCGAAAGCACCCGGACCTTGTGTGCCACACACCACCCGACGGCCGCCTGCGAGAAATGGTCCCCGTGCGTGTGCGTCACGAGAATCGCAGTGATGGTTTCCGGCTCGATGCCGACGGCGTGAAGCGCGGCCGTCGCGCGCCGCCGGCCGATCCCGAAATCCACCAGCATCCGCGCACGCCCCGACGCCACCAGCAGCGCGTTGCCCAGACTGCCGCTCGCCAGAGGACAGATGAACGGTGTCATTGCAGGAGCGAGCCTCCCCGCCCGGCACTTGTCATTTCCAGTGCAGCGTTCCGCGTTCTGCCTTCGACAGCACCACCTCAACGTCCACCGCCGCGGCCAGCCGCGGTGTCCAATCCTCAAGCGGCACGCGCTCCGTCTCGTAGTGGCCGCCCAGGACCACGCCGACCCCTTCGGCCGCCAGCGCCTGCGACTCGTGGTACTTCAGTTCCCCCGTCAGGTATGCATCACATCGCGCGGCGCGGACGGTTTCGACCAGGCCGTTTCCGCTTCCGGTGCACACCGCGACGCGCTGGATTTTCCGCCCGCTCTCGCCTGCGACCGCCGCTGTCTTCAGGCCAAGCGCTCTCTTTATGTCATCGGCGAAACGAGCCAGCGTCTTCGGTTTCTTTAATTGCCCGATGCGCCCGAGGCCCGACCCGCCCGGTGGCGCCCGGAGCGAATAGACGTCAATAGCCGGCGTCTCGTAGGATGCGGTGCGCCCGATCGCTGCCACGACCGCCCCAAGATGCGACTCCTCCACCACCACTTCGAGGCGATGCTCGGCGACGGCGCTCCGCTTGCCTCGCCGGCCGACGGTCGGCTTCGTCCCTTTGCCGGCGAAGAAAGTCCCTTCGCCCGGCGCGGCGAAACTGCATTCGGCGTACGCCCCAATCCGCCCCGCGCCCGCCTCGAACGCCGCCCGACGAACCGCCTCCAGGTCCCCTTCCGGCACGAAGACGACGACCTTGTATCGCGCGGGGCCGGGTTCGGCGCAGAGTGGCTCAAGGTTCGTCAGGCCCGCGCGCTCGGCCAGCAGATCGTTGAGGCCTCCGGTTGCTGCGTCGAGGTTCGTGTGGGCGGCGATGACCGCCCGCCGACCCGCCGCCAGGCGAAGCGCAAGGCGCCCGGGGCGCGTCTCGGCCGTGACGCGCGGCAGGCCCTTAAGGAAGAACGGATGGTGGGTGAGCAGACAGTCGGCCTTCGTGCGCTCCGCCTCGTCGCAGACGGCTTCGGTGACGTCGAGGCTGACGAGGACGCGGCGGACTTTGGCGTCCGCGTCGCCGAGAAGCAGGCCGACCGTATCCCATTCCTCTGCCAGCCGAAACGGCGCGAGGTTGTCCACCGCCGCCAGAATGTCCGCAACGGTCGTCACGGTAGTCCCCACACGGCCTTGATCCCGTCCGCAGCGCGCCGACGCCACCCGTCGCCGCGCTTAACGCCTTGTGTCATAACGTGTTACGGCAGCCACTGCGCCAGGTGCCGCCGCGCAAGCCCCAGGCCCGCCTTCACCCGTTCCTCGCTCCCCTGCCAGACCGGGTCGTCGTGCTCAATCACGACCGCCCCGTCGTATCCGACTTCCGCGAGGCGGTCCAGCATCCGCCGCCAATCAATCTCGCCGAGGCCCGGCAGCCGATACCGCCACCATCCGCCCCCCGGCCGGAGATGCGAGCAATCCTGCCGACGCGCGTCGAACACCTCCACATCCTTTGCCTGGACGTGGAAAATCTTCTCGGCATAGTCCGTCGCCGCCGCAATCGGATCCACCCCCAGCCACACCAGCGGCGCCGGGTTGAGCGCGAGGCCCACCGCGTCGCTCCGAAGGTGCGTGAAGAGTTTCTCCCACAGTTCCGGGGCGAACGCGGCATTCGTCGGCTGGTCCTCCACTCCCGGCGCGCCGGCGCCGCACCGCGGATCGTTCTGGACCGCCAGGCGCACCCCCGCCCCTTCGGCCTGCTCGGCCAGCGGCCGGACGCGCCGCGCAAACTCCGCAATCGAATCGCCTAACGACGCCCATCCCGCCGCGCTCCCGGCGCGCCCCACCCGCAGACACACCACCGGCACGCCCAGCGTCGCCGCCGTCTCCACCACGCGCCCCAGATGCTCCACCGCCGCCCGCGCACGCTCCGCGTCGCTTTCGAGCACATTCCCCCAGTACGCGAGGGCCGCCGCACGCACGCCCGATTCCTCCAGCGCCGCCCCCAGCGCATCGCGCCCCGGACCGTCCAGCGCCCGCACCTGGAGCGTGCCGCCCGCGAACCAGTCCCCGCCCCGCCCTGGCACGGCCCGCCCAAGGCCTGACGGCGCGCGGATCGGGCACTCTATCTGGAGCGCCTGGAACCCCGACGTGCCCGCCCAGCGCAGCACATCAGGCAGATCGGTATCCGGGAAACAGAACGTCGAGATGCCGAGTTGCACCGTCCGCCCCTCGGCCGGGGGTTACGGTTCTTTCCGTTTCGCTGCCGCCATCACCTGGCCCTCCGGCGTCGCCAGGTACACGATGCCGCTCTCCGTCTCGTTGTCCGCCACGAGCGTGCCTCGCCTCAGCGGCACGCCGAAACGCACCGCCCCGTCCGCCCGCGAGACGGCTAACAAGTCCTCGCCTCGGCCCACGACGTACACCGTCTCCGCGTCCGCCGCCGCAAAGTCTGCCCCTTGCCCCAACTGCCACTGCGCCTGTCCGCTGGAGACGTCCACCGCCGCCAGCCCCCTGCCCTCCGTAAACACGAACACCTGGTCCCCCTGCGTGTAGGGAGGCTTGCGGATCGGTTCCCCCGCGTTGTGCCGCCAGCGCAACTCCCCGCTCGAACCCCGGAAGGCATAGACGCTGTAATCCAGGCTGGCCACGAGCACCAGGTCCCCCTTCGCTACCCGAAGGTCCGCCACCACCGAGCCTTCCGCCTGGTACTGCCACACCGCCTGCTGCCGCGACTGGCTCGACGCCAGAATCTCCCCGCTCTCGCTCGCAAAGAACACCCGCGAATCGTCCACCGCGGGGCCTGCCGTCACCGACCCCCTCATCCACCGACGCCAAGCCACCGTCTTCGGCTCGACGGCGAACGCCTGAAGGTACCCGCGCGCATCCGGTATGAACACATGCGATTCCGCCGCCGCCGGCGGACCCGACGCCGCGAAAGAGAGCCGCTCCCGCACCTCCTCCCGACCGTCCGCCGCCTCCAGACCCACCAGCAGCGTCGTCGAAACCACCCACACCCGCTCGCCCGCCACCACCGGCCGGCGAACCGTCTCGTGCTTCGGTGCCGCAACCACCGACCACCGCCGTACCCCCGTCTTCGCGTCCACCGCATACAACCGGTTCTCGCTGTCCAGCGCCATCACCAGGCGGCCCGTCAGCCACAGTTGCTTCAGGCTCTGGCCCTTCGGCACCGTCAGCGGCGTCTCCCACACCATCTCCATCCCGTTGGCCGCAAACACCTCCGGCGCCGCCGGCATCGGCAACGCGCGCGGAGCACGCGCGCACCCGCACAACCCCAGCCCCAACGCCGCACACCAGGCCACCGCCATCAACGTTCGCTTCATGGTTCGCTCCGCTTTGTGCGCGGCAGGTCTCCGCACCCGCCGCGATCAGCCCACCGCTTCATAGATACTCCGCCAGGTTCACCTTGTGCTGACGCTCGAATCGGCTCAACCGCTCGATCCGCTCGATGTCGTCCTGTATCCGGTGCGCCAGTTGGAAAACGTACGGCTTGCCCTGCAGCCGGTCATTCAGGTCCGCCAGCATCGCGTCCCACCGACCTTCGTACAACTCGTCCCGAAGCCGCAGCAGCATGATCTCCTCTTCCCCCAGCGCCTCGAGGAACCGCTTCGCGCGCGCCCCCTCCGTCTCCGTCCGCTCGCCCTCGCCCCGCGATCCTGCTCGGGGCGATCCTGAGTGTGTCGAAGGGTCGCCGGCCATGCCGTCTCCCTTCCTCCCGGCTGGGACAATCGCGCGATACCTTACCGACACCCCGCGACGACCGTCAACCCTTTTCCGGGCAACCCTTTGAGGCGCCGGGTCTTGCGCACCTTTAGCCGGTCGCCGCAATTGCCAGCGTCTGGCCGAGTTTGCGGCACGCCTTCGCCTGATCCCCCTCCGGGGCACCTGCGATATCAAGCCCCTCCGCCGCCCGCATCATCCCAAGCGAATTCGCCAGCCCCTCGAGCTGGCCCGACACGCCCCCCCCGCCGCCGTGCGTCGAAAAGGCCACGAACGGCTTCCCCTTGAACGCCGCCCGTCGGAACGCCAGGTCGAAAAAGTGTTTCACCAGCCCCGACGGGTAGGAATAGTAGTTCGGCGACCCGACGGCGATCCCGGCCGCACGTTCCAGCACGGCGAGGTCCATCTTGGCCGCGTCCATGACCACCGCCTGCACGCCGGGCACCAGCCCCACGCCGGCGGCCACGTGTTCCGCCATCGTCCGCGTGTTCCCGCCCAGGCTGCTGTAAAGCACCACGACCTGAGCCTCGCTCTTCGTCCTCGCTTTCCCCATGGCCGTTGCCTCCGAACCTTTCCAGTGCCGCGGCGATTATACGGCCGCCCAACGCCCCGTCAACGGCGCAAAAAAACGGGCCGCCTGCACCCTCTCGGATGCAAACGGCCCTCACGCTGGGATGGGATACTCCATTATCGGTTATCCTCGGCGGCTCCAACAGGAAAAAAGCCTACGTTTCGCCGCGCGCCTCAAGCCCCCCGCACCGCGGGGGGATGCCATCCACAGTTAGCCGCCCAGTTTACTGGGCGCGCGCCTTTGGACTTCGCCGTTTTACGCCAGCGACCGCCGACGGAACAGCACCGCCCCCACCCCTAACGCGAAAACGATGTAGCCCAAGGCGTACAGCCCGGCCCACCCCACGTACGCCCAAACCGCTCCCCACGCCTCAGCCGCCGGGCCGTCCCCGCCCGGCATCAGGATCGTGTGGCTCAACTTCTGGTTCAGGTTGAAGATCTCAAGGAACGGCAAGACCGCCAGCACCCCATCCCGCGCCGCCCGGCCCCCGGCCTCCACCGTCCGTAGGCCGCTCGCCAGGAACACCGTCAGATGCCCAACCAGAAACACCCCCAGGCTTATTCCGACGCTCGCCGTAGGCGAAAACCGCGTCGAAACTGCAGTCGCCACCGCCGCCAGAACCCCCACCTGCAGAAGCACCAGCGCCAGGCCGGGCGTCACCGTCAGCGCCTGCCCGAACTGCCGCTCCCGAAACGCCTCCACCTGCGCCCCCACGCCTCCCTGCGCGTAGGTCCGCTCCAGAACCCCCGCGTCAATCTTCACCCGGTAATACACCGCCGCCGTAAACACCGCCCCGAGCACCGCCAGGGCCACCAGGGCCGCGGCCATCACCCCCAGGTATTTGCCCGCCACGAACTGCCATCGCCCGACGGCCTTGCTCAGGACCGTCTGCGCCGTTTTCTCCTCGACCTCGCTGGCGACCCCCGTCGCGGCCGCCAAAAGCGCCATAAGAAGCACAAACAGCAGAATAAACGAAAGACCTAAATCCTTGTACATATCCGTATCATTGCCGAATGTGAAGAGCGGCAGCCGCAGCGTCACAAGCAGCGCCGCCGCCGCCGCCGCAACAAGGAGAAAGTAGAACGGCCGACGCACCGTCTCGCGGTACGTGTTCAGCACGATTCCCCATACCCGCATCGCACTCCTCCTCGCCCGCCTACGTCCCTTTGTCCCCTTGTTTCCCCTTGAACATACTCGTCCTTCCCCACGGTTGCAACGGTGTCCCGTCTGCCACCTACATTTAGCCGCCCACCTTGGTGGGCGCTGGCGTTTGTCCTTCACATTTCGCCGCCGGCCCGCCCGTGTGCCACATGCCACGGCGTAGTTCGCGCAAGCGGCTGAACCACCCCTCCCCCGACCGCAAGACCGGGGCAAAACCGGATCACAAGCGGGGTCGAAATGGAGGCAAAACGAGGTAAAACCGGGGCAGTTCGAGGTCTCTAAGGGGCATCTACGGGGCACGGAAGGGCATCTCGCCTTCGACTGCCGGAGGCGACCCGCTGCCAAGGAAGCCCACAACATATAGTAGTAAATCTGCAAGATAGCCCTATTAGTTGTCGGTTGCCACCTGAAACTCCCTGAATTCTCCGGTTGGCGTCTCTCTGACAAGAGATCGGTCCTCTATGTACTTTTGCATGACCCGATCAATGTCATTCAGTAGCCCTTCTACGGCTTTTTCCTCCCCTTCGGCCACCACTTCCACGCGGCCGTCGCGAAGGTTCTTTACGAATCCCGTAACCGGCCGACCTGCCGCCAGCCGAATGACCGTGTACCGAAAGCCAACCCCTTGGACACGGCCGCTGTAATAGATGTGCATCCGCGTGTTCATGCAAAGGCGCCGGGACACCGAACGTTCCACGTGGAACTCGTCGGGTTTCTCCGATTATAGTCTCGCGCAAGCACGGGGCAACGAGATTTCTGTTGCAGTCGGGACCGCGCCAACTAAAATCCGGGTCAAAGGGGGTGCCGTGGCCACCGTTCTCGCAGTCGCCAACCAGAAGGGCGGCGTCGGAAAAACGACCACTGCTACGACCTTGGCCCATGCCATCGCCTTGGCCGGCCGACGGGTCCTCGTCGTGGATGTGGATCCCCAGGGGAACGCAACGAGCGGCATGGGCGTGGAAGCCGTGGATACTAGCCCGGCCTTTGGCCAGCATTCGGCCGGACCTGAGGTGCCCACGTCATGGGAAGGCGTCTGGTGCGTCCCTGCCGGCAGGGACCTTGAGCATCTGGCGACCCAGCGGGCGCTGCCCCGGGGGCGGCTCCTGGAGTCGCTGGCGCGTTTACGGCAGCCGTTTGACGTTGTCCTGGTGGATTGTCCGCCTTCCCTCGGTCCGCTGACGCAGAACGCCCTGGCGGCGAGCCAGGCTGTTCTTATTCCGATTCAGTGCGAATACTACTCGCTGGAGGGCCTGGTTCAACTCATCGGGGCCATCCGGAGGGCCCGCGATGAGAACCCCCGCCTGAGCGTCGGAGGCGTTCTTCTGACGATGTACGACGATGAATACGGCCTCAGCGGCGAGGTCGAGACCGAAGTCCGGTCGAAACTCGATGAGCCGGTCTTCGAGACGGTCGTGCCAAGGGATCCGGCCGTGGCCGAGGCGCCAAGCCATTGCCTGTCCGTCATTGACTACGCCCCCAGGTCGCGCGGCGCGTGGGCGTACGTCCACCTGGCCAACGAGATGGCCGCACGGGGAATCCTCGGTTAGGAGTCTCGCCGATGGCAACGAAGCGACTCGGTAGAGGGCTTGACGGTCTGCTTCAGGGACTGGCCAGGGGTGCCGGGGAGCAGGTTCCCGCAGGCGGCGAGGAACCGTCACCCGCGGCAAGCACCGTCCGGGTGGACCTGGTGGATGGCAACCCCTATCAGCCGCGCCAGGGGATGGACGCAGCGGGCCTAGAGGGGCTTAAGGCCTCCATCCGGGAGCATGGGGTCCTGCAGCCGATCCTCGTTCGGCCGGCCGGCGCGAGGTACGAAGTGGTTGCAGGCGAGCGGCGTTTGCGGGCTGCCAGAGAACTCGGAATGGCCGAGGTGCCCGCCGTCGTCCGCGAGGTTCCCGATGAGCGGATGCTCGAGTTCGCCCTTATCGAGAACCTCCAGCGGGAGGACCTGGACCCGATCGAAAAGGCCGAGAGTTTCCGCTCGTATCTGGAGAGCACCAGGCGTACGCAAGACCAGGCGGCCACACGGCTTGGATTGGACCGCAGCACGATCGCTAACATGATTCGGCTGCTGGACTTGCCCGATGAGGTCCAAGCCATGGTGCGGGCCGGCATGGTGGGAATGGGCCACGCAAGGGCGATCCTGGCGATTGAAGAGCCGAAGCGACAGGTGGCCATTGCCGAGCGTGTGGCCAGGGAGGGTCTGTCGGTGCGGCAGGTGGAACGGATGGTAAGCGGGGGTCGCCCGGCCGGGCGGGCGAAGAAGGCGAAGGCTAAGTCGGCCAGCGTGCGTGACTTGGAGGCCAGGCTTCGGGAGGCGCTGGGGACGAAGGTGATGGTCGAGGAAGGCCGTAAACCCGGTTCCGGGCGGATTATCGTTGAGTTCTATAGCCACGCGGACCTGGAACGGTTGTTCGCACTTCTTGAGTAGAGATCGAGCGTTCCACGTGGAACATGTCGGGGGGGAACGGATGTCCAAAGTCCAAAGCTTGCCCGCCGCAGCCCTGCGTCCAGGCGCGCCGGGATCGAAGGCATGGAAGCGGGTCCGAGGGCGGTCCGCAAGGGCAGAAGGTTGATTGGGTCAGGCCATTTTGTCATAATCCTGATCCAATCTGATTGAGCGGTTTCTGGTCGGATTTATTCGCATTTGCGGCGAAAAGACGCCCTTCCGTGCCCCGTACAGCCCCGAAACGACCTCGTTTTGCCTCGCAGAAACCTCGTTTTGCCTCGATTTTGCCTCGGTTTTGCCTCGGGTCGGGTTGGTGGGAGGGTGGTTTCAACGCAGAAGGCAGAACGGGAAACAGAACGGCTTCGATGCGAGATCCCTCCGCTCTCCTTCGATTCGGTCGCCTGGGCGACCTCGCTCAGGCTCGGTCGGGATGACACTGCGGCAGCCCGGCCCGGCGCGCCGGGACGAACGGTGACGATAAGAGGTGGCAACGGCGGCAAAGGATTGGGGGTTGACAATGGAGCGTAAGTGATCTCAGATTGGGCACTTAGATCAAAGACGATCCATACCTTTGAGGTGTACCCGTGCCGCACGATGCCGTACACGAGACGCAAGGGTTGCCCGAGCCTTACTTCGAATCCCCCGGCCGCCGTTTTCGGCTGTACCAGGGGGACTGCCTGGACCTCCTGCCGCGGATGCCGCCCGAATCGTTTGACCTGGTTTTCGCCGACCCGCCGTACTTCCTGTCGAACGACGGCATCACGTGCCATGCGGGGAAGATGGTCTCGGTCAACAAGGGCAAATGGGATAAGTCGAAGGGGGCGGAGGCGGAAATGCGTGCTTGCAGGAGGAGATGGCTAAGGATACTATGGTGATGATGGGGCGGCTCAAGATCAAATCGCGGTTTTCGGAAGACGCAGATTGCGTGCTCTTCCATGGCGATTGCCGGGACCTCCTCCGCCGCGTCCCGGACGCTTATTTCAAACTGATCGTCACGTCCCCGCCCTACAACCTCGGCAAGGCTTACGAAAAGCACCTGAGCGTCAAAGACTACGTGGCAGAACAGGCTACGGTTATCAAAGAATGCGTCCGAGTGCTCCATCCTCGTGGCAGCCTCTGCTGGCAAGTGGGCAACTTCGTGGACAACGGAGAAATCGCACCGATTGACCTCTTGCTGTATCCGGTGTTCCACTCGCACGACCTTCACCTGCGGAACCGCATAATCTGGCACTTCAGGCACGGTCTGCACGCCTCCAAGCGGTTCTCCGGCCGCTACGAGGTGATCCTGTGGTTTACCAAGAGCAACGATTACACTTTCAACCTCGATGAGGTGCGCGTTCCGCAGAAGTACCCTGGCAAGAAGTACTTTAAGGGCCCGAAGCGCGGGGAACTCAGTGGCCATCCCCTGGGCAAGAATCCGAGTGACGTGTGGGACATCCCCAACGTCAAGGCGAATCACGTGGAGAAGACGGAGCATCCCTGCCAGTTTCCGGTCGAGTTGGTCGAGCGCCTGGTGTTGGCCTTGACCGACGAGGGTGATGCGGTTCTCGACCCATTCATGGGAGTCGGAACGACTGCAATCGCGGCCCTGATGCACAAGAGGAAGGTGGCCGGAGCGGAAACGGAACGGAAATACATTGAGATTGCGAAGGAGCGGATCCGGGTGGCCGAGGCAGGCAAGTTGCGCATTCGGCCGATGGAGCGAGAGGTTTACGACCCGCACTCGCGGCTTCCGGGCATTCCTCCGAAGACGGTGCAGTTGGGCTTTCTGGACGATGAACCGGCTCTGCTCAGAGGCGCGCGCAGCATCGGAGGCCACCATTGAAAGTCGTGTACGAATACTCCCACCTGGGCGGTGCCGAGATACTGCAGGTGCATTCCCCCGAATGCCTTGAAGAGATCTACCAAGTGATCCGGGCGGTGAAAGCGCGCAAGACGAAGGTCAGCAAAGAAAAAACGATGCGAGGGCGAAAACTCTTTGCGCCGAAGGAGATGAATCGCCAGTTCTGCACGCAGTTCCGCAAGCGAGGGTACAACGAAATCCGTGACCGCTACAGCATCACGATTCCCGGCAGCGACGTGAGGATCGACGGGGCGTTCAAGCAGATTGATTTTGTCAAGGGCAAGGTCCTCGTGGAGGTGCAGTTCGGCAAATACGCGTTCATGTTTTACGACATGGCGAAGTTTCAGTACTTCTTCAACGAAAGCAAGGCCGATGTGGGGGTTGAGATTGTGCCCTGCCACGCGCTCCAGAGTTCCATGTCGTCGGGGGTTTCGTACGGCGAGCAACTCGTGTACGACATCGAGCGACTGAAGCGGCATTTCCCGGCGGTGCCGGTCAAAGTGATACTGATTGATGCAGATTAGAAAATGGGCAGTCCCACGGACTCCCTAATGGAGAGGCCAGTTTCTATTTGTTGGTCGTTTTCTTTGGAGGGGGCGGCGGCGGTGGAACCGGAGCGCCTGACCATTGTTCATCACCGCCCTGGCGTTTTCGAGTCCTCCCTGCGCATCTATCTCGCCGCGCCTCATGGTCTGGCGCGCGCCCACCTCTTGTATCATTACCAAAACATTTTCCTGGCCGACAGTTCTACAGGGTAACGCGCAATGGCAAAAGACAAGAAGAGTGCGCCGCCTCGCGATCGCGACATCGTCCTCTTCCTCGGCGCCGGTTTCTCCCGCGATGCCGGCTTGCCGACCATCACAGACTTTGGAAGGTTCTCCCAAGAGGAATTAACAAAACTCCCCGAAGGGAACCAAGACAAGAACGCTTTCCCAATGCTTCATAAGGCCGGACAGATCTTCAAAAGATTTCAGGAGTGCTGTAATAGCAAGTCTCCCGAAAAGCACCCTACAACTGTCACAATTAACCCAAACAATATGGAAACCGTGTTCTGCATCGCCGAAGCGATGAGAGAGGCGGAAATCGATCCTCCTCTCGAAGTAGATGCCGATGGCCTCATCGAACAGATCAAGTTGTGGCTTTGGCAGATCTATGTGAACTGCCCTCCCCTGGATCCCGATCGGGGGCCGGAAACAAGACCGGACGCTTATGAAGAACTGCTTCGCCTTCTCAATCAAGACGAATTCCGAAAACACACCACACTTCTCACAACAAACTATGACCTCCTTCTCGAGTATTTTTCATGGGCAGTTCCTGGCGGTCGTCCGTGCGACTACCCCCTAAGAGACCAATGGGACTACGCCACTCTGCAAGCAGGGCCCGCGACCCGCGGACCTTACGTAAACACGCATTCTCCTGGGTCTACACATTGGCATGAGTCCGACGTACTGCAGGTCTGCAAGTTGCATGGAAGCGTAAACTTTTTTGAGCTGGCTACTTCCGGACAAGCACGGTTTGGTATTTGCGATGACGTCGCGGTACGCGGCCAAATGGTGGGAAACTCTCGCATCCCCCGTTGTCAGCCGCGCCACAAATCGCTCATCCTTGAAGAACAACTTGACCGGCGTCCGGCCATCTTCGCCCTTGATGCCATTTGGAGCCTGCGCGAACGATACGGGGCTTCCCTGGTCCCAGCCATCATCCCACCCACCTACGCCAAACTCCAGGGATACCCCTGGCTTCGCCGCATGTGGAATTGTGCCTTTCGGGCTATTCAGAACGCCCGCTACTTGATCTTCATCGGTTACGGTATGGCCCCCAGCGACGGTTTTATGCGCGCGATGTTCCAAGGCGCGCTGGCTTCTCGCAACAGGAGCATGCCTCCGCTGGAAATCTTCACCATCAATCCCTTCGGGATACAGCCCGACGGCAAGCAAACGGAGGAAGGCAAGAGGCAGGAAGCGTCTTACAAGGAACTCTTTCCCGTGTTGGCTGAGGTATCCGAGAAAAATGGCATCCAAAGAATTGTGCGTAAGGAGTTTCACGAGGCGTGGCCTGGCGATCTGAAGAAGATTCTCGACATGGCCGCAAACCGAAAGTAGCCGGTTTGGGTGCCGCCTGTCAACCATTCGAGTCCTGGACCGATACTGTCTCGCCAGAACAATTCCTAAGTGATTCGGCGGCAAAGGGAAAGAGGCCGGATTCACGGCGAGACCCCTCCACTCCGGTCGGGGTGACAGATCGCGCGGCGGGTACGGAGACCCGCCGCGCTGTTTTTTGCGGCATGTGGCGTCAAGATGAATTCGGCAGCAAAGGGAAAGACGCGGATTCACGGCGAGACCCATTCGACTCCCCCGGCGCGCCGGGGTCGCTCAGGGTGACACGGGGCGGGCCCGGCGTCGTCCCGGCGCGGCGGGCAGGAATGCCCGCCGCGCTTTCTCATTTTTTCTGTAGCGCGGGGGCCGCCACAGGCGGCCAAGGTTTATCCCCCGCGGC
>DATKUU010000496.1:0-3094 GCA_035530455.1 Phycisphaerae bacterium | reverse complement strand
TGGCCTCCGCTCGTGTGCTGGGCTACGACGTACAGCCAGAGGCGTTGGTCGATGTCGATGGTCCACGGGGTTCCGACTGTCCACGGGTCGCTTGCCCAGTTGACGTTCCACGTGTTGGTGCCGACGTAGCGCCAAGGGGCGTTGTAGAAGTTGACTCCGACGTTCACGGGCTTGCCGACAAATAGCCAGAGAGTTAGTCCGTGTAACGGCGGGTTGTAGTTGGTCGGGTTCAGTACGATCGTCAGTTGGTCGGCTCCGGGGTCGGTCGTGAAGGTGACAATCGGCGGGGACAACGGACCTGCCGGGGGTGCGGAGAGGTAAGGGATCGTCGTCAGTGCCCGGTACGAGTGAACGTTGCAACGGACAAAGTAGGGCTGCCCGCTGGTGACAACGAGATCGCCGAGTTTGTTCGGCATGGGCCACTGTCGGGCGTACTGTCGCCACGATGCGCGTTGTGCTTCGGAGAGTGTGGCGGACCACGCCTTCGAGACGAACTTGATTGCGTCGCGGGCGTCGAGTTGACGCTGCGTGTCGGGCTGGACCCATGAACCGATTGAGCGAACGTACAGGCCGGAAGAGTTGCGAGAGTAGACTTCGGCACCGATCTTGCCGCGGATGTCAGAGATTGTCGATGATGGTCGGACGTTCGCCACGCTTCACGCGCTTTCGTGGTTTATGCCGGTGCTACGTTCGGTGTTCCTTCCGCTCCGCCGAGTGGGGCGTAGTCCCCGGCGGGGAGGGGTCCGGGGATGTGTTCCCAAAAGTTCGTCGTTTCCTGTCCCTTTGCGTTGGAAATGATGTAGCCCATTCCGTTGTACCAGATCCAGTACGCACCGTCGCATCGGTTGTAGGCGGTCTGGCCTTCGTAGGAACCTGCTTCGGCGTAGCAACCACTGCAGTCGGGCACAAGGCCCTCACCGCTCACGGTGAAGGCCGTTAGGCAGAAGGGGCTGCAACCGCCTGTGCCCAGAAGGGACCGCTGACGCGGTTGCTCTCATCCTTGAACATGGCCTTGATGGTGATGCGTTGTCCTGCCGCCATCGTGTAGGGTGCCGTCATCTCGAACGGGAAGACTTGCGGAGCGGCGAGGTTTCCGGCGAGGTGCGTGACGTACTTGAAGCCCTTGGGGATGGAGAGCTTTCCGGCCTCGGCGGGAATGCCCGCGAAGATCATGAGCATGTGGTCGTTGTCTGACTTGTCGAACGCGCCGCCGGGTTCGGCAAGTTGAAGCTTGGTCGTGTCGTTTTCGGCGGTGAAAGCGAGAGTGACGCCGCCAGCGTGCCCGGTGGCGAGGGGGGCCGCGGCTATGACGGTCGATGAGTAGAGTAGGACCAGGGCGTTCAACCGGAGGAACGCGGCAAGGCCGTTGATGTTGATCGATTCGCCGAGCTTGTTGGTCCATGACGTGGCGGCGGCGTAGGCTCGCCAGTCGGTTCTTTGCTGCTCCGTCAGCGTCTTGGACCAGTACGTGGAGAGGTACGCAACGCGAGAGCGCCGGGCGTTCTGCGTGGGGCTGCGGGGGTTCACGGGCTTGGTGCGGGCCCGCATGTAGTTTCCGCCCGCGCAGCGGCTGAAGGTGGTCCCGCCGATGCTTCCGCGGATGTCGGTTACTCCACCACCGAACTTGAGGAGTGCCATGTACTTTCCCTTTCAGTAGGTGCTTCGAGTGTATTATCGGCATGGTCCGGGGGTGAACGTCAAACGTTTTTCGAAAATTCTTCAGTTCATATTACGCACACTGTCTCACACACAGGTTCTTGTCGGTTCTGTCTGCGCCGCGTTTGCGGTCTCCGCTTGGGGGTGCAGAGAAGGGTATGGCTGCTTATCTTCAGGCGGTCGGGTTGCGTCGGGGTTCCGTTTTGGGTTTGGGTTTGGTCGGGGACGGAAGCTGATGGCTGCTCATTCTCGCAAGCACACGGTTGGGTTTGCGGCGTCGGCGTCGGCGTCCTGTTACGCCCCGTCCATGCGGAAGGCGGAACCTTAGCCGCGTGGCCCGGGGGGCCCGTAGAGCGGCGGGGATTGGCTACGCACTGGATCGCGGGGCGAATGCTTCACGCGGTAGTCTGGAAGGGCCCGATGCCGTTTCGGGCCCGGTGCCCGGCGGTCGCTGTTGGCGTCCGCCGGGCGCTGTGGCGAGCTTGTGCCGGATGGTTGACGCGCTGTTTGCGGCAACCGAAGACGGCACTTCTTGCTTGCGGGGCGGGAGGTGGCCGTCCCGCATCTTGGGGGTTCCCCCAGCGATGCCGTGCCGTTCGGCATAGTGCTGGGGGTACCTTTCGACTACCGCATGGACGGGGCGTTGTTGCGGTTTCTGCTGCTGTTGCTGTTGCCGTGCTGCTGTGGTCGTGCGTGCCGTTCGGGGGCACGCAACCGAACGGTGGACGAGCCGGTCAATCCGGCCCGGACGCCGTCCCGGCGGACCGCAAGCGGCAGTCGCAAAGCGGCCGCTCGGCGGGCATGGATGCCCGCCGGCCGCTTTGCGCCAGCGACGGAGGGCGGTGCCGCGGCGGGACGCCGGGACGAAGACTGCTGCTGCTGTAACCCGAAGACGACGCGGCATGGACGCCGCGGCGGCTGAGGGTGTTACACGCTAGCGGCATGGATGCCGCTGGATGTCGGCGGAGCTCCGGTCAAGGCGTCAGCCGGATTACCGATCGCGTCGACCGCGGAAAGCAAGCCCCGTGCCACGGGCCGTATCGTGGCACGTGGCTTGCGCGCGCAGTGCACGACGCGACGGAACGTCGGCGGCGTGCACGGTCGATCTTGGACGTCATCATCGCGCGCCCGTTTGCGCCGTCGCAAACCGTCGTCGACGGACCATCCGCCTTACCCTCGCACGTTCTACCGTCATTTCCCAAAGCGGAGGCGTGGGTGTTGGGCGGGCGAGCGACAGGGCTGGCCGGGCGTCAGGCGGGGGATCGGGGTTGCCGTGAGGCCCGGACCGGCAAAAGCCGATCGTGCGTCTGGGGGTCGTACAGGGCCAGCAACGGCGTGCCCCCTTCGAAACGAATCAGGGGGCGGGCCGTTGCGGGGTGGTGGTCCTCCGTTACGCTATCGATCGGTAGCGTAACGTTGCCTGGTGGGCGGCAGACCG
>DATKUU010000495.1:0-7107 GCA_035530455.1 Phycisphaerae bacterium | reverse complement strand
CTCGACGCTGAAGGTTTAGGCTTCCCCAACGCGAAATAGTGACACATGAGCCGCATCACCGACATCGCCGACGCGGTAGTGGCCGCGCTGAACGCCGAAACCTTCAGCGTCGAGTTCACCGCCGAACGTGCCTGGGTGCCGTCCTTTGACCTCCCCGACCTGGTCGACCTTCAGGTCCGCGTCATCCCCGCCCAGAAAGAGACCGCCCGCGACACGCGCGACGCGTGGGCGGACACCCACGAGATGCACCTGGGCGTCATGCAGAAACTCGACGCCGTCACGAACGCCGTCATCGACCCGCTGGTGGGCCTGGTCCAGGAGATCGAAGACTTTCTGCGCGGCCGCAAATTTGAATCGGTGGCCGTGACCTGCGAGGGCGTGGATGTTCCCGTCGTCGCCGATCCGCTCTATCTGCGCGAAAAGCGCACATTCCAGAGCGTGCTCGTCCTGGAACTGAAAGGCTGGAGGTAGCCCATGATCTCATTCGGCATGCGCCTGTCCGACATGAAACGCTGGTTCTTCGACCGGGATCTGGTCATTCGCGCCGTAGACAAAACCACACACCGCGCCCTCAACCACTTCGGCGCGTCCGTCCGCATCACTGCCCGCCGCTCCATGAGAAAGCGGCCCGGCCCCAGCGCCCCCGGCACCCCGCCGCACCGTCACGGCAACCCCCTGATCTACAACCTGATAGGGTATGCCTTCGACGTCGTCCACCGTTCCACCGTCATCGGGCCGACCCTGCTGAAAGGCGGCTGGAGCCCCTACGGCGACACCACCATCCCGCAAGTCAACGAATACGGCGGCATTGTCATGCGCCGCGACGGCCGAATTTACAACTATCCGGCGCGCCCGTTCATGCAGCCGGCGTTCGAGAAAGGCCAGGACCGCCTCGACAAGTTCTGGGCAGATGCCATTCGACGATAACCACGGCGCAAAAGGAGGCAGACCATGTCTGACTACGTTCTCGGAAAAGACTGCAATCTCTATCGGTGCGCCACGGTGCTGGCCGCCGCCGGAAACACCCAGGCCCTGGCCACGTGGGTCGTAATCTCAAACGTCAAGGATCTGACGCTCGGCCTGGAGACCGGCGAGGCGGACGTCACCACACGCGCCAATAACGGCTGGAAGGCGACCGCCGCGACCCTCAAGGACGGGAGCATCACCGGCCAGACGCTGTGGAAGCCCGCCGACGCCGGGTTCGTCGCGCTCCAGTCCGCGTGGGCGAACGGCACGGAGATCGCCCTGGCCGCCATGGACGGAGATATCGAGACCGAGGGCTCACAGGGCCTCGCGTCCAACTTCACCGTCACCAACTTCACCCGCAACGAACCGCTGGACGAAGCCGTGACCGTGGACTTCACGCTCAAGCCGTCCAGCATCACAGACTGGTATACCGTCGCCGGCAGCTAGGGCCGGCGCTGAACTGACAGCCGGGCGCCCGGCGCTCCCCATGAGTGCCGGGCAGCCCCCTCAACCCAGGAGGCGCTATGCGCTCTTTCAAAGACACCCGAGACCGCGAGTGGAAGATCAATATCAACGTCGCGGCGATCAGCGAGGTCCGGGGCGCCCTCGACATCGACCTTCTCAAGGTCATCGAGAAGGACGGCGAACTCATCGAGCGGCTGGTGGACGATCTGCCGCTGCTCTGCCAGGTCATTTTCGTGCTCTGCGACGCGCAGGCGAAAGAGGACAAAGTCAGCCCCGAGGACTTCGCCCGAGCCATGGGCGGCGACTCGCTGGAAAACGCCATGAAGGCGTTCCTGGAGGAACTCGCGGATTTTTTCCCCAGCCAGAGGCGCCAAGTGATGCACCTGATGATCCAGAAGGGCGCGGTTCTTCAGGAGAAGGTGTGCGCTCTGGCGCTGGCGGAACTGGAAGCACTGGATCTGGACAAAGAAGCCTCAACGCTGATGAAGTCTGGCGACTCATCTGGGAGTTCGCCGGAGTCGCAGGAGTCGACCCCCGGCCCCTGACGCTCCGGCAACTGCACTGGATGGCGACCCAGCGTGCTGAACTGGAATGGGCTCAAACAAGTGGACTGCTGGCCATGATAGACAACATCACCGGAGGCAAAAAGACGCCCGACGACTTCAACCCCCTGAAAGAGGGCCGGGGCCGGGCCTCGTCCGGTATTCCCATCACCGCCGACAACATCCAGGTGCTCAAGGCGCTCTTGCCCGGGGGGGCCTCATGATCCATCGGATGCAAATCGGTGGCGGAACCCCCGTCGTTCTGGACACTTTCCATCTCGCCAACAACGACGTGATCGTGTTTCGCGGGACACTGGCCCCGCACGAGATCGTCCGCTTCCAGACGGAGATCGCCCGGCAGTTCGGCGGGCGCGACGTCCTTCTCATCGACCTCGGCAACAGCGACGTGAGCGTCGAGCACCTGGACGAAGAAGCCATGGCCCGCCACGGCTGGATCCGTGCGGAAAAGGCGGATTAACACGGAGACACGGAGACACGGAGAACGACGGGCAACGGCGAACTGACAACTTTCAACTGACAACTGACAACTGAGGCTTCTCATGGCCGCCAGCAGCAGGGCAATCCGCGCCGGCAAAGCGTTCGTCGAACTCTTCGTTGAGGACGGCAAGTTGCGCCGCGGCCTGAAAAAGGCCGAGTGGCGCCTCAAAACGTTCGGCGCATCCGTGCGCCGCATCGGCATGTGGATGGCCGGCATCGGCGGCGCCCTCCAGGTCCCGTTCCTCTACGCCATCAAGTCCGCCGGCTCCGCCATCGAAACCGTCAACAAGTTCGAGCAGGTGTTCGGCCGTCAGAGCGAAGCCGCCGGCAAGTTCGCCGACACCCTGTCCAAAGCCATCGGACGCTCGCGCTACGAAATCCGCGACACCCTCGCCTCCTTCCACGCCTTCTTCCTCGGCTTCGGGTTCGGGCAGAAACAGTCCCGGATGCTCGCCCAGGAAATCGAAAAGCTCACCTACGACTTCGCCTCCCTCTACAACATCCAGGACGAGGTTGCCTTTGAAAAGATGCAGAGCGCCCTCGCCGGGCTCCCCCGCACCCTCCGCCAATACGGCGTCAACATCCTGGACAGCACCGTCCAGCAGGAAGCCCTCCGCATGGGCCTCGTCAGGGGCACAAAGGAACTGACCGGCCAGCAGAAAGTCATCGCCCGCTACTCCATCATCATGCGCACGTTCGGCAAACAGGGCGTCATCGGCGACGCCGTCCGCACCGCCCACAAGTTCGTGAACCGCATGAAAGCGCTGCGCGGTGCCGTGTTCGACATGTCCGCCGCCATCGGCATGGCCCTCATCCCCATCGTTACGAAACTCGTGGACAAGGGCGTGAAAATCGCAACCATCATCGGCGACTGGGCCGCCGCCAACAAGCGCGTCATCGTCACCGTGGCAAAGGCTCTCGCGGTGGTGACCGGTCTCGGGCTGGTCATCATGGCCGTGGGCACCGCCTTCACCCTGGCCGGTCTCGCTCTCGGCGGGTTCAGCGTGTTCCTGGGCGTCGTGGGAGCGGCCCTCGGCGCCACGCTCACGGTTCTCGGCGCGATGATCTCGCCGGTCGGGCTCATCACGCTGGCCGTAACCGGCCTGGGCGTTGCGCTCCTCTACACCAGCGGCATCGGTGGCGAGGCCCTGGACTGGCTCATGGCGAAGTTCGCCGTGCTCTGGATCGCTGCAAAAGAGGCGTTCGGCGCGATCAAGAATGCCCTGCTCGCCGGGGACATCTCGGCGGCCGCCGGCGTGATGTGGACCTCCCTCAACCTCGCCTGGCAGACAGGCACGCACGGGCTCGAAGTGATGTGGAATGACTTCACGTTCGGCTTCGTGTCGACGTTTCTCGATGCGGCCCACGGCATCGAAACGGCATGGAAAACCATGGTGGCCAAGATCGGCAAGATATGGAAAGACTTCATGGCCTGGTATACGGAAACACGCACGGATCTCCTCGCGGATCCCGGAAAAACCATGGCAAAAGCAGGACGCGGGATATGGGGGGGCATGAAGGCCGCCGGAAAATGGCTCGCGGAAGGGATGGCGACCGGGGTCCGCACGAACATAATGTGGGGCGGAGCCGCCGTAAAGGCCATCAAACAGGCTTACACGGGACAAGGCGTGACCGTGAAGGAAGGGTGGGGCGCGATTGCCGCCGCCGCCGACCCGCACGGGTTCCGCTGGAACCGGCCCGGCGAGCCCCCGAGCGCCGGCGGCGCGGGGGACGAAGAAGGCGGCTGGTATAAGACGAAGAAGACGGACCTACAGGCCAAGCACGACGCGAAGTCCCTCGCGGCCATGGCAGAGTTGATGAAGGCGCGGCGCGCGTCGGAACTCGCCATAATCGCCGCAAACAGCGCAGAGCCGTCCACGGAACCGGGCGCCGCCGCCGCGATCGGCAAGTGGCTGGCAGATTTACTCGAGTCCCTGAAGGGCGGCGTGCAAAGCTCGGCCACCGCCCGCGGCACGTTCTCCTCCGCCGCGCTCTGGGGCATGGGCGGCAGCAGTGTCGCCGAACGCACCGCCCGCGCGGCCGAGCTGACCGCCACGAATACCGGCGCCATTCTGACCGAAGGCCGCACCGGCGGATTACGCTACTTGTGAGGACAACGGCATGGCCATCACCGTCACCGAACTCATGGACAGTCAGGGCGGAACGGAAGGCGGCAGCCCCTCCGTCATGTATCACTACAGCGTCACCGGCTCGGCGGTCTACAGCGACGTCGTGCTCGCGGTGGCCGCCGCCGCCCCGGCGCTCGTCGGAACCCTCGGCGGCCGCGATTTCGACGTGCGCCCCACCTTCGTTGACGTGAACAACCCCGCCGCGTGCATCTGGGATGCCACCGTGCGATACAGCGCCCGCCCGGCCACCGGCAGTTCGCGGTTCGGTTTCGACACCACGGGCGCCACACAGCACATCTCGCACAGTTACGTAACCAAGGGACGTTACGCACTTCCCGGCCTCACCGCACCCGACAACGAGGGGGCGATCAACGCGACCGCAACCGGGGTCGCAGGTATCACCAAGACCATCCCGGGCTTTCGCTGGCCCGAGACGCACTACCTGCCCGACGCCTACATCGACACTGCCTACAAACTCCGCGTGAGCGAACTGACCGGCCGCGTGAACCAATACGGGTTCCGGGGATGGGATCCCGGCGAAGTGATGTTCCTCGGCGCTCAAGGGGGTCCGCGTGACGAAGGCGACTGGGAACTTACATTCCAGTTCGCAGGGGAGAAGAACAAGACGGGCCTCACGGTGGGCGACATCAAAGACATCGAGAAGAAAGGATGGGAGTATCTGTGGGTGCGCAGCGATACTGAGCTTGACGAAGCATCGGGCATGATGACCCAACTCCCCATTGGCGTGTATGTGGAGCAGATAGCCCTCCTCGACGACTTCGGTGATCTGGGGATCGGCACATGAGCGGAGACGGACTGAAACACGTGCGAGCCGGCGACCTGGTCCAACCGTCCGCCCTCATGCACAACCTGACCGTGGACGCGATCCGCCAGACCCGCCAGACCGAGGGCGGCATTCCCGGGAGCCTCACCCCGGAGGCCCCCGCCGGCAACATCACCACGGCACTGAACGATTCCGGCGCGGACGTGGCGCGCGGCGACGTCGTCTCGTTCACCGGCGAAGCGGTGCCCGGCTCCGGCATCCTGCAATTCGAAGCGTCAGCCGCCGAGCCCTACGGTATCGCACTCGCACCGATCAGGGACGGCAAGGTAGGCCGCGTCGCAGTGGCGGGGGGCCCGTGGCTGGCCGCCGTCACCGGCAGTGTCAGCGCCGGCGACTCCCTCACCGTGTCCGGCGCGTCCCTGGTCGCGGGCGACGGCACATTCATCGCCGCCTCCGACGACTCCGGAGGATACTGCCAGGTGGCCTTTCGCGGCGGGGCGGGTGCCGCGCTCTTCGAGTTGCGCACGAGTGACCCCGTGGACCCGCCGCCCGGGAAAGCATGGATCAGAACGGACCTGACCTGATGAGCACAGTCCAGGAAAGTTTCCACACCTTCGCCCCGGGGCATCCGCCCCGGGATAACTGGAATACGTTTGGGGCTGGTGCAGGCTCGCTCGCGTTCGAAATCGGCGCGTGCTTTTTGGGGGTTTATCCCTACATGAGCGTTCCACCCGAACACAACGCGACGGCCTACAACGTTCTGGGGACGGGCAGTTCCTCCCAGTATTTGCGGGCGCTGGTGGGAATGGCCCTGGACAGCACGTCCCATGCCCGCCTGGTCTGTGAATTGCGCGCGCGCGTGTCCGATAACACGCAGTCAGACGCGTCGTGCTACAGCCTGTATATCAGCAAGGGTGTTTCGGCACCCATCGTGTTTTCGCTCGTGCGGCGAGAACCATTGCAAACAACGGTGCTAAAGTCGGTGACCCTCCGCTCTGATATGATGAAACTGGCTGGGAGCCCGTGGGGCATGTCCGCGGTGTTCAGCGTGGAATTGCGCGTGGTAGGGGACAGCTTGTCGGTATGGTTGTTGTCCGATCTTGGTCGCGGCCGGGATGAGGAAATCCTGAGCGTCACCGATGGCGGGCTGACAGACGGCCAATATTGCGGGTTTCGCATGGGTGTGACGAAGGGATACGTCTCATACGTTCGTAGGGCGCTCCTCATCGGGGGGTTCGCATGTTCCTCGGAGCCGCTGCTTGATAATGACTGCCCCGAAGCACAGGCCATCTTGCGCGTCAGGGGGCCGTTCGGCCCGTCGGGCTACCTCTGGCCAAACTATTGTGATGTGCCGCTCTACGATGCCGACGAGCTGACCGATCCCCCCATCCGCATCGCTGGCACCGATGGGGAGACATGGTGCCCGGTAGACAGGCCTGTATCCGAAGCGTGGCTTCCCGCCGAGGAAGGAGATTCGACTGTCGAGCATGCCGAGCGGGTGGCCACGGGTGCGGGAGCGCGCTACCTGCTGCCCGACGCCTACGGCTACCGCCGTGGCGGCGAGCTCGGCACCGAAAAATGGTGCGCGCGCCTGGCCTTGCGCTTGGCGGGGTTTGCCGGTGCGTTCAGCGTGCTCAATGGCGATTACGTTCTTAATCATACGCTCCTGCACGACGGCGCGGAATCCCTCTGGGAAACGGAGCACGGGTTCATCCGTTGTCAG
>DATKUU010000494.1:0-9757 GCA_035530455.1 Phycisphaerae bacterium | reverse complement strand
GAACGTCGAATCCCAGGCCGACGCGGATGGGTTGCGTCACGCGCAGCGCTCCTCGGGGCGAAGGTTCACAACCCGGCTCGGATGAACGGCGCACTGGCGGGCGAGCCGCCAGTGCCACCCGGTTCAGCGGAACCCCGCGCGAGGCAGTCTATCGGCGCCCGCCGCGTGTTGCAACCGCAAACACACGGGCCTTCGCCCTCGAAAGGGCAAAGGCCCGTGCCTCGCTTCCGCCTTCGTCCCGGCGTGCCGGGACTACGGCGGACAAGCTCGCGGCTTCGCCGCGTTATTTCCCCGTCAAGGCCCGGATGCGCTCGCGGGCCTGATTGACCTCGTCGGGGTTCTTGGATTTCAGCATGGCCGCGTTGTAGAGTTCGACGGCCTTGATGCGGTTTTTGAGTTTCTCCTCGTAGATTTTGGCGGCGTTGAAGCGGGCGGGGTAGTTCGTCTCGGGGTTCCACTGCCAGCACCGCTCGTAGCACTGGACCGCGCGGGCCCAGTCCTGGAAATACCAACCGCCGTAAATCTCGCCCATCCGGAAGGCCGCGTCGTCTATCTTGTCGCTCTGGGGGTACTTCTCGATGATCGCCTGGAACTTCAGGAGCGCGTTCTTCAGGTACTCCTTCTTGGCCGGCGGGAAGGCCGGGTAGTCCTTATAGTCCAGGCCTTCGGTGTAGAGTTGGTCGGCGGCGGGGATGCGCTTCGCGGGCTTCAGGTCCGGGCCGACGACTTCGGCGATGGTGAGATACCGGGTTTTCGGCACGGCCTCAAACGCGGCCAATTCCTGGTCAATCCACTCGATCTTATGCTGGGCGCCGCGGGTCAGGTAATAGTCCTTCAGGGCCACCAACGCCCGCCCGTAGGCCTTCCGCAGCCGCGTCACTTCCTCCACCAGGCCCAGTTCCTGCATCCCCGTGAAGTCCGTTTCGGGTTCGGGCTCGATCTGGGCCTCGACGGTCTCGGCCTGGATTTCCTCAGCCTTCGGCGTCCTGGGCGTCAGCGCCGCCGGCGGCGCCAGCGGGACCTCCGGCGCCGTAGCTGGCTCGGCGGGCGTTGTCACGTCCACCGGCTCCGGCGCGGGAACAAGTTCGGGCATCGGCGCAGGCTCGGGCACCGGCGCGGGGGCCGGCTCCGGCACGGGTTCGGGCAGAGGCGCCGGCAGAGGCGCCGGCGCGGGTTCCGGTTCGGGCGCTGGCTCCGGAAGAGGCTCGGGCAGAGGGGCCGGCGGAGGCTCGGGCGCCGGCTCAGGTGCCGGCGCGGGGGCCGGCTCGGCTTCCGGAGCAGGGGCCGGCTCTTCGGGGGCCGGGCGGTCGTCCGGCGAAGGCGGGATCGGCTCGGCCTCGGTCGGCCGGTCCGGCCGGAGTTTCACGGGCGGCAGCGACCACTCGTCCTCCGCCTGGGACAAGGCCGAGGACACGCCCCAGATCGCAAGCCCCGCAAGGGCCAGTAGAACGGTGAGCCGACGCATGGGTTCGTCCTCCGTGTGATGTGTGCCGGGGGTTCCTCACAGGCTCCGCACACGCGCAGAAACCCTTTCCCTCCCATTAGAAGCCGGTCGGCGCAGAGCGTCAAGCAAAAAGCAGCGGGGGAGTGGCGAGGGGTGCAGCACAAAAGAATGGCACTTCTTTGCCCTGCGGGTGCCACGGTTTGCTTGTCAAACCGTGCGCCCGACACCCGTCGCACCGATTGACAAGCAATCGGTGGCACCCGTGGTGGTTGCGGGGGCGGCTATACCGCCGCGGCACCCGCCTCCGGGCGGCGGAACCGTTTCAGCAGCCGCGCCAGCGCCCGCCGGCGGAAGTTCGTGTCCGCCACGTGGTTCCACAGGCTCCGCAGCATCGCCCGCCGCACCTTCTCCCGCCCGATCCGCTGGACCATCGGGTGCGCGAGCGCCTTGCGGTAGGGGATCCACGGCGGGTGCTTGCGGAGAAAGCGCAGCATGATGCGGGCCTGAATGCGCCGCAGGTCTTCCACGCCGCAAGAGTCGCTCACGACGTATCGCCGCCGGCCGACCACTTTCATCCCCGGCTGCGCGAGGACCCACTGCTCGAAGTCGGTGTTGGCGTAGGCGTAGATTTTGTTGGGGCTGATGAAGTCGCACCCCAGGTCGGCCGCGTAGTCGGCGATGCCGAGCATCTCCTCGGCTGTCTCGCCGGGGTTCCCGATGAGAAAGTTGCCGAGCGTCAGGATGCTGGTCTCGGCGAGATGCCGAAACGCCCGCCGGCACATTTCGACGGTGTAGCCCTTGCGCATCGCCTTGAGGAGCCTCGGCTGGTTGGACTCGATGCCGATCATGAACATGAAGAACCCCGCCCGCTCCATTTTCTTGACGAGTTCGGCGCTCTTGGCGAGCGCGTTGATGCGGATCTCGCAGGCATAGAGGTGGCGGATGTCGCGCTCAATCAGGAGGTCGCAGATGCGTTCGACCCGCCCGAGGTCCGCCGCGAAGTTGGCGTCCACCAGGTGCACGACGTCGGCGTCGGTCTCCGCGAGTTCGGCGACGACGTCCTCCGGCTCCCGGCCGATCCAGGGCTGAAGGTCGCCGAAGATGTTCTCGCGCCACTTGCAGAACGCGCAGACCATCGGGCATCCGACGCTCGTCAGGATGTTGTCGCCCTTGAGGGTCATCCACGGGTACTCGTAGCGCCGGACGGAGCGGTCGAGATGGAAGTGCTCGGGATGGATGTCGGCGCGGCGGGGGTTTTTGACGAGGTCGGCGTCGGGTTTGGACGGCGCCGCGGGAGACGCGGGGCGCACCTGGGGCGGAAAGGCGGTCGGGCGCTTGCGGTACCAGAGGCCGGCGACGCCCTCGGGGCTTCCGCGCTCCACCATTTCGCGCAGCGCATCCTCGCCGTAGCCGACGGCCAGGATATCCATCTCGGGGAAATCGCGGATGATTTCCTCTGCCTCGCGCGTGGCATAAAGGCCGCCCAGGACCAGCGTGACGTCTTTAGGCAGGCCGCGGATAAGCGCGTCGGTGAACTCGTCGCGGCCCCACATGAGGCTGACCGCAATCATGTCCGGCCGGAAGCGGCGGATAATATCGTCGAGCGGCTCCGCTTCGAGGCGCATGTCCACAAGGCACAATTCCTCGACGACGGGCCGCAGCCGTGTGGCGACGACCTCCAGGCCGATCGGGTTGATGATTGCCAAGCCCCCGTAGAGCCGTTCGCTCTTTTTGTCGGGGCTGTAGGGATAAATGAGGAGCGGCCGCTTCCAGGTCATGGCGGCATTATAGAGGTTCGCGGCCGGTCGGGCAACGGCGCAACCGTTGCCTAGCCCCGAGCGCAAGCGAGGGGTGAAACCTTTATGGTACAACCTCAAGCGGCGGGGCAGGGGCGTCGCGCAGGCGCTCCTTGATCGCAGCCGCGTCCAGGCGCTCCACGTAATCGCTGATGGAGTCCCACGCCTCATTAAAGCCCATCGCGTGCATCTCCTCGAGCGCCTGCTCCTTCGCCCACCCCTCGACGACGATGCGGTACACCGCCGTCATCATGCCGGAGCGGTCGGTCCCCCACTTGCAGTGGACGAATACGGGCTGGTTCGCCGGGTCCTCGACGGTTTTGAGGAACTCCAGGATGTCCTCCGTCTCGGGGTGCCACGTCTTGAATGAAATGTGCAGATACTTGAGTCCATGCCCTTTGAGGAGCCGCCGGTCCGTGTTGAACGTGCGGAGCGAGACGACCGTCCGGACGCCCATCGCCTTTAACTTGGTGAAACTCTCGGCCGATGGCTGCCCGCCGCGCCAAAGCGAGTCGGAAACCTTCGCGAAGTTGAGGACCCCCGTCTCCGGGTCCACCGGCCGGTCGCTGTGCGAGATGCTGCATCCGGCGGCCGAGAGGATGACCGCACATGCGGCTGCGGCCAAGAGCGCGCTACGGACATCACCGACTTGCACACGCTTCCGGGTCATGGCGAAACCATTCTGGGGGTCCTGAGGGGTAGAAGCAATAGACTTTCGGGATGTTGTTCTCCCCGGTTTTTTTGTTTACCGGCGCCGTCGGGTAGTGCATACTTCTCGAGAGGATAGATTTTTTGGGATGCGGACGGGTGTCTTAGAAAAATCCACAAAGGGGGCCGACAATGTCATGGTGGTGGTATGTGACGCTGGGCGCGTTTGTCCTGCTTGTCGCGCTATTGGTTGTGCTCATATGCACACGGCGGAGGCGCGAGAAACAGGGCGGCCAGCCGAACTTGGTCGGCATCTCTGGCTGGCTTCTATTGCCGATGCTGGGCCTCATCGGTACGCCGCTAGTTCTGATTGGGGGAATCATTCAGAACGTCAACGCGTTTTTTACGACTGCCATGCGGGGCTATCCGTATCTAACCGGCGCTGCCGTGGTGGAGATTGTGCTCTCGCTGGCGATCCTTGCCTTTGACATTGTCCTGCTGGTGTTCTTCTTCCAAAAACGAAGTTTTGTTCCAAGGTTGTACATTGTATTTCTGGTCACCGTGCTGGCTGTGAATCTGCTGATGTTGCCGATCATAGCCTGGGTTGGCCAAGCCGAAGGGCTGGATTTGCGAGAAGCCGTCAGGGGCTACGGGGAAGGCTTTGGAAGAACCCTCATCGCCTGTGCGATTTGGATCCCCTACTTCTGCGTATCGAAGCGCGTGAAGGCAACGTTTGTCCGGTGACGGCGCAACTTTGCGGTGCCCGTGGCTAGAGTACAACTCTGCCCCTACGGGGCGGGACATCATTCGGCATTGGCGTTTGATTTGGCATTCGGATTTTGGGTTTCGTCATTTCCTCCCGTACTTCTCCTCCGGCTCGAACACCTTCACGCCGTCCTCGGCCCATTCATCCTTCCGAAGCACCCAGGAAAAGCAGGAGCGGAAGCCGGTGTGGCAGGCGGCGCCGCCGATTTGCTCCACCTTCAGCAGCAGCACGTCCTTGTCGCAGTCGGTACGGATTTCCTTTATCTTCTGGACGTTGCCGCTCTCTTCGCCCTTGTGCCAGAGTTTCTTTCGGCTGCGCGACCAGTAATGCGCTTCGCCCGTTTCGATGGTCCGCGCGAGCGCCTCGGCGTTCATCCAGGCGACCATCAGCACCTCGCCGCTCGCGGCGTTCTGGGCGATGGCGGGGATGAGGCCATCGGCGCCGAACTTCAGGCTTTTCAACGGGTCGTTCGGTGTGTCGCGTGTCATGGGCGGCTAGCCCCTTTCCATTTTTGATTTTCGATTTGCCGCACCCCTGCGGGGTTGCGGCTAAACGTTATCCCACTTCGATCAATCTTATCGCGTCCGCGAAGCGTTTCGCGAGCGCCCTTTTGACCGGCTGCGACTCGGGGCGCTCGAGGGCCGGGTCGCGCTTGATCCACTCGAACGCCTCTTTCCGCGCAAGACGCAGGAGGTCCGTGTCGTCAATGATGCTGCCCACCAGAAGGTCCGGCATCCCGTGCTGGCGCGTGCCGAAGAATTCCCCCGGCCCGCGCAAGCGCAGGTCCTCCTCCGCGATGCGAAAGCCGTCGGTCGTCTCGGTCATGACCTGGATTCTTCGCTCGGCCTCTTCGGTCGTCGGCTCGGCCAGAAGGATGCAGGTGCTCTTGGCGGCGCCGCGACCGATCCGCCCGCGCAACTGGTGCAGTTGCGCCAGGCCGAAACGTTCCGCGTGCTCGATAATCATCACGGTGGCGTTCGGCATGTCCACGCCGACCTCGATGACGACGGTCGAGACGAGGACGTGGATTTGGCCGCGGCGGAAGCGGTCCATCACGGTGTCCTTTTCGGCCGGTTTCATTCGCCCGTGCAGCAGGCCGACCGCGTAGTCGGGGAAAACTTCCGTTGCGAGGCGTTCCGCCTCCTCGGTGGCGGCTTTCAGGTCCGACTTTTCGCTTTCCTCGACGAGCGGGCAGACGATGAACACCTGCCGACCCGCCGCCAGTTCCTTGCGGGCGAATCGGTACGCCTTCTCTCGCTCGCTTGGTCCGACGGCCCAGGTCTCGACGGGCGTCCGGCCGGGCGGCATCTCGTCAATCGTCGAGACGTCCAGGTCGCCGAAGACCGTCAGAGCGAGCGTCCGCGGGATCGGCGTCGCGGTCATCACGAGGTAATGCGGTTGAAGGTTCGGCACGTCCTCGGCGGTCTGCCACTTGGCCTCCGCCCGCTGGAGGACGCCAAACTTGTGCTGCTCGTCCACCACCACCAGGCCCAGGCGCGCGAACGCCACGTCCTGCTGAATCAGCGCATGCGTGCCGACGATGATGTTCGATTCGCCTCGGCGGATGCGGCGAAGGACCTTGCGCCGCTGCTCGGCTGCCATGCCCCCCACGAGCAGCGCCCACTTGACGCGGCTGCCGACGAGGTATTTCTCGACGTTCTGGTAGTGCTGGGTGGCGAGGATTTCCGTCGGGGCCATGATGGCGGCCTGGTATCCGGCAGCGACGGTGGCGAGGGCGGCGTAGAGGGCAACGGCCGTTTTCCCGCACCCCACGTCGCCCTGAAGCAAGCGCGTCATCGGGCGGTCGCGCGCCAGGTCCTCGCGCATCTCGGCGATCGCCTTGTCCTGGGCCCGCGTGAACGTGTAAGGGAACCGCGCGCGGATGCGCGCGTCGAGCCGTGCGTCCACCGCGACGGGCGGCGCGTCGTGCGAGGCCTTGGCGCTTCGCCGCCGGAGCGCCACCGCCACCTCCATGAAAAAGAACTCGCTGAAGACCAGACGCCGCCGCGCCCGGCGGACTTCGTCCATGGACTTCGGCCGATGAATCATCCGCAGAGCGTCCGCCAGGTCCGCCAGGTCGAGCCGCCGGCGCATCGGGTCGGGCAGCGTCTCGCCGGCCAGCGGCAAGCCGATCCGCAGGGCCTCGTCGGTCAGGCGCACGAGCGACGGCTGCTGGAGGCCCTCGGTTGTCGGATACTCGACGAGGATGCGGTCCTCTTCGGTCCCTTCGCCCGGGGTGGTGAGGCGCTCGAACTTCGGGTGCTGCATCTGCAAACGTCCGCGGTACTTGCCCACCCGGCCGTAGAAGAGGTACTCGGCGTCGGCCTCGATGGCCTTGGCGAGGAAGCGGGCGTGGAACCAGACGACGCGCATCTCTCCGCTCTCATCGGCGATGAGGGCTTCGAGGCGGTCGCCCCAGCGCGGCGCGCGGGTCTCAACGACGCGGGCGCGGACGGCCTGGTCGCGTCCGGCGACGACGCGGGCGATCGGCACCAGATCGCCCCGGTCAATGTACTTGCGCGGGAAGAGCAAGAGCGCGTCGCCGATGGTCCGGATGCCGAGACGCTCCAGAACGCGGGCGCGCTTCGGCCCCACACCTTTCAGGTACCGCACGCTGTCGCTGAGTTTCGGCATAGGCAAGAGGGGGCAGAAGCCGTTTCCGCGCCGCCTATCCGGCCGCGCTCACCCGAAACTACCCGCCCGACCGCCGCCGGTCAAGCGCGTGGGCTTGCCCGTGGGCAATTACCCGTTGCCGTGACTGCGGCCCCGGCGGTACACTGGACGGGAATCGAGCGCAGGCAGAAGCGGGGGCACGGTGCAAACCTTCGACGTGCTGGTCATTGGGGGCGGGCCGGGCGGCTTGGCGGCCGCCACGGAAGCGGCGCGGTTCGGCCTGTCGGTCGCCCTCGTGGAGCGGGACCGGTTGGGTGGCACGAGCCTGTGGCGCGGCCCGGTGCCGGTCCAGGCGCTCCTCCATTGCGGGATGGTCGCGGACCTCGCGCGCCGTGCGCCGCGGTTCGGCGTGGCGGTGGGCGAGGTGCGCGTGGACTTCGCAGGCGTCCTGGACCGTGTGAAAACCGTCGTCCGCGCTATCCAGCCTCGCCGCGGCCCGGAGCGGTTGCGGAAACTCGGCATAGAGGTCTTCCACGATCAGGCCGCCTTCACCGACCGCTCGACCCTGGCCGTTGGCGACCAGGAGGTGCGGGCCAAAAGGCTCATCCTGGCGACGGGCGGCCGCATGGCCGCACCCGAGATAGACGGCCTGGCGGAGACGGGGTACCTCGTGCCCCGCGACGTCTGGGACCTGGAGCGCCTGCCGAAGAGCCTCATCGTCCTCGGCGGCTCGGCGATGGGCCTGCAACTCGCCCAGGCGCTGGCGCGGCTCGGCTGCGCGGTCACGGTCGTCGAGAAGGGCGAGCGCATCCTGCCGGACGAGGACGCGGAACTCGCCGGCCTCCTCGCCGAAGCGCTCCAGGCTGAAGGCGTCTCTTTCCGCACGGGGGCTGAGGCGGTCCAGGTGCTCCGGCGGGGCGCGGAGAAAATGGTCGCCCTCCGCGCGGGCGAGGCGCGCGAGGAACTCCAGGCCGAGGAGGTCCTCGTTGCGGGCGAGCGCGTCCCCGACGTGGAGGGGCTGAACCTTGCGGCCACGGAGATTGAGACGACGCGCAGCGGCATCGTGGTGGACCGGCATCTGCGTTCGACCCAGCGGCGCGTCTGGGCGGTCGGCGACTGCAACGGCCTGACGCTGTGGTCACACGCGGCCGAGATCCAGGCCCGCGAGGCCGTTCACGACGCCCTCTTCCTCTGGGGCCGGCGGGTGGACCTGTCGCGCCTGGGGTGGGCGGTTCTGACGGACCCCGCCCTGGTGCACGCGGGCCTGACAGAAGCGGAAGCGCGGGCGAAACTGGGCGACGGCGTGCGCATTTACCGCCAGCCGCTCGCCGAGGTGGACGGCGCCGTTTGCCGCGCCGAGACCGCCGGCATGGTGAAACTGATTGCGGACCGGCAGGGGCGGCTTGTGGGGGGACACATTCTTGCGGCGTCGGCGGGGGAGATGCTGCCGGCCCTCGCGCAGGCCGTTGCCGAACGCCGACCGGCCGGCGGGCTGGCGGCGCATTTCCACGCCTATCCGACGCTGGCCGGCGCGATGGCGATGGCCTCGCGCCGCGCGCGCGACGAGCGTGTATATTCCGGCTGGCGGCTGGCGGTGCTGAAACAATTGGCTCGGTGGCATGTTTAAGCGTGTTCTTAACCGCAGAGTGCGCAGAGAGCGCAGAGAAACAGATCGAGAATAGCAAAAACGGAGGAAACGGAGCCGGCCGAATCCGCCCGGCTCCTTCTTTTCTGCGGTTACTGTTTCCGAATCGGAGAATCTTTTTCTCTGCGTTCTCCGCGGCGAAAACGGCCTTACGGCAGAACGAAATCCCTCTCTTCGCGTTTGACGACGAGGACGGGGCAGGGGGCGTTGCGGACGACCTTCTCCGCCACGCTGCCGAACAGGACGTGCTTCAGTCCCGTCCGGCCGTGCGTCGCAATCACCACCAGGTCAATCTTTTGTTCCTGCGCGTAACGGCTGATTTGGGCGAAGGGGCTCCCTTCGAGGAACGCCGTCCGGACAGTCGCGCCCGCGAGGTTCTTTTGGGCGAACGTCTCGAGGTTCTTCTTGCTCTCCTCGCGGATCTGGTCAAGGAACTGCTCGCTCGGGCCGGTCATGTAGTACGCCGACGTGCCCTGCAGGTCCGCCGGGATGTCCACGATGTGGATGCAGTGAATCTCGGCGCCGAAACGTTTCGCGAGTTCGGCGGCGTAGCGGGCGGCCTGCTCGCTGTGCTCGGAAAAGTCGGTGGGAACCAGGATTCTTTTTAGTTCGATCACCCTCGCGCCTCCCTTCGGTCTGTTTGTCGGCCGGGACGCCGCCTATTATGCGCCTCCGGCCGCGGCCGATGCAATGGGCTCTAGCGCGCCTGTCGCCGCAAAGTGATAATGTCCGGTTTCCGCAAAGTAGAATTGTCCTCTTTCCGGCCGGGTGGCCGGGAGGAGGACGAGGATGGAACTGCGGATGAGCCGGAAGGAACGGGATCGGTTGAAGGTGGTGGCGGCCTT
>DATKUU010000493.1:0-2326 GCA_035530455.1 Phycisphaerae bacterium | reverse complement strand
CTGGACCGTTGGCACCGGCGTGGCCTGCGGCAATCTCGTGCTCGGTACGGGCGCGAAAGAAGGCGGGCTGGACATGACCGGCCACGACCTGGCCATGACGGGGGACCTCCTCTTTGACGGCAACAATTCCACTGTCGTCCTCGGCCCCGGCACGCATTCGGTCGCGGGCGAAATCAAGCGCAATACGGGTGACGAGACCGGCTGTTCCATGACCTTCGCGGGCAGGGTCTCGCTCGGCGGCAACGTGACGCTGGCGGGCATCGCCACGGACTTCGGCTCGGCGGTCATCACCGGCGCCGCCATCACCATCAACGGTGCGAGCGCCACAAGCCTCACCGGCGACGGCGGCACGTTCTACTCCCTGACCGTGGCGAACATGGCCCTGTTCTGTGTCCGTCGCTGGCGCTGCCGTGGCGTCACCGAGGGGACCGGCAACACGCAACGCTTCCTGCACCTGAACCGCTACGAGCGACACCGGGACAGCGGGCGGTTCAGGATGGCCCGAGAAAGGCTCTGACATGCCGAAGGACGACAGCATACGCCTGCCCGTGACCGAGTTCGTGCGCGAGGTGGCGCTGACGGCCGCGCGCGAAGCAGCGAGCATCGCCATCACGGAGCATATCGGGATTTGCGAAGCCCGCAAGGCGGTTCTGCCGAACGGGGACCGCCTGGGGTTGCCGACGCGCGTGGACCGACTCGAACAGAGCAGCAAGAAGCCCTGGCACCAGGGGTTCTTCGGTCGCGTTCTGCAAATCGTTCTCGCGGCGGCCATCCTCGCCGTCGCGGCTTGGGCTTTGGGAATGTACCGCGTGGTTCCAATCGACTGAAAGGAGAACGGGCATGTGGCAAGTTTTCATGGGACTGCTGAAGAGTCGCAAAACGCAGGTGGCGCTCATCGCCCTGGTCGTCGCCGTCATGGGTCATCTGATGATCGAACTCGGGATGGACGAGGGGGCGGTCAAGGACATTCTGACGAAAGCCGAGTACCTGGCCTACGCCGTGATCGCCGCAATCATGGTTGAGGACGCCGCCAAGAAACTCGGCAATGGGATTGGAGGCAACCCGGCCATCCTTCTCTGCTTTCTCTTGCCGGCCCTCGTCGCGGGCGGCTGCGGCGGCCACGCGTTCATGATGGACGCCCCCATCGGTATCGCCAACGCCAGCCACGAAATCGAGGTCGGCCTGGACGAGTACCATGCGGCGGCCCAGACCGAACTCGCCAACGCACGGACGGCCCACGTCGCCACGCTCAAGGCGGACCTCGCCCTGAACATGATGAAGATGCAGGCCGGGGAACTCAAGTTTGCGGACGAGGCGGCAGTGAAGGCGGCCCTGGACGGCTTCCTGAAGAAGCACACCGACGCCCTCGATTCGCTCGGCGTTGAGGTCGCCAACGAAAACGAGCGATACCGGCGCTGCCTGAGTCTCACGGATTGGGTCCGGCGGTTGACCGGGCAGTTGGTGCAGATCGAGACCCGGCGGTACGCCACCGTCGAGGAACTGAAAACCCTGGCCGAGAGGTACGTCGGCCAACAGATCACGGGAGCGGACAATGGCACCAGCCCTTGAAACCCCTAACATGGACGCCGGGAAACGTGACCCGGTGCAGCACGCAACGGCGGTCAGCGAGTGCCGCGAGGAACGGGGCGGACTTGAGGCGAAGTTCGTCGAGGCCAATGTTGACACGAGCCTCGCCACGCAAGCCCTCGCTCTCATTGACCGGCTGCTCGACCTCGCCACCTGAAGGCAAGAAGCGGTGATCCACCGCTTCATCGCCGCCAACGCCCACGCCACGCGCATGCGCTGGGGCCACCGGCCTGAACGCTGACGCCTGCCGATACGTCTTGTGCTGCGCCCCCTTCTCCGAAGAATTTTCTGCTGTAACCCCTTGACGCCACCGAGTCTCACGTTATAGTTAGGGTGTGAAGCAAGGCCCCTGTTCCTGTACTGGGACGAAAGCCAAGGGAGGACAACGATGTAAGAGCCAAGGCGTGAACGCACGGAAATTGGGCCCAGTCGGGCGCGCCTGGCTGGGCCGTTTTTTTTGCGCTGTGGCCCCGCCACCTTTCTGCCCATCCCCTATACTGCGCATAGGGGAAATCCCCTATAGCAAGTCGCGGGGTTTCCCCTACCCCCCTTTCTGGATTTGGACTGTTGACATGCCCGGCGGATGGTCTATACTAATGGTGGACACTGGAGGTGATGATGACCTTCAATGCTAAACATGAACCTGCTGAAAACCCCCGCGCGGCTGGTGCGTCTGGATCGTGGCCTCCAGTGTCCAAGAGGTTCCCCTCCACTGCCCGGCAGCGCGGGCTTGCAACTC
>DATKUU010000492.1:0-3933 GCA_035530455.1 Phycisphaerae bacterium | reverse complement strand
CGGCCAAGGGGCGCGAGGACGGCCGCCAGCGGCGACGGGACGGCCGCCAGCACGCCGATCGCGGGGGGGCACAGGCAAGCCAAGTCGATTCGATCTCTGGCGAAGCTCGTCGGCCGAAGCGAAAGCGCGGTGCGCAAATGGGTAGCCCGTTCCGACTGGCCGGTCTCCCGCACGGGCCCGTGGGCCGCGAGCGACATCCGCCGCATCCGCGCGTGGATGGACGTCATGCTCAAGCCGGACCCCGCCGCCGCGTACCGCAAGCGGGCGAAGGCCGCCGACGCCGGCACCGGCGAGTTCCGCAGCATGGGCGCGCTCGAACGCGCCCGCATCCAGGCCACGCTCGAGCGGGCACTCTACATCCGCCAGAAGCGGATGAGCGAGGCCGGCGAGCTCCACAGCGTCGCCGACTGCCAGCGGCACCGCCTCCAGCAGATCATGGAAGTCCGCAACCGCCTCATGGAAATCCCGCGATCGATGGCCAGCGGCCTGGCCGGCCTGCCCGCCGAGCGGATCGGGGCCGAGCTCGACCGCACCATGCGGGCCATCGTCGATGATTTCGCCGCCGGCGCCGCGCCGTCCGGAGGCCGCGACGATGGGTAAGCCCGCCAGAAATGCCGGCACGCCCGCGGCAACCCGCGAGAGCATCCCGCCGCCCGCCGCCGCGCCGCCGGCGGAGATCTGGAGCGAGCGGGAGCGACGCGCGTGGATCATCCCGCCGCGGATCCTGCCGAGCGAGTGGGTCGAGCGGCACTTCCGCATCCGCCGCGGAAACCGCAAGGGCCCGTACCGCCACGAGAACGCCCCGTACCTCCGCGGCCTGATGGACATCCCCACGCGGCCGGGCTGCGTGCAGTTCAATCTCCGCAAGCCCGGCCAGATCGGCGGCAGCACGCTGCTCCGCGCGCTGATGGCGTATTGGGCGCACGTCGATCCGGCGCCGATGGGCCTGACGCTGCCGAACAGGGACAAGGGCCGCCAGATCTCCAAGAGCGAGGTCCGGCCGATGTTCCGCCACGTGCCCGTGCTCCGCGAGCTCGTCGGCAACCCCGCCCGCGACCTGCTCATCGAGGAGATCCGCCTGCTAAACGGCTTCGAGGTGGACCTGATGTGGTCGGGCTCCGCGGCGTCGCTGGCCAGCAACCCGTACAAGCGCGTATCGAACGATGAGGTCGACAAGTTCGAGCCGTGGACCGGCGAGGAGCCCGACGCGATCTCCGCGACGGAGGGCCGACTCACCACCTACGGCGATGAGCGGCTCCAGCTCAACACGAGCACGCCGACGACGACGGCCGGCACGATCCACAAGCTGTACGAGGGCTCGACCGTCCGCATCGAGTTCCACGTGCCGTGCCCCCACTGCGGACATTTCCAGCCGCTCATCTGGCGTCAGCTCAAGTGGCTCGACCTGGGCTGCTGCCGCGCGAGCCTCGCCGCGGCGGAAGCCGTGATTGGTAGCCAGGAGCCAGTAGCCGGTAAAGACGGCGGTAGCCAGGAGCCGGTAGCCGGTAGCCAGGAAAAACGGAAAGAGCGTGATCCGGGCTTGCCTCCGCAACCGGCTACGGGCTACCGGCTACCGGCTACCAGCTACGCCATCCGCCACGACGAGGACCTGCACGAGTGGCGGCCGTGCGAGCCTGACGAGGACGGCGCCTCGCCGATGACCTTCGCCGACGCGGCCGCCCTGGCCGAACACGTCGCCTGGCTGCGAACGATGGAGACGCGGCTCGCCGCCGCCGAGGGCCGCCGCGAGATCGCCGACGCCCTGGCCGGACACCGCGACCGGGCGATCTGGTACGAGTGCCGCCATTGCCGCGGCCGCGTCTTCTCGCACGACAAGCCCGCGATGCTCCGCGCCGGACGATGGCGGGCCGCCGCCGGCAGCCCGCCGCTCATCGACGCCGACGGCCGCGAGCACCTCGACGCCGAGTCCGTCTCGGCCTGGCCGCCCGAAACCCGCATCGGCGCCACGATGACCGGCCTGGCCTCCACGTGGATCCACTGGGGATCGCTCGTCGCCCAATGGCTCAACATCCAGCACGACCGCGCCGCGCTTTTCTTCTTCGTCACCTTCCGACTCGGCGAACCGTTCGAGTTCGACCGCCGCGGCATGGCCGAGAGCGTCTTCGACGCCAAGAGCCGCCGCGCGGTGCTGCCGGCCGGCGTCGTGCCGCGATGGGCCTGGCGGCTGCTGGCGACGATCGACACCCAGCCCGACCATTTCTACATCGTCATCCGAGCGTGGGGCGGCTCCATGCGGAGCCAGCGGATATGGCACGGCGAGCTGTTCTCGTTCGGCGAGCTCGACAGGCTGATCTACGGGACAGAGTTCCCCGTCGAAGGCGACGGGCCGCCGATGAAGGTCCACCGGACGCTCATCGACTCCGGCGGCACGGCCGACCGCGTCCTCGACCTGAGCCGCACGCAACAGGTCTACATCTACGCCATGCCCCGACAGCCCGTCACCGAGGGCGGAGCCGGCGTCACCGCGATCAAGGGAAGCTCGCGGCCGGGGCCCGGACTCTACTGGCCGATGAAGTCGCCGATGGCCGAGGGCGGCAAGGTGACCGTCGACTTCTCGCGGCTCAAGGCACTGATGGTCAACCCGCACTACGCCCAGGAACTGCTCGGCGACCAGATCGCCGTCGGAACGCCGGGCATCGCGCAGACGCCCGCCGGATCGGGCTCGATCGGCCCCGCCCCCGCCCGCCAGGAACAGTGGCTGCTCAACCAGCTCAACGACCCCGAATACAACGCCCACATGGCCAACCTCCAGAAGACCATCGACCCCAAGACGCACCAGGAGATCTGGACGCCGCGAGCGACCGGGGCCCGACACGACTACCGGGACTGCGAAGGATACATGATCGTCGCGGCGTACCTCTGCGGAATCCACCTGCTGCCGGACTTCGACGAGGTCGCGACGTGGCGCAAACGCGAGGCCGTCGCCGCGGCCGCCGCCGGCGACGCCGCAGGCGGAGTCGAGTACGTGGAGAGATTTCGGAAATAGTAGCCGGTAGCCGGTAGCCGGTAGCCGGTAGCCCGCCCCGTTGGGGCCGGGAAAAGAAGAAGAAACAGCGGGCCTCAGGCAGTCCCGAAGGGATGCCTACGGCAAGCACGCAGAGAACGCAGAGTGAGTACCTACTACAACGAGTTCGATCCGGCCAAGGCCCACATGCTGCGGGCGCTGATAGCCGAGGGACTGATTGCCCCCGGCGACGTGGATGAGAGGAGCATCAAGGATGTCAAGCCGACCGAACTGTACGGATACGACCAGTGCCACTTCTTCGCCGGCATCGGGGGCTGGTCTCTTGCCCTTCGCCTGGCTGGATGGCCCGACGACCGGCCCGTCTGGACCGGTTCCTGCCCCTGCCAACCGTTTTCCGACGCTGGCAAGGGACTCGCAGAAGCCGACGAGCGGCACCTGTGGCCCATGTTCTTCCGGCTCATCCGCGAGTGCCGCCCTGGCGTGGTCTTTGGCGAACAGGTTGCAAGCGCGGCTGCCCTGCGGTGGTGGGATGGAGTATCGCATGATCTGGAAACAGCGGATTACGCCTGCGGGGCGGTTGATATATGCGCTGCGAGCGTCGGGGCGCCGCACATCCGGCAAAGGCTGTACTGGGTGGCCAACGCCGGTAGCGGAGCAGGCGAACGGGACGCCGGAAGCGTTCTTGAGGCGCAAGCGGGAATCGGTGGCGCGGGGCAACAGCATGGGGATTTGCCTCTCAGACCTGAACATGGTGGCGCAAGCGGCCCTGGCGGGCTGGCCGACGCCGAACTGCAACGAGCGGGGCGCGGAGAGCCGGGAGAGCAAGGACAACCGCGGCAGCGGCGGGCTGGACTTGCAGACGACGGCACAACTGGCGGGCTGGGCGACGCCGCGGGCCGAGGATGCGGAGTCGGCGGGGATGCGTCACGGGCGGGGAGTGGCGGACA
>DATKUU010000491.1:0-4240 GCA_035530455.1 Phycisphaerae bacterium | reverse complement strand
TTTCCACGCCTTGATTCGCCGGGCGTCCAACGCCGCCCGCCAGAATTGCTTGCCGTTCTTGATCGCCTGCGGTCGGTTCGCCTTGAGCCAGGTCTCGTAGTTGGCGGCCATGTTTCGTTTGAGCCGCTCGGCCTTGGTGATCAGTTCGAGGTTTTTATCAGCGCAGTTCAGCGAGTTGCCGTCGCGGTGCCAGAGACAAAAACCCTCGGGCACGGGCCCGTGGTGATGTTCCCAGACGACGACGGACAGGTATCGCCAGCGGAGCGCCTCGGGCCCGTGGTCGGCGACCTTGACCAACACGTGCGGCCGGCGGCGGGTCTTCGTCGGCCGGCGGATGATGATCGACCCGACGGGCCGGTACCGCCAGTTGCCGCTTCCACGTTTGACGGGCAGGTTACACCCGGCGGCCGTCCGCTCGATCGCGGCGGCAGTCGGTAGTCCGGCGCCGGTATCTGCCATCTCACATTCGGCATTTGGCATTTGACATTCTCCGGCCTTCGGCCCTCTGCGTTCTCCGCGGCCTCTGCGTGAAGCCTTCCGGCTACCGTCCGCCGGCCACCGCCTCATCCAGCGTGAACGTGTGGCGGCGTTTGCCCTGGCACTTGTAGCTGCGTCTCAGGAGCGTCTCGCTCATTCTGCGGGTCCCGTTGCACAGGGCCGGCGCCTTGCAGTACGGGCAGAGCGTCTTGCCGTGGACGGGCTGCGTGCTGGACCCATACCAATGTTGATCGAGCCTCTTGACGAGCTCGGCCCGTTTGCCGCCGTCCGGCAGCCCGGCGGTCCGGCACAGGTCGGCCAGCGCCTTGTGTTTCATTTCACGCCACCCCTCGGGCGGGGGCGCCTTCTGGCTGAGCCTGGCCGTCGCGGCGGGGTTCCCGGATGCCGTCGCCGCCCGCTCGGGCGTCCCGGGGTCCGGCGTGCCTGGCGTCTCGATCTGCTGGTCCGTCGTCGCTTCCATATCGTCTTGCATTTCGATTCCCTTCTGTTCTCTGTGTTTTCTGTCCCGATGCGCGTCGGGGCGCGGGGCCTGTTGTTTCTTCTTCCTGGTGCTACAGTCCGAGCATGCGGCGTATCCACTCCAGCACGCCGCGGGGGCTGTTCGGTTTCCTCGGCGTGGGGGCGGGCGCCGGCGGGGCCTTCGCTCGCCGCGTGCTTCCTCTTCTGTAACCCAGCCAGGCCTTGTATTCTCTTCGTTGGGCCTTCGTCATCGGCATCTTCGGATCTCCTTGTGGCTTCCGCCTTCTCGGCCGCTGTCCGTTGTCCATTGTCCACTGTTCCTCACCGTCTGAACCTCTCCACGTACTCAACTCCGCCGGCGGCGTCGCCCTTGCCGTCGGCGCTTTCGGCCTGTCTCTTCCGCCAGGTGGCGACCTCGTCGAAGTCTGGCAGCAGGTGGATATCGCAGAGTTGGGCGAGCACTATCTGGTAGGCCTCGCAGTCGCGGTAGTCATGTCGTGCGCCGGTGGCCCTGGGCGTCCATATTTCCTGATGGCTCTTGGGGTCGATGGTCCGCTGGACGTTGGCCATTTGTGCGTTGTACTCGGGGTCGTTTGTCTGGTTGAGCGCCCATTGTTCGCCTGGCATGGCCGGCGACATCGGCGACTCGGCGCCGGCCGGCCTTGTCCCTCCCATGCCGGGTGTTCCGGCGGCGATCATCTCGCTGAGCAGGTCATTGGCGTAGTGGGGGTTGACCATCAGTGCCCGCAGCGAGCTGTAGTCCTGTTTGCCGCCGCCGGCCATCGGGTTTTTCATCGGCCAGTAGAGTCCCGGCCCCGGCCTGGCGCTGCCCTTGATGGCGGTGATCCCCTTGCCGCCGCGGCTGACGGGCTGTCGCGGGATGGCGTACTGGTAGACCTGTTGCGTGCGGCTCAGGTCGATCATCTTGTCGAGCGTTCCGCCGGAGTCGATCAGCGCGGCATTGATCGTCATCGGCGGGCCTCCGCCGGCGACGGGCCACTCTTTGGCGTACACGAGCTTGTCGAGCTCCTCGAATCCGTACAACCGGCCGTGCCAGACTCTCGCCGATCGCATGGACCCGCCCCATGCTCGCACGACGGCGTAGAAGCTGTCGGGCTGGGTGTCGATGGTGCACAGCAGCCGCCAGGCCCAGGCCGGCACGGTCTCCGCCGGCAGGGTTGCCCGGGCGCTCTTGCCGGAGAAGACGCCCTCGGCGACTCGGCGGCTCTTGAACTCGAACGGTTCCCCGAGCCGGAACGTCACGAAGAAGAACAGCCCGGCCGGGTCGTGGTGGATGGCCAGCCACTGGGACACGAGCGTTCCCCAGTGGATCCACGTGGAGGCCAGGCCCGTCATGGTCGCGCCGATGCGGGTCTCGGGCGGCCAGGCCTCGACGGTCTCGGCGTCGAGGTGCTCGGCCCCGGCGGCGTCGGTCAGCGGGGGCGCCCCGGCGGGGGCCCGCCATCGTCCGCCGCGCAGGACCGCCGGCTTGTCGTGGGGGGAGATCCGTCCGCGGCAGTGGCGGCACTCGTACCAGATGGCCCGCTCGCGCTGTCCTGCCAGGGCGTCGGCGAGATCGCGGCGGTCGTCGGCGTGGCCGAGCCGCCGCTCCATCTCGCGCAGCCATGCGATATGCTCGGCCAGGTCCTCCGGGCGGCCGAACGTCATCGGGCTGGCGCCGTCCTCGTCCGGTTCGCAGGGCAGCCACTCGTGGATCCCCTCGTCGAAGCGGATGGCGTAGCCGACGGCGCCGCCCGCCACCTGCACCCCGAAATCCGTCCCTGGGGGGTATTCGGCAATCTGCCCCCTTTGAATCTTCGCCAATTCGCAATCCGCGATCCGCAATCCGCAATCCGCAATGGCCGCTTCAGCGGCCTGGAGGCTCGCCCGGCAGCATCCCAGGTCGAGCCACTTGAGCCCGCGCCAGATCAGCGGCTGGAACATGCCGCAGTGGGGGCATGGCACGTGGAACTCGATCCGTACGGTCGATCGCTCATGGAGCTGGTGAATCGTGCCGGCGGTGGTCGTCGGCGTCGAGGTGTTGAACTGGAGCCGTTCGTCGCCGTACGTCGTGAGTCGCCCCTCGGTGGCGGTGATCGCGTCGGCGTCCTCGCCGGTCCAGGGCTCGTACTTGTCGACCTCGTCGTTGATGACGCGGCGGTAGGGGTTGGACGCCGTCGCCGCGGCGGAGCCGGACCACATGAGATCGCACTCGAATCCATTGAGCAGGCGGATCTGTTCGATGAGCAGGTCGCGCGCGGGGTTGCCGACGAGCTCGCGCAGGACGCTCAGGTGGCGGAACATCGGCCGCACGTCGCTCTTGGCGATCTGGCGGCCTTTGTCGCGGTTGGGCAGCGTCAGGCCCATCGGGGCCGGGTCGACGTGTGCCCAGAACGCCATCAGTACGCGGGCCAGCGTGCTGCCGCCAATCTGGCCGGGCTTGCGGAAATTGAACTGGACGCAGCCCGGCCGCGTGGCGATGTCCATCAGGCCGGCCAGGTACGGGGCGTTTTCGTGGTGGTATGCCCCCTTGCGATTCCCGCGGCGGATTCGGAAGTGCTCGGTCACCCACTGGCTCGGCCTGATCCGCGGCGGCACGAGCCAGGCCCGCCGCTCGCGGGTGTTCCACGTGGCGGCCGGCGGCGTCGGCGATCCTGGCTGCGCCGCTGCCGGCGGCACGACTTTCGGCTTGCGGCTAGTCATCGGCCGGTCCTCCCGCGGGCGTGGATCCCGCGAATTCGTCGACGATGGCCCGCATCGCCTGTTCGAGCGCGGCCTCGATCTCCTCTGCTGAAAGCCCGACCAGCCCGGCGGCCATCGACCGCGGCAGTTCCATCAGCCGGTTGCGGACCTCCATGATTTGCCGAAGGCGATGGCGCTCGCAGTCCGCGGTGGCGTGCAGCTCGCCGGCCTCGGCCTTGCGCTTCATTTGGAGGTACAGCGCCCGCTCGATGGTCGCCTGGATTCGCGCCTTCTCGAGCAGGCCGACGGTGCGGAACTCGCCGGTGCCGGCCTCGGCGGCCTTAGCCCGCCGGCGGTACGCGGCGGCCGGGTCGGGCTTCAGCTGAATGTCCATCCACGCTCGCACGCGCTGGACGTCCCACGGCCCCGTGCGGCTGAACGGCCAGTCGCTACGATCTAACCATTTGCGCACCGCGCTTTCGCTTCGGCCGACGAGCTTCGCCAGAGATCGAATCGACTTGGCTTGCCTGTGCCCCCCCGCGATCGGCGTGCTGGCGGCCGTCCCGTCGCCGCTGGCGGCCGTCCTCGCGCCCCTTGGCCG
>DATKUU010000490.1:0-2073 GCA_035530455.1 Phycisphaerae bacterium | reverse complement strand
CCCATGTGGGGCCGGTCGGCAAGGGAAAACCTGCTTTCCCCGTAATGGGTCAGTTACGTGCGCCTGGGGCGTAGGATGGTGGACAAACGAAGGAGGGCGTCGGCCGGAAAGATTTTTTTTGCTTGACATTATGTAGCCGTTATGGGATACATGCATCATGCTCCGAGCCAAGCGACCTTCCGACCATCAGGCTTTCCTCGACGAACTGTCCGGTCTCTGGCCCCTGGCCAAGGGGTCCCTGACCGAGGTACGAAAGCCCTGCATCCGCCCCAACTGTCCCGCCTGCAGGGACGGACGCAAGCACAAGGCTATCTTCTTCTCGTTCCCCAAGGGCGGCAAACGCGTGTGCCGCTACGTCCCCGCCGAACTGGCCCCTGTTTTGCGGCAGGCCCTGACCAACGGGAGACACCTTGAACAGAGGCTGGCCCAACTCGGCGAGGCCCTGCTGGAGGCGTATCGAAAGAACCGGTCCCGGAAAAAGGCATGAGCCTGACCTATTGCCCGGAGTGCCTGAAGAAGCAGCAGCGGATCAACGAACTGGAAGAAGAGAACGCCGCGCTGAAGAGCCGCCTGCGGCATCAGGAGCGCTCAGCCGCCGAAGGTCCCTTCGGCTCGTCCACGCCCTCCTCGAAGGTGCCGATCAAGCCCTCGGCCCTGCCGGAGCGTCAGGCCCGTCGCGGCGGGGCGCGGCCGGGCCACGCCGGCCACGGACGGCAGCGCGTCGCCGCGCCCGATGCCGACCGTGTCGTCGAGACGCCGCCGCCGGCGCGGTGCCCCCGGTGCGGCGGGACGCTGACGGCCAAGGGCGTGCGGGAGAGAACGGTGCTGGACTGCAGGCCGATCAAGGTCGAGCGGATCGTCTATCGTCTCCCGCGGTGCCGGTGTCGCCGGTGCGGATCGGCCGTGGAGACCGCCGCCCCGGGCGTCCTGGCGAAAAGCGCGTACGGCAACGGCCTGCTGGCCCATGTGGCCGTGCAGCACTACCTCTACGGGGCCACGCTGGGCCAGTTGGAGAAGCAGACGGGGATCGGCTATGGCAGCCTCGTCGATGCCCTGCACCAATTGGCGCGGCGGCTGAAGGCGGTTCCCGAGCGGCTTCTGCGGCAGTATCGTCAGGCCCCGGTCAAACACGCCGACGAGACGGGTTGGCGCAATGACGGCGGGAACGGTTACGCCTGGCTCTTCTGCACGCCGGACTTGAGCATCTTTCGGTTCCGCCACACGCGTTCGGCCAGCGTGGCGCGGGAAGCCCTCGGCTCGAAGCGACTGGGCGGCGTGCTGGTCGTCGACCGCTACGCGGCCTATAACCGCGTCCCGTGCCCGATCCAATACTGTTATGCGCATCTGTTGCGGGACGTCCAGGACCTGGAGAAAGACTTCCCCGATCACCCGGAAGTCGGCGCCTTTGTGGCGACGCTGGCGCCGCTCCTCTCCAGCGCCATGAGCCTGCGCGGCCAGGGCCTCGTGAGGCGCAAGTTTAAGGTCCATGCGGCGGCACTCAAGCGTCGCTTGCTGGCGGCCGTCAACGACCCCGCGAACCATCCGGCGATCCAGAACCTTCAGGACGTCTTCCGCCGCCACGCCGACCGGATGTATCATTGGGCACGGGATCCGACCATCCCGGCCGAAAACAACTTGGCCGAACGCGAACTGCGCCCCTTGGTGGTGGCTCGCAAGGTCTCCTTCGGCTCCCAGTCCCAACGCGGGGCCGCCACCCGCGAAACCCTCATGACCGTGCTGCACACCCTCCGCAAACACGCGGCCGATCCCGCCGCCGCCTTCAAGGCCGCCCTCGACCAACTCGCCGAAACCCCCGACGCCGATCCCTTCCTCCTCCTCTTCCCCAAAACACGCCCCAGGCGCACGTAACTGACCCATTACGCGGCGGGGTCTAATATTATGGTTGGATTCCAAGGCCTGGGAGCAGGGAGACTGATATGCCTCGCAATGGATTGCCTGCCAGGTGGATTCTGACGGCTGCGTTTGCTTCGCTGCTTACGGGTTGCTCCAACTCCGTTGTCGGCACTTCTCCGAAGAACGGGGTTTCGCTTGCCCTCAGAACAGTTCAGCAAC
>DATKUU010000489.1:0-4350 GCA_035530455.1 Phycisphaerae bacterium | reverse complement strand
ACGATCACCAACGGCAGCAACGCGTCGGCCTCGACGATTACCCTGCCACCGGCCACTTGCACCCTGTCGGGCATCGGCCTGGCGGAGACGTTCTCGGCAGTCAAGACCTTCACCGCCGCGCCCGTTGTTACGCTCGACGATGAGACGGACGGCATTGTTAACGGCCTTACGCTGACCCACAGTTCCAGCAACAACGCCGCCACCTTCGCCGACGGCATCGGCATCAGTTTCAAGCTCGAAAACAATGCCAACACGGTCGAGGAATGGGCGAGCATAGATGTCGCATCCCAGGTGATTGACGATGGCACCTAAGGCGGCAGCCTCCAGTTCAATCTAATGAACTACGGGACCGTTGGTCGTGCGATGCTGCTGAGTACCAACGACCAGAGTTTGACGATTGGCCAGTCGACGACGACTGTCTACAATTTCGACAAGCTCCGCATCTATGGCCTCTCCGCGAGCAAGGGCAGCCTCGTCATACAGTCCGTCGCCAACACGACCAACACGGACGTCACGATCAAGAACGCCGCCCACGGACAGGCGACGACGCTGACCATCCCCGACTGCGCGAACGCGGCCGCCAGCTTCGTCCTCACCTACGGCAACGCCACTCTCAACGGCGCGATCACCCTGTCTGGGACCAACGCCACCGCCCTCACCCTGTCCGGCACGAACTCCACGGCGGGCATCACGCTGTCGGGGACCATCGGCAAGGGCATCTACATGACCGGCCCGAACGTCACCCAGGGCATCGTCATCGGCACCGAGGAGTTCGGCGCGGCCGGGACCGGCATCGTCGTGGACGGCGATACGCTACATTCCGGGTGCGAGTTCTACTTCGACGACGGCGGCGTGAAGCTGGCCGCCGGGTACACCGAGGCATTCCGGTGCGGATACCTGGTCTCCACCGCCATTACCGACGCGGACGTGTCGCTCTACACGGCCCACGATTACGTCTATTTGGCCGCGAGCGTGACGACCTCCGGCGGCGTGGGCGCAACCTGGGCGAGCCTGCTCGCCGCGACCGGTGCGGTGCTCACCACGTCCACCGGCCTCTGCGACTTCAGCGCCTTCAACGCGTCGTGCGACGTGCCGTCCGGGGCCACCATCGGCACTGGCACGTTCGTCGCCGGCATCAGCATGGGCGGCAACCTCGGCGGCACCCACACCGGCAAGGCCGTGGCCTTCCGCGTCCGGACCCCCAGTGCGGGGGCATGGGACGGCGTCTTCGACATGCCGGCGGCGATGAAGAGCGACACGGTCGGCGCCGGCGCCCTGGTGTACATCCCCATCTACATCGGCGGCGTCGCGGCCAAACTGGTCGCCAACTACGTTGCAGCATAGTGACATACCGGCGCGGGCCGGGGGAATGGTTCTCCCGGCCCTGTCGGAGACTGACGGTAAGGAGCAAGACATGGACATGACGTTGGATGTGACACAAGTGCTGTTGGGACTCGACGGCGAGCCGCTTCTGGACGGCGAGAAGGCCTCCATCACCCTTCGTCCGATCTGCATCAACGCCCTCATGGCGACGATGGAGACGGACAAGGGCTTGAGCGGCGAGGACAAGGTGAAGATATGGGTCCTGGCGGGCAAGATCCAGAAGGAAGACCGGCCCGTGCTGGTCGCCGAGGACGTGACGCTGCTCAAGAAGCGAATCGGCTCGGCCTACGGCCCGGCCATCGTCGGCCCGGCGTTCCTGCTGCTGAACGGCACGGCCGCGACGCCCCCGGCCGCGAAGAAGTAGAAACACGGAAACGTAAAAGGAGCAATTGGAAACATGACGAAAATGCTCGGCTGAGCGCGTAAGAGTTACTCCTTTGCTCACGCGCCCGGCCGGGCAGCCTGGAGAACAAAATGGGCGTAAACAGTCAAGACATCATCGCAGACGCAGGCGGAGTAACTACCGGGGCAGTCAGCACGGTAACGGTGGGAACGACTAGCACCGCAATTCTCGCCGCCGACGCTAACCGGCAGTTCTATAGCATTACGAACCTGTCCGACCAGCGGGTTGATCTCAATATCGCTGGTGGGGCTGCTGTGAGCGAACGCGGTACGCCTCTGAGCGCTGCGGCTGGCGAGTTTGCCGGCGGCACGGCATCCGCAATTGGCAAGGCCGCGCAGTTGGCGGTCTACGGGATTTGCGACAGCGGCTCGAAGGCGGTCGCGACCCAGACGCTTACCACGGAATAGGAGCCTCACATGGGCATTACGCTGAACAATCCCCCGGGCCCGGCGGCTGTGACTGTTGGCGCTGGCAGCATCCTCGACACTGCGACGATCCTTGGCGTGACAGGGACGTTGGCAGCGGTGGAGGGTACAGTATCAGACATCGGCAATGTTGCTGGCAACCTCACAAAACTATCCGGCTGTAATTTGCATTCCCTTAAATTGGCAGGTACTTGCTACAGTCAGGACGTACCCACTGACCTGAACCTGTCTAACAACCGCATGGAGAATGGTGTCCCGAACGTACCCGGTCCGCCTGGGGTTGGGATTCAGGGAACCGGATTGGTATACTTATTTCAGCAGGTAGCAGCCGGAATTGCTGCTGGGGCGGGCGACAGCAACTCTATGTGTGATGTGCGGGGAAATGCAATCCCGAATGCAGAAGTCGCTGCGTATCTGTACGCACTAGCGTATATCCTCAGCCATACGGTGTACATTGAGGATCATGAAACGATCCACGCGACGGCTGTTGGTGCGGTGGTTGCTCAGGATTATGTGTATGATACCAGGGGTCGCTGGGTGGGTGTCACGGACAGCAGTGCTTGGATTTATGCGGAGGGTATAGGAGCGGAGGCTGTTTGGAAAATAACGGACAATGAAGGCGTGAGTATTTGGGAATCCGCGAATCCCGATGGACGGTATGCGGGTATCGCGGGAACGTATGAGCAGGAAGGCGAGACTGACGTGATTGTCACGGTAGCATAGTTGCGGCCAAGACCGTCGAGGAAGTGAAGTTCGCGGCGGCTAAGGCAGCACTGAAAAAGTAGCCCAAACCGGGTCATAGGCCCAGTAAGAGCCATAATGGCACCCGAAAAACCCAACTGCGGCGGGAAGCATCTGGCCCTCGTCGCCGGTTTCGTGGCCATCCTGATCGGCCTATTCGTCACACTGACCTCAATGCAGTCGGCCACCGCCGACAAACTCGAACAGCGAATCAGAATCAACGAGCAATTCCGGGCCGAGGTCGGCGTGAAACTGGACGTGATCGCCAACGACATAAAGGAAATCAAACAGGCCGTCAAGCCTGTCCCTGTAACAAGGAGCAACCCATGAAACGAATGCTGATCCTGCTGCTGTTGTGCCTGGCGCTGCTGATGCCGGGGTGTATCGCATGGATGTCGGAGACCGTTACCGGCGCGTCGGCCAAGGCCACGCCCGTCTGCCCGAACGATCCCGACGACACCTACAAGGTCAATGGGCAGGAGTTTATCAAGGTAGGCTACTGGACTTGGAAGGATGTTCACCGGAACACGCACCGCGAGCCGGTCTATGTCCTGCGGCCCGTCGGGGAAGGAGGTGCCAAATGAAGTACGTCATCCTCTTTCTGGCGCTGGCTATCGCGGCGACACTCGGTTCGCTTGCCCTTGCCCAACCGCTCGACAAGCCGACGCCGCTGGAAGACTTGGCGATCACGCCGATAGCCAGGCCCGCCGTAGCCTACGACGCCAACAGCGGCGGCTACCAGCGCAAGGTCGCCGTCCCGGTTTGGCCGTGGGAAGACGCCTCCAAGGCCCTGTCCGGCGTGAAACCCTACGAGAACAAGGGCGCCCAGAGTCCATCGTTCAGTTCCCGCGATTACGACGTTGGCGAAGGCCAGGGCGGAAGTATCACCGGCGGTTCGATTGCCGAGTGGAAAGACGTGGTTCGCAAGGGCCCGTTGGTGCTCATCGGAATCGGCGTGGTAGTGCTGCTGATTGGCGTGGCTGTGGTCTTTTTCGTCCACATGACTGCCTTGGGCATCGCCATAGGTGCCACGGGCGGCGCGTTCATCACCCTTGGGATCATGTTCGAGTCGTATCCGTGGATCGCCCCACTGGTGGTCCTGCTCGGCCTGGGCGTTGCGGGTTGGTGGCTCTGGACGAACCGATCGCTGGTGCAGGCAAAGCTCGCTCTCACGGCCGTTGCCGCCGCCGGAGAAGCCAATCCCTCAATCAAGGCGGACGTGGCTGAGGCGGCCAAGGCGATGGGCGCGGAGACCGTCATTCGCGCGGCCATCTCCAAGGCGAAGTCAACCAAGGCGGCCATAACGGCAAGCAAGGCAGCATCAGACGCAGCCAAGATCAAGGCCGCAACGACAGGGTAGACATGCCCGACACCTGGGAAAACTTCGTGGCGGACTGG
>DATKUU010000488.1:0-2229 GCA_035530455.1 Phycisphaerae bacterium | reverse complement strand
CGGCGGCCCGGCCTGGGGTTCCGCCTGCGTCATCGTGCCGTGGGCCCTGTACTGCTTCTACGGCGACCGGAGGGTCCTCGAAGATCACTACGGGATGATGACGGGGTGGCTCCGGTACCTGGGGACGCGGACGGACGACGGAGCCGTCGTGGTGCGCGAGGAGCCGGGCTCGTGGTGCCTGGGCGACTGGTGCGTGCCGACGCGCGCCGGCGAGGAGACGGGGCCGCCGCCGGAACTCGTGAACACGTACGTACACGCGAGGGTGGCGAGGCTGATGACGCGGGTGGCGCGGGTGCTCGGCCGGACGGACGACGCGGCCGTGTTCGAGGACCTGGCCGACCGCGTCTCGGCGGCGTTCCACGCGCGGTTCCGCGACCCGGAGACGGGCGACTACGCGTCCGGGAAGCACGGGGCGAACGCCTTCGGCCTGGCGATGGACCCGCCGTCGAAGGAGGAGCGGCAGAGGACGCTCGACCGGCTGATGGAGCGCCTGCGGGTGGCGAACCAGGGCCACCTGGACACGGGCATCGTCGGGACGCCGGTGCTGCTGGACCTGCTGGTCGCGTGCGGGCGCGAGGACGCGGCGTGGGAGATCGTGACGAAGACGACGTTCCCGAGTTACGGGTACATGCTGGAGCGCGGGGCGACGACGTTGTGGGAATCGTGGTCGGGGGACGGGTCGCATTGCCATCCGATGTTCGGGAGCGTGAGCGGGTGGTTGTTCCGGCACCTGGCGGGCATCCAGCCCGACCCGGCGGGCCCGGGGTTCGAGCGGATCGTGATCCGCCCCGTGATGCCGCGCGGTCTGGCGAGCGCGGCGGCCTCGGTGCGGACCCTTCGGGGGACGGTCGCGGTGGACTGGAAGAAGGGCGACGGGCCGCTCAGGCTGGAGGTCGCCATCCCGGGCAACTCGACGGCGCGGGTCTACGTTCCGACGCTTGGCGCGAAGGCAGTGCGCATCACGGAGGGGGGACGGCCCGTGTGGGAGGGTTGCGCCTGCTGCCCGGGCGTCCCCGGCATCGCGGGGGCCGAGGCGACGCCCGGGGGGGTGGTCGTCACGGTCGACGGCGGGACGTACCGGTTTGAGGTGGCCGGGTCCGGGTGACGCCCGGCAGACTTGACCCGGTTGCGTGCCCGTCCCATACTGGGCCGGTCCCACGAGGGAGCGTCGCATGCAAGGCAAGCGGCTGGCGGTTCTTGTGTTCCTGTTGGGGGTTCTACCCGCGATGGCGAAGGCGCAAAGCGACGGACTCGGGGACGGGGCGCCCGTCCGGATCGGCAGTTAGGACACAATCGGATTGACGCAGCCGCCGTTCCTCCAGGCATCATAAACCCGGCACCAGCCCTGCGGACGATAGCCGTCCCACCAGGTGCCGGTCGGCGCCGAGAACCAGTATTCCTTGACCGAGGGCTGAGGATAGTCCGGGGGGCTCCACACTTCATTCATCCACACGATGGGTGAAGTGCCTCGGCCATTAAGGCCGGGCGTCCGCATGGGAGTTCCGGACTCGGCCAGGAACCCGATCTGATCGTCTTCGAGTTCAAAGGTTCGTGATGGTTTGTCCTTGCCTGCCGACAGGCAGGTTCTCGCCGCACGGCCGACCAAAGGCCGGCGGAGGAGCAGACTTGGCCTAGGCGCCCCCCCTCGCCGCACCCGCCGCGCGGCAGCCTGCCACGGGTGGCGGGTGCGGAGACCCGCCACCCTCAGAAATTTTGCCATAGCGTCTAATCGGGCCGGTCTCTCATCGTGGTTGCCGGCGAGAGGCAGGTGTGCACCTAATCTTATGTGGCACAACCGCCCCCGGTTGTGCACCGCCCCCGGTTGTGCACCGCCGAGGGCGGCGGTGCCACACCCAATCTTAAAACGGTCTAATCGGGCCGGTCTCCCCTATTTCCGGTCGTGGCGGTCCGCATTGTGTGTCGAAGAGAACGGGCGAGCCGCTCTGGGCTCGCCCGTCGAACCTGTGATTCTCTTGAAACCGCGATTACTTGCTGCGACGACGTTTCAGAAGGAGCCCCACTCCGCCCAGGGCCATCAGGGCCATCGTGGCCGGCTCCGGGACGAAGTCGAGGTTTTTAAAACGCATCGTGTTGCTGGTGGTGGGGTCTGCGTTACTGGACGCAAAGAGGCCGACGTAGACATCATCCCCGATGCCGGTCCACGTCTTAGGCGACCCACCGGCCTGCGTCCAAGCGCCGGGGGTATCTCCCGTCGCCGGATAGGAATAG
>DATKUU010000487.1:0-4418 GCA_035530455.1 Phycisphaerae bacterium | reverse complement strand
CCCCTTGATCCCCAGCTCCATTAGCGCCCCAAGCTCGGGGCTCAATCGTGACAGGGCCTCCCGAGCCGCGTTGGCCTGCTGCTCGGAGGTGCCCATCCCAGCGGCCAGGTCGTCAAAGCCTTTCGCACCGTCTTGCGCCTTTTTGGTTTGCTTGTCGAGTTCCTCGGATGTGCGTACAGTCGATTCCTGCGTTTTCTTGCCCGATGCTTCGGTCGCCTCGCCTACGCCACTGACCGCTTCGCGGGCCTCCTTTGCGGCGCGCTTGGCCCCCTCGGCGTCGCCCTCGATTCGTAACAAGGTTTTGTGTTCGTCGTCAGCCATGTCAGCCCACCCGATGAATGCCCGAAACCGCCCCCCGCCACCCGGCGACGGATGTTAGGGTCGAAGAAACGACAGCGCCGGGCGACGAAGAGCAGGAGGTTCTTATGTGAAGTCGGTCCGCACCGCGTATTGCCAGTACCCGTACGTCATGCAATACCGTGCCCGCACGCCGTACAGGAATCTGCCCTTTATAAACGCATCTTCGCTGCCCTCGGCAACCGCCTGGAACTCAACGGGTAGCCGGTCCTGGAAAATGAACGGCCGGATCGGAACGTCGGTCTTGAGCAGATACCACTCCGAGGCGTCCGTGAGGCCGGGCAACGCGATGACGCGCGCGGCGTTCTGAATGACGTTGCTCTGTAGGGCGGCGGCCCCGATGGCCCCGGTGCCGACCAACTGGAGATTGATCGCCTCCAGGGCCGTGAACAGCATCGTCGGCGGAACCACGCATACCAGGCCGGCCGGCGTCACCCGCTTAGGCTGGCCGGTATCGTCCCTGTACGCGATCATGGCGGCGATCGCCTGCGTGAGCGCGGCCCGGAACTCGGCCTGCGTGGGGTTGTCGGCGTCGGCGGCCCCGTAGGTCAACAGGTTGGTCTGAGCGCCCGACGCGCCGCTCACGTGGTTCGCATTGAAGAAGGGGACGCCGTCATAGGCGTGGAAGCCGACGCTCTCGCCATTGATCAAGAGCTGCTCGATCAGGTAGTCCTTGTGCGTCGCCGCGTAGCCGGCCATCTCCTGAATGCGAAGCCGGATCTGGCCGGTCTGGTCGTCCTCGATTTCCTTGCGGTCCACCGCGATCGTGGCTTCGTACTCCTGACTCTCGATATCATACGTCTCGGATCGAATGCCCTTGGCCAGCCGCCCCGAGCCCCATTCACGCATCTGCGGGATGCTGCCGAGAAAACCGTAGGTTTCCTTCTTGGTCGTGGACGGCAGGCGAGTCGAGAGATCCTGCCAATACGTCGTTGTGGTATCGAGCGACTCGAAGAAGTCCGCCCGCACGCCCGCTTCAGTCAAGCCGGTACTGACCACGACCCTGCACGACATTGCCAGCAGGAACAGGCCGCCGACTACAATCAACATCATCACGAACATTGCGAAACTCCTTTCTTGCCCGCGCGGCGGGCTTCAGTTAATCGGATTCCTTATCTATCGGTTCAAGCGTCAGGCTCAACTTCATCAATCGCCAGGTGGAGTCCGCGGCGACAAGCACGAGCGCTCCGTTGTCCACGTCGTATCCGCGGATAGCGTCGCAGGTCCGATCGGTCAGCCGGCGATCGAGACCACAGGTTTGAACGGCCCGCAGTGACATATAACAGAGACTCGTCGAGCCGTCGCCGAAGTAGCCCGGCTGGACAAGCAAGGCGCCGCGGCCCTGGTCGTGAAACCCGAGCATCGCCGCCTCGACCAGGTGACACGTGCCGATCGTGTAATTCTCTGCGAGCTGCTCGAAGGCCATGGATCGTTTCCCGCTACGCGGCCGACTCTGCGATGCTGTACTGGCGGACTTCGTCGTCCGTCAGTCTCGGCAGTCCCGCGTCACGTAACGCCATATTCGTCCAGGCTTTCGCGGAACAAACCACCTTACCCTCGCCCTTAACCTTTTCCGCCTCGAAGCCCGCCCTGGCCTTGTGGATCAGCGCACCGCGGCTGGCCGCCCCGGCGTTGTGAACCCGGACGCCGCCCGAAGTATTCGCCCGAGTAAAGACCAGCGGTGAAGCGTTCTTGATAAATGTTTCCGCCGCCTGGTGGTCGTAACCCCACCAGCTTCGGAAGGCGTCGAGCTGCGCGGGCGGAATCCGGCCGGAATGCGCCGCCAGCAACTCGTCAAACTCCCTGGTTGCCAACTTCCCGCGAAGGCGGATGTTCTCCTTGGCGACAACGGTATCCGTGTCGGCGACTGCCCCCTCCCCACCCTTCGCCGCCTGGAGTTTCTCCAGGATCGCAGCGAGGATCTCCACTACTTGCTCGACCGTCACCTCGCCGGCCTCGGCCTGCGCGATGAGCCGCTCGATAGCTGCAATGATTTCGTCCATTGTGTTCTCCTGCGCGTTTAATACTGTGTCCTTGTTGACCAGAACCGGAAAGCCTTTGATCGCCGGCGCGTTGGTCAGGGCAACGCTGTGCAAGCCGATCGCCCTGCGCGTCTCGTTTTCCGCGATCAGCACCGGCGACAGATAGAGATACTCCTTGGCCGCGATGAACGCCGCCGCCCGCTTCGTCCATTCAACCGTCGCATAGATGCCCTTTCCGGGCGCGACGCGCAACGCCGTGATCCAGCCCGCCGCCGGGGCCGTGCCATCGGGCGACGAGAACTCCGCCCCCACCGTTTGGTGCTCGTAGTCGATCACGAGCCGGTTACCCTGGTCGCGAAAGCGGGCCAGGATCTCCGCGGCCCCGTGCTCGTCCAGGACGAAATCACCCGCGATACTACGTGTGTCACCCCAAGGAACGACTACGACCTCGCCGGGCGCCGCCCGGATCGCCTCGCAGACCACCAGTCGTCGGCCACTACCAATCCGTCGCGTTTTCATAATCCAGGTACATCCTCAGTCACCAGGTCGTCGAAGGACAAGCCCAGGCGCATCGCCAACTTGACCGCTTCCACGATGAAAATGGTCACGCGCTGCTCGTTTCCCCCGCAGACCTCCAAGACCCGCGGCCGCCAGTGATAGCTGAACTCCGTGAGCGCCCCCGACACGAAGCCGCCGGGGCCACCCCGCACCAGGTCAACGATGCACCGCGCGTGAAACAGTGCCCGCCTTGCCTGCACCACCACCTCGCGATCTACCGTGTCCGGCAAGTCCTCAATTTGCTGCACAGTCGCGTTCACCAGCCTATCGAGGGAGCCGATCAGCTCGGCAACCGCCTCGGGATCGCCACCGCAGAGTACATCATTTATTCCGGCCATTACTCAATCCTGCCCGCCGCCAAAGGCGAGAGGGGCCGAACCGGACGATGCCGGCCCCCACGCGGTTGGAGGCAAAAGACGGGGCTGTGCGGAAGGAGAAAACCGCACAGCCCGCCCGCAATTGTTAATCGGCAGACGCCGATTCGGGCGCCGAGTTCACACGGGCCGGATGGCCCCCGGCGCCCTTGGAGATCCCGCGACCACGCTGGACCCAACCGACGTGGCCGCGTCACTGAGAAACGAAAGGCTCGCAACATCCGTGTCGCTCCCGGCCGGTGTCCGTCCCGGCCGCTTCAACCGTCATTCCAAACACCTAACCTTTGCGCGGCGGCCGTGCCGGCTCAAGCCAGCCGTCATAACCGTCGCCATCGTCGTCGTCATCGGTAGCACCGTCGTCGTCACCACGGTCGTCATCGTCGCCACGGTCGTCGCCGTCGTCACGATACACAACCGCATTCTCCAGCGCGTCAACCACCTTAGTTATAACGTCGGGCCTCAACCCCTTCACGGCCTCCACGAACCTCGCCACATGGCAGCCGGCCAGGCCACACGTCGGGTCTTTGTAACGCACGCTGGCGATAACCCTGCGCAGCAGGTCGGCGTCTACCCGTTCGTCGGGATGGCGCAGCCGGACAAGCTGATACTGCGTGCCCTCGCCGGCGTCGCCGGCGTCGCCGGCAAACGTGCCGTCCAAGATCGCGCCTTCGATCGCCTTGAGAATGCCGTCTGTCTCCGCCGGTCCCAACACGGCCAACAGCGGCACGGCACAAGCGATCCGATCCACCTTGCCACTCTGCCCCTCGAAAGTCCCGGTCATCCGCGGAATGTGCGGCAACACTTCCTCCCATCGCCGGGCGGCCGATTTCGCCAGCCGGCCGTCCAACTGTTCCCACATTTCAATCATCTTGAGCGTGGATCGACGAAGCGGCTTCGATGCCGGCTTCGATGCCGGCTCGAATGCCGGCCGCGATCCCCGCTCCCCATCCCTCTTGTGTACTTTGCCCGTTGACATGATTCCCACCTCGTGTTGTGAGGATGCGCAGCCCAGCCGCGTCTGACGTCCCGACAACACCGGGAACGTCAGTGATGAGCTGACGGAGCCAGACGGGCTGGGATACTTGAGCCCGCTCGGATCATCACCCCGAGCGGATGTTGCCCAGTTACAGGATTGTTGACCTACGGC
>DATKUU010000486.1:0-4671 GCA_035530455.1 Phycisphaerae bacterium | reverse complement strand
GGCGTATAGACCGCCCGCAGCAGGACGCCGCCGGCGGCGAACAGTTCATCCATCCACACGGCCTGTTTTTCGTAGAGGCACTTGGTCTGCTCGACGTCGCACAGCCGCGGGTCCATCGCCCAGGCGCGCCAGAGCAGGTCGTGTTGGCGGTTGTAGGATTTGAGCATCACCCCGGACTCGGGGTGTCGGGCCGCCGCCCTCGCCGTGATCCCCCCGCCGACCACTTTGCGGCGGTAGGCCCCCTGGGCGCTGGCCATGTAGCCGTCGTTTCGGATCAGCCAGCGCGACCGCGCCAGCATGGTGTCCAGCCCCTCGAGGATGGCCTGCGTGGCCGAGGTCAGTCCCGTCCGCCAGTCGGCCGTGGAGCGGTTGACCGCCGCGGCCTGGTAGGCCGGGGCGGTCCCCGAGTTGCGGGCGCTCCAGGTGGCGTCCAGCCGCCCGGTGGGGCGCTGGGCGAGGTGGCGTCCGGCGGCCTCCCCGGCCGCCTCGGCGATGCGCCGCCAGATCGGCTTGGCCTTGGCCCCTCGGCGGCTCATAGCGTCACCTCCCCGTAGCGCACCTTGGGCGCCCAGCCGCCGGTCCCGGCCGCCGAGGCGTTGGCCTCGGTGACCTTGGCGTGCATGCCCTCCAGCCATTCGATGTACTTTTGGAAGGATTCGAGGGAGTGAAAGGTCACGCTCCGCCCCCCGGTGGCGAACGAGAGCTCCCCCGCGTTGATCGCCGCGATCGCCGCCGTGTGCAGCGTCTGGATCTGCTCGACCGTCATCAGCATGACGCCAGTGTCGGCCGCGGGAAGATCCGAAAAAACCCCCGCGCTGCAACGGCGTTGCAGGAATTTTCAGGCCTGCCGGCGGCGATCACAGCTTCAGTCGGCGTTTGATCTCGCTCACCAGCCGGTCGGGATCGGCCCCGACCTTCCCCTCCAGGCCCCCCAGCCACCGTTCGAAAGCGGCCCGGGCCACCTCAAAGCGCAGGTGGCCCACCAGGATCAGCGCCACCCGCTCCCCCCGGGCCCGGCCCTCGCCCTCGGCCGCCGCCGGCGGCGCCTCGCCGCCCCCCTCCAGATCGTCCAGCAGCCCCTGGAGCTCCTCGTCGGTGAAGCCGGCGGCCTCGATATCGAACTCCGCCTCCTCCAGTTCCTGCAGTTGGGCGGCCAGCAGCTCGGCGTCGAAGCTGCTCAGGTCGCTGGTGCGGTTATCGGCGATGGCGAACGCCGTCGCCTCCTCCGCCGCCAGGCCCGACTCGACCGCCGCCAGGTGCGTCCAGCCCAGGGACCGGGCGGCCGCCAGCAGCCCGTTGCCCTTGATCACGACGCGCCGCCGCCCCCGCATGGCGAACACCACCGGCGCCTGCTGGCCGAACCGCCGCAGACTGGCCGCGATCGCCGCCAGGTTCCGCTCATCGTGGACCCGCACATTGCGATCATCCGCGTGCAGCCGCCCCAGCGTCATCGCCAGCGGGCGCAGCGTCTCGCTGATCATCCCCCGCGTGTCCTTCGCCTTCGCCTTCGTCATCGTCGATCTCCTCGGGAATCACCGGCGCCTGGTCGCATTTCCCGCACGCCAGGCACCGCACGTAGCGCACGCGTCCCCGCGTTCGCTCCACGTTGTAGATGCGCCACGCCCCCACCGTCGCGCAGTGGGGGCACTGTTTGCGGGCCAGGACGCCGTTGAGCGTCTCCAGCGTGAGCCGCCGGCGTCGTTCCGCCTCCATCGCGGCTTTGTCCGGTTCGCCCCCGACATCCGCCTCCGGCGGCCCGCCGCCGGGGGCCGGGCCCGGCGGATCGGCCGGGCATCGCGCCTGCAGCCGCGCCGCCAGTTCCGCCTTCGTCCCCTTGCTGGACTCGCCCAGATCCGCCAGCGTCTTCCGCAGATCCCGCACCGTCGCCTCTTTCACCTTCAATCTCGCATCCATGCCCGTCTCCTTTTCTGGTCGGTCCTTCACAACGTCGTCGGCTCCCACCCGCCGCCGCCGGCGGGTCGGCCTCCCCGGGCCGCCCGGAAATGCTCGCTCTCGCGCTTCCGGATGGCCTGCAGCTCCGCCTCCCCCGGCAGCAGGTGGACGTTGGCCATGTAGGCCGCCGCCACCTGGTAGGCCTCGCAGTCGCGGTAATCCCAGCGCCCGCCGGAGTGGACCGGCTTCCACCGCTCGATCACCTTCCCGCCGTGATGCTCGGCGCTCTTGCACAGGGCGGCCATGTGGCTGTTGTACTCGGCGTCGTTATTCTGGTTCAGCATCCAGATCTCCGGCTGCTCGTCCTCCCCCGACGGCCGCCCCCCCGGCCGCGGGACGCCGCGGGCGATCCAGTCGGCCAGTTGATCGTTGCAGCGTTGGGTATCGATCATCCAGCCTCGCAGCTCCGTCGGCGCCGCCCGCCGGCTCTCGCCGCTGCGGCCGATCGCGTCCCGCATCGGCCAGTAGAGGCCCGGCCCCGGCCGGCTCGCCCCCTTGATGGCCCGCACGATCGCCTGGCGGGGCACGACCCACTCGTAGACCTGCAGCGTCCGCGAGGTGTCGAGCCAGGCGTCCGCGCTGCCGCCGCTGTCGATCAGCGCCAGCGGCGGGATCATCGGCGGCCCCGCATCCCCCTCGACCGGCCAGTGCGTCCCCAGAATCAGGCGGTCCAGCTCCTCGAAGCTCATCACCTTGCCGTGCCACACCCGCTGGCTCCGCATCCCCCCGCCCCAGGCCCGGATCACGCCGTAGAAGTGGTCTTTCTGCGTGTCGATCGTCGCCAGCAGCAGCCACGCCCACCCCGGCACGATCTCCGCCGGCAGCGTCGCCCGCCGGCACTTGGCCGCGAACACGTTCGCCGGCGCCCGCGACAGCATGAATTCGTAGGGCTCCCCGAGCGTCTCGGTCCGGAAGTTGAAGCTCTTGGTCAGGTCGCCCTCGGCCCGCAGGAACTCGGCGGCCACGTCGGCCCAGCTCTCCCAGAGGCAGTAGAGCGCCGAGATCTGCATCCCGATCCGCGTGCCCACCGGCCACTGCTCGACGGCCTCGGCGTCCTCGCGCCACTCGCCGTAGGCGTCGGCCACGCCGCCGTCGGTCGTGCTCCACCGGCCCGCACCCACGATCCCGGCCTTCTGCTCGTTGGTTATCCGTTCGCCGCAGGCGCTGCACTCGTACCACGCGGCCCCCTCGCGGACGATCCGGTCGGCCAGCACCTTCTTGTTCGTGGCGCCCTCCAGCTTCGCCCACTTCAGTTGCGTCCAGACCAGCCGCTGGTATTCTCCGCAGCGCGGGCATGGCACGTAGTAATACAGCTTGACCGTCGAGCCCTCGAACAGCCCGTGGATCTCCCCGGCCGTCGTCGTCGGCGTCGACACGTTGAACTGCAGGCGTCGGTTCCCGTAGGTCCGCATGCGTTTCCACGTCCGGCCGATCGGGTCGGGCTCCTCGCCGGCCCAGGGCTCGAACTTGTCGGTCTCATCGTTGATCACGCGGCGGTAGGGGTTCGAGGCCGTGGAGGTCGCCGACCCGGCCCACATCAGATCGAGCTGGAACCCGTTGCTCAGCGAGATCTCCTCCAGCAGCGCGTTCCGCGCCGGCCGGTCCAGCAGCCGCCGCAGCACCGGTGTCCGCCGGAACAGCGGGAGGAGATCCCGCTTGACGATCTTGCGCCCCTTGGACCGGTCCGGCAGCGTCAGGCCCACCGGATCCGGCTCCCGCTCGGCCCAGTAGCCGATGACGTTCCGCATCGCCTCCGAGACGCCGATCTGCGCGGCCTTCTTGATGTTCGCCTGGATGCACCCGGGGCGCGTGGGGATATCCATGATCCCGCGCAGATACGGCGCGTTGGCGTTCCGGTACCGGCCGGGGATCGCCGACCGGTACAGCCGCCGATGGGTCTCGGCCCACTCCGACGGGCGCAGCGGCGTCTGCGGCCGCCACGCCCGCCGTTCCCGCTCGCTCCAGGGCGAGATCTCCGCCGCGGGGGCCTTCATCGCCCGCGCCTTGGTCGCCGTCTTACTCGGCGTCTTTCTCGCTCGTCTTGTCTTGGCCTTCGTCGCCACCGGCGAACCCTTCCAGGATCTCCGTCATCTGCCGATCGAGCATCCGCTCGATCCCGGCCCGGTCCAGCCCCACCAGCGCGTTGGCCACCGACCGCGGCAGCGCCAGCAGCGCCCCCTTGACCTCGTAGATCTGCCGCAGCCGCCGCCGCTCGCACTCCCCCACATCATGCAGTTTGCCGCCCTCGGCCAGCCGGCGCTGGCGGATCCACAGCGCCCGCTCCAGCGTGGCCTGCACCCGCGCCTTGGTCAGCGCGCCCATCTCGGCGAACTCACCGGTTCCCGCCGCCGCCGCCCGCGCCTTCTTTCGATACGCCGCCGCCGGGTCCGGCTTCAGATGGATCTCCGCCCACGCCCGCACCCGCTGCACGTCCCACGGCCCGGTCCGCGAGAACGGCCAGTCGTCGCGGTCTTTCCATTTGCGCACCGTCGATTCGTTCCTCGCCATTTGCCGGGCCAGGGCGCGGATCGACCTCGCCAGCGTGCCCCCCTTCTCGTTCGCCCGTCGATCGCTCATCTCGCACCCGTTCCCGCCCGCTCACCGCCCGCCTATCCAACCTCGCCGAATCCGCATCCGCCGACCCCCACACAACTTGCGCCCCTGCGGTACTCCTTTCCCCACCCGCGAAATCACTCCACGCGCGAGCCTCCCATTACC
>DATKUU010000485.1:0-3376 GCA_035530455.1 Phycisphaerae bacterium | reverse complement strand
GCAACTGCTGTCGGAGGAGGGCTGTACGGTCCCCGACCTGCCCAAGTGGAGGTATACCATCCCCGACGTGGCCGAAATGGCGGGTGTCTCGAACAGAAGCATCCTGGCCTTCTGCAAGCGGCAAGGCTGGCAGCCCCACGCCGATTACCGGCACTGGAATCCGCATGAACGGGCATGGGTGCGGAAGGTGCGGCGGTCCGTCCTCTTTTACCGGGGTGCGGACGTTGAACAGTTCTTGCATCACTCGCCAGAGTACCGGGATTTCGTGCTGCTGCGGTTCCTGTACGAAACGGGGACCCGGATTTCAGAGGCGCTGGGATTGTGCTGGCGAGACTGCGGACAGCAAGACGACGGCACGGCCACCGTCACGATCTACGGCAAGGGAGACAAGACGCGCGTTCTCCGCTTGCGGGGAGCATGCTGGGCGCTCCTGTCCACACTCCGAAACGGGGGCCGCCCGGAAGACCCGGTGTTTCAGACGGCGTGGTGGACGCGCGGTGCCCTGTGCCGGGAACACTTCACGCGGACGGTTCACAAGATCGCGGAGTTGGCCGGCCTGGACGTTCGCCCGTCGCCGCATTGGCTGAGGCATAGCCACGCGACACACGCCCTGGACAACGGCTGCCCCTGGCATGTTCTCCAAGCGCAACTTGGGCACGCGAGCATCACGAGCACGGAGCGATACGTCCACGCCAACCCGTCCGAAACCTCGTCGGAGTGGCTGCCCCCGGACCCGGACGACGAACAGGGAGAGGTGCGCATCATCAAGATTTCGGAGGCCCGGGCGGTGGCGACGGCATGAGGGCCGGGAGAACCGCCCGGCGGTTGACAGGAAGCCGACATGCGGGTATACTGTCTATAGGCAAACGGGCAGCACCATGCAACCCCATCGACTTCAATCTTGGGCCGTCGCGTTCGGGTTCGGTCAGCCCTGTGGGGCTTCCCGTTTGCTCCCCGACGCGGCGGCCCTCTCTTGCAGGGCAAGGAAAGGAGAAGCGATCATGCGACACGTACTCTTGGTATTGCTGGCGGTGGGCGTCGCGTCCATCGGCTGTGAGGCGCGTCCCCAGGAAGGTGCCGGCGTGAAGGCCAACGAGGCCGCCGCCTTGTTTGTGGACGCCGACGGAGTAGGCATTCTGCTCGACGCTGACGATGCCGGCCTGATGTTCGGCCCGAAACAAAACGGTCTGAGGGTCGAGATCAAAGCGGGCCACGGTATCGCCGTTGATCCGGATGGGCTCCGCCTGGACAACGTGTTCGCCGAATCCGGCGACACGGTTCGCTCTGTCGTCTGCAACGTCACGACGGGCAAGAGCGGGATCACGGTCTCGTGGCGGGAATGGACAATCGGGCCGACCGGCCAAGTCAAGGCCATCGGGCCGGTGCAATCGCTCGCGGTCACGTCGACCACGGGGACGCCAAACCCGTAATCTGAGGCCGTTCTGCGAGCGGCGCAAGAAAGGCAGGTGCAGCCATGCGGCTCTTTCACGCATCCTACCGTGACCGCCACAAGAAGAAGCGCAAGACCCGGACTTGGTACATCGAGTTCCGGGATCACCTTGACCGCGTCCAGCGGTTGCCAGCGTTCAAGGACAAGGACGCCAGCCGGACGTTGGCCGCGCGCCTCGAGGATTTGCTGGTCTGCAAGGCCAGGGGACAGCCGCCCGACCTTGCTCTGATAAAATGGCTTGAGACCCTGCGCCCCACACTCCGAAAGCGCTTGGCCGGCATCGGCCTGATCGACAGCGGGTCGTTTGCCGCGACGCGCTCACTCCGGGATCACGTCGCGGAATACCGGCGGTATCTGGTGGACCGGGGCGGGACCGACAAACACGCCGACTTGACGGCCACCCGGATCAATTCCATGCTCGACGGCATCGGCGCCGCGTCGTGGCTTCAGATCAAGGGCGCCGCCGTGATGCGTTACCTTGCAGACCGCCGCGCGAGGGACAACCTCTCGGCCGCCTCGTGCAACCACTACTTGCGAGGGCTCAAAGGGTTCTGCCGTTGGATGGTGGACGAACACCGCGCGAGCGAGTCGCCCGTCGCCGGACTCAAGGGGCAGAACGTCCAGGCCGACCGGCGACACGAACGCCGGGCACTCACCGCGGCCGAGGTACGCCGGCTGATCGAGGCGGCGGCCGATGGACCTGGAGTGCTCGGTATGACCGGCCCCGAGCGGGCGATGTTGTACCGGTTGGGCGTCGAGACCGGGCTCCGGGCGGGCGAACTACGCAGCCTCACAGCGGCATCGTTTGACCTCGACGGGCAACGGCCCCAAGTCACCGTCGAAGCGGCCCACAGCAAACACCGACAAAAGGACGTGATCGAACTCCGGCCCAACACCGCCCGCGACGTCCGGGCGTTCCTGGCACGGAAGGCACCGGCGGCACCGGCATTCGCCTTGCCACGTTCCGAGCGGGTTGTCCAGATGTTCCGCGCGGACCTTGAGGCGGCAGGCATCCCGTACCGTGACGACGCGGGCCGCGTGGCCGACTTTCACGCCTTGAGGCACACGGCGGGCAGCCTTCTACTCGACGCGGGCGTAAACCTCAAGACCGTCCAGACCTTCATGCGGCACTCGACCATCACCTTGACGGCGGATCTCTACGGGCACACCTACCTGGAAGCCATGACGGACGCCCTACAGCGGTTGCCCGACCTGTCGGGGGCGATGGGCGGCCGGAAGAAGGGCGGGAAGGCGGGGGTGGCGTGAAGCAATTCGACCATGCCCGCCGTCGCCGTCCTGGTCCACGTCCGCGGGGCTACGGCTTGAGCAAGGCACAGAGCGGCGACCCGCTTACCCTCAAAAGGCAGTCGGCCGCCGACTTGATCGAGCGGGTGCTAGTGCTGGGCCCGGCCGAGGCCCGGCGGCTGCTGGCACTTGACCCGGAGGAAATCCACCGGGCATACGCGCTCGGGCCGGTGGAGGTCCGGTGGGTGCTGGCGGAACTCATGGCCTTGGAGACGCGCCACGACCCCAACCCGGACGCCGTCGGCGATGGACCCGGGGGGAAGCGATGAAGTGTGAAGCACGACCACCCGTTTTCTGTCTTGCCGTGAAACTTGCCGTACCGGCCGCCTGTCTTGCCGCAGAACTTGCCGCACTCATGGCAGGAAGGGGGGTAGCCCTGGCACCCGGGAGAGGCCGAACACCCCCGAGGCCCTTGCCTTATCGCCCCTCAGCGACGGGTAGCCCGGGGGCGACAATGGCAACCCCATCCGTTGGCGCGACGGCGCAACCCCTGCAACGATATGACCTTACGAACCCGGCCGGTTTGTCTTGCCGCAGAACTTGCCGGATTCGGGCAAAAAGCCGTCGATCTCGGCGCCGACGTGCAGCCGGACACCTGGGGACGCAGGACGAGACGGGCAT
>DATKUU010000484.1:0-5467 GCA_035530455.1 Phycisphaerae bacterium | reverse complement strand
AGGCGGTGCGGACGAACGCGTACCACCACAACCCGGAGCTGGCCGCGACGATCCGCGGCCTGGTCGGCCAGGCGTGACGGGGGAGTCATGGGGACGCGCTACTGCCGACACACCGACATCCTGACGAGCTTTTCGGCGGTGACGCTCGCCTCTGGCACGGCCAGCGATGACCCGAACTATAACCTGGATGCTCTCTCAGATTTCGACCTGTCCAAGCCGCTGAAGTTGGTCGACGGGTCACCGATCGAGGCGGTCCGCGTCACGTGGGATCACGGCGAGGCCACGCGCGTGGACGGCTTCCTGCTGCCGAAGCACAACCTGGACGCGAGTCTCGCGGTACTCATTCAGCGGAACGACACGGACGACTGGAGCGGGTCGCCGGCTCCGAGCCAAAGCGTGGCGGTGACCATCGCCGCGGTTCGCCCTGGCGCCCCCGGGCACAGCCGCTCCCCGTGGGTCGACCTCACGACAGCGGCCGGGTACGACGTGGGGGGCTTCCGCTACACGTCGTTGTATGTGCCGGTCAACAGCGTCGCCCCGCGCCTGAAGGCGTTCTTGGTGGCGCAGTGGCGGACGTTTGAGCATGGCCTACTGGGCACATCGGTCGTGGTCGGTCACCGCCGCGGGTTCATCCCGTCGGTCACGACCGCCTACGGCGTGGAGAGCTACTACGACCAGAACGTCGTCCAGCGGACCGTGAAGGGCATGCTCTACGCGAACCCAACCGACTGGCAGTCCATGCAGGACCTCACTGATGACTGCTCGGGGTGCGTGTATCCGTTTGGGTTCGTGTTAGATGACACAGTGACGGACGACGGGGGGCTCCTGGTCCGGATGAGTGAATCGATGGCGGCCGGGCTCTCGGCCGACTATGAAGGGCCGGCCCTGCGGCCGGTGAATCTCGACTTGGTTGAAGTGTCGCGGGGGCTGCCGTACTGAGGGAGTGACAATGCCGACGATCTACGATTTCGACGGGTTCGAAGACTACGCGACGGCCGGGATCCTGCGGGAACACGTTCGGGTGAACGGGGCTCCGACGATCGTCTCGGGGGGGCGCAACGGCGGGAGTCGGCTCAGGTGTAGTGCCGCTCAATGGGTCTGTCGCGCGTTTCCATCCGCTCTGACGGAGTTCTGCATCTCTGGCTATTTCGAGTCGAACGTCGCGGCAACGTCCCACTTCCTCGGGTTCCGGAACGCGCTGTATGAGTCGCTTCAGGCGCGACTGGCGTCCGATGGAAGCCTGGCGTTCTACGTCTGTTGGTCTTCGATCTACGCCGGCGGAGACTTTGGCGACAACGTCGGATATGCGCTGCTCGGGGCAACTCCGTCGGCGCTGTTCGTCGCCAACGAGCCGGTACATGTGGCGGTTGAGGTCCTTCTCGGGGCGACAACGGGAGAGATCCACGTCTACCGCAACGGGGTCCTCTTCTATCAGTTGCTCAACGTCAACACGAACGGCTCCGGCCTGACGCCAACGATCACGAACTTTCTGCTCGGCAGCAAGACAACCGCTGTCATATACGCCGATGATGTAATCGTGTCGTCGGCGTCCGTCGGCGATCGGCGCGTGGATTCCCACTTTCCGACGGCGGACGGGGACCACCAGGACGGGACGCCATCGACAGGCAGCGATCATTACGCGGTGGTGGATGAGGCGCCGGAGCCGAACGACGACACCGATTATGTGACGCTGGCCACGGCGGACGATCGGGAGTCCTACGGGTGCGAGGCCTTCAAGAATTCAGGCGCGACGATCGATGCGGTGATGGTCGTGCTGGACGCGAAGAAGACGGATGCGGGGACGGCGACGCTGGCGGCGTCGGTGCGGACGCCGGGCAGCCCGGGCGCCGACTTCGACGGGACAGCGGTCGGCGTCTCGACGAGTTACGGGCGGCAGAAGGAAGTGTATCAGTGGGATCCGGCGTCGGGCTCGCCGGCGGCGGCGTGGGATGAGGCGGGGTTCAACGCGGCGGAATTCGGCGCGGTCAAGGTTGCCTAGCCTGGTGGGTCATGACAGATACCAACGTGACGCGGGCGGCGGTCCGGACGTTGTCCGGCGAGGTGGCGCCGCTGGTGCTATCGCGTCTCGCGGTGCGGACGTTGTCCCCGATGCCGTCGCCGGTGGAGGTGACGCGCGCGGCGGCGCGGTCCCTGTCGGGGATTGTGGCGCCGGTGATGGTCACCCGCGCGGCGGTCCGGGTGCTGTCGCGGCAGTTCCCTCCAGATCCCTGCGCGGCGCCGGCGGACGGGGAGGATCTGACGACGGCGACCGGCCCGTTGATGTTCGTGGTGTGGGACCCGGGCGACGGGGCACGACCGTTCGCAGAGGTCGGGCTCGATGACGACGACGACTACTACCACGGCTACAAAGCCCCGCGCCTCACGAACGTGTCGGAGATCCGGAGGGCCCTGTCCGGCCCACGCGGGGATTATGAAGTCGGACGGTTTACGGTCCGGCTCGCGGATCCCGACCGCACGTTGCGCGGCGTGCTTGCGGCTGACCCTGGCCTCTACTTCCCTGGCCGAGAGGTCGCCGTCTACATGATCTCGGACGTCGGCCGGCGGGCGAAGGCGACCCCGCGCCTCATCGCGTGGGGCGTGGTCGATGGGGCGCCTCGGCTCAATGCGGACCTGACCGTCGAACTGCCGTGCCGCGACATCGTCGGCGGGGCGGTGGCCGACTGGGGCCTCGATACGCAGGCGCTCATCCCGCGTCGTCTTATCGCGCCCCCGGAGTTCCCAGAAGCCCGCAAAGAGGTCCGGGAACTCGGCGTACCGTTCCCCTACGGCGTGCTGAACGACGGGGAGAGTGAGACGGGCAGTGCTCCGGTGCTCGACATCAACACCGACAAGGACCGTGGCGGTACGAGCATCGGGAGTCCGGCCGACTGGGTCAACGGCGCGGGCGACAACGGCTACCTCGACCCGCCGGTGACAGTGGACGTCACTGAAGTGGAGGACAACGGCGGCGACATGGGGGCGGACTCATCGAGCGCCTTAACCTTCTATATCGGCGTCACGACCATCGACGCCGATGGCCACGAGGGCGACCCGGAACCGTTCGTGCTGGCCGACACGTCCATCACACTCGCTGACACCGACTCCACGATCCACGTCGAATGGTCAGCCGTGACTGGCGCGGCGAAATATCGCTGCTACTGCGGGTGGGACTGGTACGGGGTGAAGTATCTCCAGTACGTCGAGACGACTGGACTGGAAGCTGACATTACGAAGTCACCAACCTGGGTGGCAGAGATCGTGGTCACGCAGGACATGATCACGCCCGGCGCCCACCTCGTTCCGTGGGTCGGCGCAGCGTGGTTCTGCGTGTCCGCGGTGATGGCTGACGGTGAGACGGAGCGGTCCGTTTATTCGGTCGGCGCTCCGATGCCCCCGCTCCGGATGTCGAGGCTCGAGTGGCAAGAGGTGACCGACGCGCTGTCGTACCGCGTCTACCGTGGGGCACTCGTCCACCCACAGGATCCGGTCTATATGTGGGAGGTCCCGGCGACCTCCCTGTACTACGACCACAACTGGACGACGGCTGACGCGACCCTGGTGGCCGACCTCGTACCGCCCCAGGGGGCGGTGCAACCGATCTATGTCGGGGACGTCTATCTCGACGGCACGCAGTGGCACGAGCTCCTGGTCGCTGGGTGTGCCATCGAAGAGATCACCAGTTGGGCGTACCGTGTGGGCACTGGCGAGATCGAATGGGACGCGGGAGCCGGAACGGACTACCTCATCCCGGGGCAGGCGGGCTGGCCCTTCCCTACGAGCTACCGCGACATCGTGGGTGACGACGGTGTGACGCGCCGGCGGACAGCGATCTATGCCGCGGCGACGCAGGGATGGTCGCCCGGCGATGCGGATGTGACGAAGGGCGACACGATCGCCTCCGGGGCCGCCACCCTCCGTATCAACATCGTCGGCATCGAGGACGTCGGCAACGGGTCGGGTGACGTGATCAGCGATCTGTATCAGCAGGCGGTCCACTTCTTCAACCACTTGCTGTTGACCGACTACCAGACCGGCGACTGGTCTTCTCCGCCGATGTTCCCCGACACGAGCATCTGCTTGGTGAACTGTCCCTCGTTCACGGCCCTGACGAACCAGCGAAAGGCGGAACTCGCCGGGGGGTATGTCGGCGCCTGGGTCGCGGGCGCGGATGGCGAAGTGGCAACCGCCCAAGAATGGATCGCGCGCATCTGCCGCAGCGGGGCCTTCCGCATTGGGCCGAATCGGTTCTGGCAACTGATGGCGTGGGCCGTTAACGCAGCCCTGGACACAGATAACCTCCCGACCCTGGTGGACATTCACGACGTGGAAGGCCCGACCGGCGATCCGCAGCCGAACTATCAGCAACTCTGGAATGTGATCCCCTATACCTACGGCCCACCGATCGGCAGCGTGGGCGACTGGCTTGGGAGCACGAGCGCCACGAATGCGGCCTCGGTCACGGCCTACCGCAAGGAGTACAAGGCGGACCTACTTGAGCTCTACTGCCTACGGTCACCGGCGATCGCCTCGGCGGCCGCCGAACAGCACCTCCTGTTCTCGCAGCTTGTGCCGACCTACATTGAACCGGAAGGCGACCTTCGCCTCGCGGGATACGACCACGGCAGCGCCTTCAAGTATTCCCACTTCCGCGGGCTCGGGTCGGCGGGGTACGAGGATCGCGTGTTCGTTGTCGTGGGGATAACAATGATCCCGGCGACACGACGGATTCGGCTCGAGGCGGTGGACGTGACGCCGATGCTGACGTAACGAGGCCATGATGCACTGGACCTGTCCCGACCGCAATGGCTGGTATCCGAAACTGCGCTTCCCCTGGCTCGCCTACGGCTTCCGGGGCGAGATGGCCATCGCTCACCTGGAGACGGGCGACGTCTACCGCTTCCCCGGCCTGGACGTGTACACGCACGGATGGATCGACGAGGCCACGCTGCGCTGTACGAAGCTCCTACAACCCGACGACCGCTTCCGGCATGCCCTCGACATTGCGGTCCCGTCGATGGGCACGGCCGAGGACAGTCATCCCTGGCGCGACCTGTCCGAAGTGTTCGCCTCGGGCGGGCACTGGGCCGCGTGGAACGGTTCGGGGCAGGTACTGTACGACGGTCAACCGCTCGGCGGAGGCTATCACGGCGTGCGGCAAAGCGGTGAATGGGTCGCGGCGCGTGGCCTCTCCGGCGACTGCCTCTACATCTACCATCGCGGCGTGCTGGTCCCGTGGTCGGCCGAGTCGGCAGCGATTCCCGGCCTCAGTCCGATGCAGGACTGGGCGATTCTCGGCTCGGGCCCGATGGCTGGAACGGTCGTCTACGGCCGGCCACCGAACCTCTACGCCGCCTATCCCGGGGGCACACAGCGGGAGGTCAGCCGATCCCCGTGGCGGGAAGGCGCCTCCTACGGCGGGTTGGGGTCAGGGCTGCAACTGCTCGACGTGGACGGGGTGCCCTGGCTG
>DATKUU010000483.1:0-32615 GCA_035530455.1 Phycisphaerae bacterium | reverse complement strand
ACGAACAAAGAGATGAGAAGCCGGCTTGAGAAGTTGAGAGCCTACGTTGCTCAAGGAGGTTCTGTGTTCCTGGATCTGTAGACTCTGGAAGGTCCGCGGGCGGGAAGCCCGGAATACGGTTGCACGGTCCGCGCCGGCGGGTGTCCCCACCCGCCGCGCTATGTTCTTCACCGCCGCGCGCCCTGCGCCTGGTTCGCCAGCGCGCTTGTCGAAGCGCAGCGAAAACCCGCCGTAGCCCTGCGTCCCGTCCGCCATAGTCCCGGCGCGCCGGGACGACGGCGGAAGCCTTGGCGAAGCAGGGGCGAAGGAGGGCCGCGATTTCCCCGCGTGCTGGGTGCCATGCTTTCGCTCGCGAAAGCATGATCCCCGCGCGCTCCGTTCAACGCCGGGTGGCACTGGCGGCTTGCTTGCCACGCCATAGCCCGGAGGGCGGAGGCGGGTCCGCCAGTGCACCGCCGCGCGCCCCGCGCGCCGCCTAACCCCCTCTCCCTCGATGCTTGCCCGCCTGTGGTGTGGGAGACGGTTGGGGTGAGGGTAACGCTGGGTGCCACGCTTTCGCTTGCGAAAGCGTGCCCGTCAGCCCGGCCGTGCATCCTCCGCCAAGGGTTGCTCAAAGAATAGCGCGGTCGGTCTCCGCACCGACCGCGCCCGTCGCAGTTGTCTGCCACCGATCTATACGCTTGCCCCCGCCGCAGAGGCAAGGGGTGTGGCCGTTTTTCGTGGCACGGCTTGGATGCGGATCCGTTTTGAGGCGGCTTCAGCCGCCTTCCCGCCGCGCGAGCGGCGTGTAGACCGGGGCTTGTAGCCCCGGTTCGCTGTCGCGTCCGAACACGTTTCTTCTTTTCCCCCTCCGCCCCGCGTGCAGCGGGGCGGAGGGGGAAAAGAAAAGCCGCACGGGAGAGGGCCGCGCCTCATCAACCCCGCCATCAAATGGCGGGGCTATACCCGCCTCCGCCAAGGCTCCGGCGGGCGAAGGCCCATGAATGGGCCTAGTGTCTGATGAATCCGGAATGCTCTTTCCCAGGCCGCCACCGCCTTCCGTGCCATGCGCGGTGGCCTGGGAAGGCCACCGCGCGATTCATCAGACAGAACCTGACGACCATTGCCACGATCCGCGGCCACACCCCCCGTGGACGTTGCCACTTTTTTGTGCCACACCCGAGGCAATCGCGGTGTCAGAATGTATTCGCAAAGGTCGAAGTCGTCGGATATACTTCCGCTCGACCCACGGCCTTGAGTTCCACGCGGCTGAATTGGCGCCGTCAGGGGGCACATCCATTGCAGCAAACACACGACACGCCGAGAGCCGCCGATCGCAGGGCTAAGCGGTCCGACGTAAGTTTTGTAAAGTGTGTGCGCGGCGGGTCTCCGCACCCGCCGCGGTCAATTCCTTTCTTGCGCGGTGGTTACGGAGAACCACCGCGCAAAATAGAGACCAAAGGGATTACCGCAACCCTGGCACATGGACCAATGGCGTGTTATACTGACAGGAAGCCAAAGTTCCGCATCTTATGCGGGTCCATCTAATCATTGTGTTGTCGACAACAATGAGAGGGAGAGTCCGGTATGGATCGCGACCGAATCATCCGCGAGCTCAGCAAGTGCCGACTTCAACCAGACGGCCATACGCGCCAGTACACGATAGCCGGGAAACTCGGGCAAGGCGGCAACGGCGTGACATTCATGGTACGTATGGGTCGTCAAGAGTTAGTCGCAAAAGTCTACGTTCCACCAGATAGTCGTGATCTTGACAGTGCAGCCTTCAAACGTTTCACACGCGAGATCGAACTCTCGGCCAGAACGCGGCATCCGTTCGTCGTCCCCGTAGTTGGCACCGGAAGCATCGCTGTAGGCGCGTACACTTTCCCTTTTTACCTCATGCCGAAGGCGAAAGGCACTCTTCGCCAGCTCATACCTCCCGCCTTCACTCTCGACGACTTCGGGAAGAGACTTCGCGTATTCACGCAGGTCTTGAGCGGTGTGTCATACCTGCACCACATTGGGGTGTTTCACCGTGACCTGAAGCCAGAGAACGTTCTTCTTTTTCGCAATGATATTCCGATGGTGGCCGACCTCGGAATTGCTCATGTCGCCCCCGGATTTGTCGAGTGGAGTAAACTGACTCTGCCGAAAGACCACTTATTGAACTGGGACTACTATGCGCCAGAACAGAGAGGAAGTGATGCCACCAAAGTGGATCACCGTGCTGACATCTATGCACTGGGCCTGATTCTTTACGAGTTGATCTCGGGTGTGTCTCCGGCCCGTCCGAATCTTCCACCTTTGGCTGGTTTTCACGACAGACTTGCGCACGTAGACGAGATGTTCCGCAAAATGACGGCCCATGATCCTGCAGACCGATACCAAAATCTGGACATTATACACGATGAACTGACTTGGACTCTCATTGCAGTTGGCATACCCGCAGGTGCTCCAACATCGGTAGAGACGGACAAAAAGACCTTACTGAAACTCCTGAGGAGTACAAACGCTGAACACCAAGCCCGAGCCAACGAGATCGCCCAACGCCTCGCGGAGAAAGCACTGCCTGAACTGCACGAGATGACGGGGGATCGCCGTCTTGACGTTGTCCTCGCGGCGTACAGGCTCCTTGGCAACCTTGCACACAAAGACTCCCTGCCATATATCCTGGCAGGACTGTATCCCAGACGGTCTGCGCAGAAACCGCGGTTCGTCACAGGAGAGGCAGCCGCCGATGCCCTCACCAACTACTCGGTCGATGATCGCCTTGCAGTCCTCAAGTCAGTGAAGGATCTCGTTCTGGCCGCTCACGTCGGGCGCGTCGTTGAAGGCATCGCTGCGGAGGACTCCTATCCTGTGGTTCTGAAACTGTACCAAAACAAACTGATATACGAAGATTGGAGCCAGGAGTCGGGACTCGCCCTACTGCTTCGTCTTGGCGAAGACCGCGCATGGCAAATCCTTCAACGCAAACTGACAGCTCAAGAGACGATATACTCCTTCACTGTCTTCAGGGATTTCTTTCCGAACGTGAACGCGGAAAGGCAGATGATTCTGCTCGACTATCTGCTGAAGCGGTACGATGGCTTGAGTTCATGGGAGTTCAACAAAGTGCTCGCGGCGATTTCGACAGGGCACTTCCCGCCGGACTTCATACTCAGCAGGATAGGCGAACTCAAGAAACTGGCAGAGTTGCGGATCAGAAAATGGGATGAGCGGCAAGCGTTCATGGGCACAGCCAAGTTGGCAGAGCAGAACGTGACACTGCACTATCAGAAACTGAACAAGAGATGGGCAGAACAACAGGGTCGTGGGTATTCGCCTTCCGCTGCGCGTCAGGCGAAACCCACACCCTGAGAGTTAGGCAAGAAACGGGAAATCCGGCGACGCAATACGCATTTCCTTTTCATCTTCCAGCCTTGAAGCGGAACGATTTGCCGGGATAGGTCCAAAGTCCAAAGTCCAAGGTCCAAAGTCGGAAACGGCAGGCTTGAGGCCAGAGGCTGGAGGCCGCAGGTCAGGCCGAAGGCCTGAAACATTACAGCCCAGGCCAACGGCCTGGGTCGGCGGGAACAAGCAAGCCATCATCCTTTTTTCATCACCAAGCCCTGAAAGGGCGGAACAAAAGCGCCTGATTGTTTCGCCCCTACAGGGCTCAGGCTCCTTTCCCGATCCCCGCCACCTGGGGCGGTGCCCCAGGCTGGATTGTCTCAGGCCTTCGGCCTGCCGTTCTCTGCGTGCTCTGCGCTCTCTGCGTTGAAGCCACCCCCGGCACGCAAATCCCGTGCCAAACTTCGCGGGAAAACGGCTATTCCATCCACGGCGCTCCATAACATGGTCGCTGAGTCGAGGGTTTTGCGAGGCAAAAACGGGGCGGTTGTCGCCCATTGTCGGGGAAAATCGGGGCATAGTCGCATGAAAATGGGCCGTTTTGCACTCCACGCGGAGTCTTCCAGGCCCCAAAACCGCCCTGGCGCTCTGGGAACTCGGTTGCGACCCCAAAAAAAACGCTCCCAAAATCCGGCCACCCCCCAAAAAAATTTTCCGGAATTTTTTCCCGGCGGGTGTGCGCTCACCGCCCGTCCCGAAAAACGTTGTCCGCACGCCGGACGGCTCGTAGAGTAAACCGGTCGGCAAAAGCGTGCGGAGGAATGGCGGATGCCGCGGTTTGTGGTGCAGCAACATTTTCGCTCTGAGGAGGACTGGCACTTCGACCTGATGCTCGAAGGGTCGCAGGCGCTCGTGACCTTCTCCTCGCCCGTGCCGCCGGACGACACGGCCGGTCTGCCCTGCGCGGTCCGCCACTTGGGGGACCATCGCCTGGCATACCTGGAGCACGAAGGCCAGATTAGCGGCGGTCGCGGCTGGTGTCGAATCCACGACCGGGGGACCTTCGAGTGGCTCCAGCCCCCGGACCCGGCGCTCATCGCGGCAAGCGATGAAATCTGCATCCGCCTCGCGGGCGAAAAGGCGGTCGGGACGTTCCGGCTTCGGCGCGAGCCGCGGAGCGGGACGGATTATTGGCGTTTAAGACAAGTGCCTGAGTCCCTGCGTGCCTGAGACCCGGCTTCGCCTCCAGACCAGGGGGGAGAGGGGGCTTTTCGCTTGCCTGGGGTGGAGGCGGGGCCTAAACTTGGCGACTCGTAAGCGCCCGCGATGCTGCGGGCGGCCCTTCGATCCCGGCGCGCCGGGACTCAGGCGCGCCCTGAGATAGGTCGAAGGGCGGCGTGTTTGAGGGTGGGAGGGACGGAGGAGGACGATGGGACGGACGGGGATAAGATACGCCGGACAAGTCGCCGTGGCAAGCATCGCGGTGGCGGCAGCGCTGGCGCTGGCGGGGTGCGGGCCGGAGGCCTGGCGGACGGCGGGCGGGCAGGTGGTGACGGGGAAGGTGAGTTTCCAGAAGGAGCCCTCGACGGGGCGGACGTATCATCTCTATATTCCGACGTCGTACAATCCGCAGCGGTCGTACCCGCTGGTGGTGACGGCGCAGGGGACGTTTCCGTTTGACGAGGCGGCGGGTCAGCGCGACCGGTGGGTGAATGCGGCGGAGCGGTACGGTCTGATTATCTGTTCGGTGGACTTCGACTCGGCGACGGGGTTTCTGGGGATCCCGCCGGACCGTGCGGCGCCGGAACTGGTGCGTGACGAGATGGCGGTGCTGGCGATCCTGAAGGAACTGTTCGGGCGGTACAACATCAACCGGGACGCGGTGATGATTACGGGGTGGTCGGGGGGCGGGTACCCGGCGCACTTCATCGGGCTGAGGCACCCGGACGTTTTCCGTGCGATTGTGGGCCGGACGGCGAACTTCAGCGAGCATCTGGTGAGCGACGAGACGGCGCACCGGGCGCGGCACATGCACGTGTATGTCTTTTTCGGGGAAGGTGATTTGCCGGGCTTCGACGAGATGAACCGGAACGCGAATTTCTGGTACACGGTGCGGGGATTCCGGAACTTTGCGATTCGCCGGCTGCCGGGCGGGCACGACCCGAACCAGATCGAGGCGGCGCGGTACTTTACGAACATTGTGAGTCACTGGCCGGCGGTGCACATCGTGGCGACGCCGACGGAAGGGCGTGCGCCGCTGACGGTGCACCTGGAGGCGAAGGTGCGCGACCCCGATTCGCCGGACGGGCGCGTGGACTCGGTGGTGTGGAACCTGGGGGACAACACGGTGTCGGCGAAGACGTCGCTGGAGCACACGTACACGGAGCCTGGGCTGTACAATGTTTTCCTGACGATCGTGGACCTGGACGGGCACCACGAGTATGCGCAGACGTGGATACGGGCGGAGTGAAGACAACGCGCAGCGCGGGATGAAAGGCGCGCAGGCGAAACGGGACGGACGCTAAGCCGCAAGCAGCGCGGCTTTTTTTTGCGCTGGGAGTAGGTCAGGTTTCGGCATCGAGGACGGCGAGGAGGGCGTGGACGTCAATACTTTCCTGGACGAGGGCTTTGGCGGCCTCGATTTTGTCGGCGTCTTCGGGGCGGATTTTGAATCGCAGGTCGCGGAGGCGTGAGGCGACGGTAAAGGTGTCCTCCTGGCAGAGCAGGACGGGGATGCCGGAGGAATCGAGGAGCGTGCGGATGCCGGCGGGGGGTTCGAATCCGCCGGTCAGAAGGATGGCGGCGACGGGTCCTCCGGCGCCGGGGATCATGGGGCAGGTGAGGGTGGAGACGAGGATGTTGTCCACGCGGTCGCCGGGAGTGATGACGAGGGTGTTCTCGCGAAGATAGGCGCAGACGTGGTGGGGTTCCATGGCGGCGACGACGGTGAACTCGACGCGGTTGGCGAGCCCCTGGCTGCCGCAGAGGATGCGTGCGCCGAGTTCGGACTGGATCTGCTCGACGCGCGGATGGACGAGTTGGGAGCGATAGGGGACGGCGCCGAGGAGGCGCGATCCGAGATGGCGCAGCCCCTCGGCGACGGCGCGTTGGATTTTGGTCATTTTTTCGGGCCAGACCTTGTTGAGGATGACGCCGAGGACGCGCACGCGGTGCTTGCGGAAGAGGTGGAGGCTGAGGGCGACCTCGTCAATGGCGCGTCCGATGCCGCCGTCGGCGATGATGAGGACGGGGGCGGCGAGGAGCTCGGCGACGCGTGCGTTGGAGAGGTCGAAGCAGGAGCCGACGCCGGCGTGTCCGGTGCCTTCGACGAGGAGGGCGTTGTGGGCGTTTCGGAGGCGGTCGAAGGCCTCCTGGATGCGCCACTCGAGCGGCTTCGGGTCGCGGTTGAAGATGTAGTGTTCGGTGAAACCGCGTTCGATGGCGATGGGGCTCATGTCCTCGGGGGAGTCGGGCAGGGCGAAGGCCTCGCGCGCGAGCACCGCGTCCTCGTCAATGTGCAGTCCCTGGTACTGGACGTATCGTTGGCCGATGGGCTTGATGTAGCCGACGTCGTGGCCGAGGTCGCGGAAGGCCTGGAGGAGGCCGATGAGGATGGTGGTTTTCCCGGCGTCCTGCTGGGTGGCGCTGATGTAGAGCGGTTTCATGATACGTCCCCGTGGCGGCGTGCGCCGAGTTGGTGCTAGCGCTGGCCTCCCGCGATGCTGCGGTACGCCTTGAGAAAACTGTCGGAGTAGATCTGTTTGTTCATGAGCATTTCGGCGGTGGCGACGGCGTCGACGAGCGGCTCGTCCAGAACGTCCACGATGGCGGAGTCGCACCCGTGGCTGACGGCAATGGCGAGGAAGATGCGGTTGATGAGGCTTCGCTCGGCGGTGCCCTGGCTGAGGTTCGACAGTCCCATGGTGATGTGCGGCGGGGGGTCGGACAGGAGGCGGATCTGGTCCATGGCGGCCAGGATGTTGCCGGGCTGCTCCTGGGCGCCGGGGACGTTGACGGGCAGGATGATGGGGTCAATGAAGAGGCGGTCGGGTGCCAGACCGGCCTCCATGGCGCGGGTGAGGATTTCGGCGGCGATCTCGACGCGCTTGTCCACGTTCTGGGGAACGCCCTCGGCGTTCATCGTCAGTGCGATGAGTTTTCCGTTCGCCTCCTGGGCCATGGCGAGGTACTTCTCCAGGACCTCGGGGTCGCTCTTTTTGGAGAGGGGCGAGGAGTTCAGCAGCACGCCGCGCGCCGTGTCGCAGACCGATAGGCCGGCGCGGATGACGTCGGGCTTCTGGCTGTCGAGGCACAGGGGCGTGGGGGCGGCCTCCTGGGCCGTCTCGACGAGCCACTTCATCGCGGCTACCTGGTCGGCGGCGGCGGTGCCGACGTTGATGTCGAGGTAGGCGGCGCCGGCCTGGGTCTGACGGCGGGCGAGGTCCTGGATGGGCTTGGGGTCCTTGTCGGCGAGGGCCTGCTTGACGTCGGTGAACATGCCGTTGATGCGTTCGGCGATAGCGATCATGATGCGTTCTCCTTGTTTACGCGCTTCCCTTCCGCCGTCGCCCCCTATGGGCTATGGCGGACAAGTCGGGTCGCGGCTAAACGTGATAGCGTTACGGCTACGCGGCGCTGCCCCAGACGCCGGCGATGTAGGCCTTGACGGCGGCGACGGCCTTGGGGTGGCGCAGGCGCACGATGTCGACGCCCGACTGGAGCAGGGCGACGGCGGTGACGGTTTCCCACAGGGGTCCGCGTCGGTCGGCGTCGCCCCAGTGGGGCGCGTCGGCGGTGGCGGTCCTGGCTTCCTTGGCGCGCCAGGATTCGTAGCCGACGTCGCAGATGACGGGCATGGCCATGAGTTTGTCGCCGGCCAGCGCCGCCAGCCGCTCGCGTTCCTGGATCGAGTAGGCGTACTCCATCCCGTAGCCGAGGCTCCCGGTGGTCTGGAACATGACGAGGCGCTCCAGGGGGAAGCCCATGTCGGAGACGAGGATATTGACCTGCTTAGCGATGTTGATGTCGAGCGGGGCTTGGGCGATGAGGAAATGGCCGTCGGCCAGGGCCACGGCCGTCAGGTTCTTGTAATTGTCCTGCGACACGGTTCCGAGGAGGGCCTTCTCGCCCTTGGCGGCCTCGGAGACCTTGGGCATGACGGCGTTGTCCTTTTCGTCGCTGCCGGAGCTCCAGAGGATGACGGGCACGCCGACGGCGGCGAGGACCTGCTTGGTGACGGCGACGGCGTGAGCGGCGTCGCGGTCGCCCTTGTCGGGATGTAGCCCATCGAACTTCAGGCACACGAGGTCGGCGCCCATTTCCTCGACGGCCTTTTTGGCCCACGCGGCGGGGTCCTCCAAAACGCCCTGGTAAGCGGCGGCCAGGGAGGGCGGCCAGTCGGTCGGGGCGGCGTCGAGGACGTCCACCGCGATAACCGGCCTCCGGCCGCAGGCCTTCGCCTCGCCGCCGTACGGCACGGTTTTCGCGCCGCCGACGGTGACGGTGGACTTGCGGCTCCCTCCGCCGAGCGTGATTTCGCTGACGGCGCCGGAATAACTTTCCTGGACGGACGGTAAGGGCATGGTTTCTCCTTGCTACGTTGCGGGCGCCCGGGCGGCGCCAAGAAGTTCGGTGACGGTTTCGCCGACCGCCCCAACGGAGGGCGAGTCGGCGGGAAGTTCGAAAACCGTCCCTCCGCGCGTCGCGAGGTCGGCGACGGCCTGGTCGTAAGGCACGGCGCCTGCAGTCGGGAAGCGGTCGGCGTCGGGCGGCAGGGCGCCGGAGGCGGCGACCTTGTTCCAAAGGACGCGGCGGTCGCGGATGGTGATGGGCAGGCGCTCGGAGAGGCCGAGGATGCGTTCGGCGGTCCGCGCGCCGACGACGGTGGCCTCGGCGGCGACCAGGAGGAAGTCCACGCCGGTCGTCGTCCGGCGCGACAGGTGTTCCATGCCCGCCTCGTTGTCGAGGACGACGAAGCGGTAGTCGCCGCTCGCGGAGTCGAGGTACGAGCGGAGGAGGTGGTTGACGGCACAGTAGCACTTGGGCCCCTCGGTGTGGCCCATGGCGAGGAGGTCGAAGCCGCGACCTTCGGCGATGGCGCGGTGGACGGCGTACTGGAAGGCGCGCTCGCGGCTCACGCCTGGCTCGCTGGAGAGGCGCCCTTTGAGCGTCTCGTCGCAGATTTGGCTGATGGTCGTTTCGGGCTCGAGGCCCAAAGCGAGGCCGAGGCAGGCGTTGGGGTCGGCGTCCACCGCCAGGACGCTGCCTTGGGCGCGCTCGACGATGAGGCGGACGATGAGGGCGGCGATCGTGGTCTTGCCGCTGCCGCCTTTGCCCGAGATGGCGATGGTGGTGCTCACGGCGCCGCTCCCTTTCGGTCGCGGCTCGATTGCCTCGCCGAGTCCGCCTGGGTCAACCGCTTGGCGACGCTCGGAAAGCGGTCGAGGTCGGTGTGCGGAAGGAAGTTGGCCTGGATGAAGGCGTCCATATACTTGGGATGGTTCATAAGGTCGAAGTAGGTCATTCGTGCGGCGATTTCTTCGGCCTTGGCGAGGGCGTGCCGGCTCATGACGGCCATCTTGGCGCCGGCCACCGATGCGTTGCCGACGAATCGGATCCGCTCGACCGGGATGTCGGGCAACATGCCGACCAGAATGGCCTTGCGGACGTCCATGTAGTTGCCGAAGCCGCCCGCGACGTAGATGGTGTCGAGGGCGTCGGCTCGCGTGCCGGTGGATTCGAGCAGGACCTGGACGGCGGCATAGACTCCGGCCTTGGAGCGGATGAGATTGAAGATGTCAGCCTGGGTGATGGTGATGGCCTCGCGTCCGTCCTGGGGCGGGACGAGGACGAACTCCGGGCCGTCCGGCCCTTCGGTGAGGCGCGGGTCCTGGGACGGTGCGAAGCGTCCCGTGCGGTCAATGGCGCCGATCTCCAGCAGGGCGGCGAGGGCGTCGAGCAGCCCCGAGCCGCACAGACCGCGAGGCGGCTCGTTGCCGACGGTGTGGCATTTCAGGCTTCCGTCGTCGGCGACGGTGAGGCGCTCGATGGCGCCGCGTGCCGCGCGCATGCCGTGTTTGACGCCCGAGCCCTCGAAGGCGGGTCCGGCGCTGGAGGAGGCACAGACCATCCACTCCTTGGACCCGAGGACCACCTCGCCGTTCGTGCCGATGTCAATAAAGAGCGAGAGTTTCGGGGCCTCGTAGAGGCGTGTGGCGAGGGCGCCGGCGACGATGTCGCTGCCGACGTAGGCCCCCACTGCCGGCAGCGTGTAGAGGAGCCCTCGCTTGTTGATGCGAATGCCGGCCTCGGCCGCGCGGATGGGGGGGACCCAGGCGGCCGTCGGAATATAGGGCGATCGGCGGATGCGGCGCGGGTCCAGGTTCAAGAGGAAATGGATCATCGCCGTGTTGCCGGAGCAGATGACGCCGGTGATGCACCCCAGTTCGATTGCCTGGCGCACCGCCATGGTCTGAATAAGGTCGTTGACGTCGTGGACGATGCGGCGCTGCATCTCGTCGAAGGCGTCGTGTTCCTCGGCATAGATGATTCGGCGGATGTAATCCTCGCCGAAGTGCATCTGGGAGTTGTAGGTGGCCTCGGCATCCACGGTCGAGGCCGTCGCCAGGTTCACCAGGTGCGCCACGACGGTCGTCGTGCCGACGTCCACGACGGCGGCGTAGTTGCAGGCGCTCGTATCGCCGGGCTCGATGTCCACGACCTCCATCGTCCCGCCGCGCTGGGCCACGATGGCCGTCACCTTGTAGCCGCTTCCCTCGAGGACTGCCGGCAGGCTCTGGAGGATGCGGAAGCCTGTCTGCATCAGCGGCGCGTCGAGGCGGTCGCGGATGGCCATGTAGAGTCGCTCGTGGTCCGCCACCTGGTCTTCGGCGCTGGGCGCCGGCATCTCCAGATAATGCTTCTGGACAAGCGGGTCGTAGGGGAACGCGCCCTCCCCGGCGGGGCGTTCCGCGCCGAGGTCCTCGCTCGGAAGTTCGCTGAAGCGGTGGGCGTCGCTGTCCACGAGGATGCGACCGGTGTCGAGGGCGTGGCTCTTGGGCACCGTGACGGTCGTATCGGAGCGGACGTGGGCCTGGCACGCCAGGACGATGCGCTCGCGGGTTTCCTGGGGCGCCAGGAGCGTCGTGGGCGGCGATTCGACCTCGCCCTCGTCCACCACGACCTTGCACTTGCCGCAGTACCCGTCGCCCCCGCAGATGCTCGTCAGGTACACGCCGGCGAGGCGCGCGGCCTCCAGGAGAGTGGCGCCTCGCGGCACCTCGGTTTTCAGGCCGGAGGGCTCGAATCGTACGCGGCACATTGTGCGTTTTTCGGCGGCCATGGCGACTTCCCTTGGCGGCGGGTCAGGAGCCCCAGACTTCCTGGAGGTAGCGCGGGATGATGCTGGATTCCCTCGGCCCGACGAGGATTTCCCAGCCGGTTTCCTCCTCCAGTTTCCCGCTCATCACCGCCACGTAGCCGGGGATGATGAGTTTGCGGTGCTTCACTTTCGATTCGACGTCCGCGCTCTTCATGGCCTTGGCGACGATCTTCTCGTTCAACTTGTCGCCCGAGTAGGCCGTCAGGACGCTCGTCCCCTCGGTGTCCACGCAGAGGATCCAGGAGGGGATGCGGCTGGCCTCGACGTCGCTCTCGACTGTGTAGTACGTCAGGGAGAAGTTCGTGGTGAACAGGACGGGGCTGTCGGGACCGGCCTCGCCGACGGCGTAGAGTTTCGGCTCGACCTGGACCGGTTTCTGCGGGTCCGTGTAGATGTTTTGGCGGGCGGTCAGGATGGGCAGGAGGGCCCACGGCTCGATTGTGGCGACGACGACGATGCCGGCGTACTTGGCGACGAGCGCCGCCGCACGGGCCGCCTGCGCCTCCGGTTCCCCCTCCGCCGCAAAGGCGATGACGGGGTGTCCGAGCGGCCGGAAGTTTTTCTTCAGCGCGAGTTTGCGGATTTGCGCAAGTCCCGTCATTTCGGCCCAGCCGTTCGGCGCGTCGAGCCAAAGGACCAGGTCTTCGCAGCCGGCGCTTTTGAGTTTCTCGGCAAGGGCGGCGAGGGCCTCGGCGCCCTCGGCGCGGGCGACGAGGGGGCATTTGGCCTCCTTCGCCAGTTTCGCCATCGCCTCGGCCGTCGCGTCCGTCGCGGCGCAGAGCAAGGGACGAGCGTCCTTCACCTTCTCCAGGGCGGCCTTCATCGCGTCGGGCTTCTCGGAGATGAGGATCATCGCCTTGCCGGTCGCCTTGGCGGCCTCGGCGGCGGCGGCGAACTTGGATGAGTCGCCCGATGCGTTCAGGACGGCCACGGCCTCAATCGGCATGGCCTGACCGATCCGCTCGAAGGAAAGGCTCTTGAGGGCCTGGGCGCGGGCCTTCAGGTCCGCCCCGGCCAGGTCGTCGGGCAGCGTGACGGCCAGGACCGTCGGGCTGTGGAACTTCTCCTCGTGGCGAAAGAGGACCGTCTCGCCTCCGGTCTTCGCCTCCGCCTCCCCCGTGCCGAACGTCACCAGGCGCATCGGCGGAGCGGCGGCGGCGGCCAGGGCCTCGCGGGCCTGCGGGCTCGCGTCCGGACACTTGTCCAGCGCGACCTTCTTCTGGGCCAGGGCCATGGCGAATGCCAGGCACGTCGGCATGCCGCACTTCTTGCAGTTCGTCTTCGGCAACAACTTGAAAATGTCGAGTCCGCTGAGCGCCATGGCGAGGGTGTCCTTTCCTGGAACCTATTCTTTAACAGATAAGGACCCGTGCAGTCAATTTTAGATTTGAACGGCCAAGGCGCTGCGCCCTGCACGCCGTTCTTGCCGTTCCAATCGAAAATCTAAAATCTCAAATCGCAAATGTCTCTCAGAACATCGGCTCCATCGCCATCGCCGGGTGCTCGACCTTGGCGAGGTGAGCGGCAACCTCTTCCTCGGTGGTGGCGACGGTCTCGTCGGCGATTTTCGCAAGGAACGCTTCGCCGCCGAGCCCCAGTTCGTCGGCCCGCGCCACCAGCGCGTCGTGGAGTTCCTCCTTCAGGGCCTTGGGCATCCAGACGATGCGCCCGAATCCGCCGTCGGCGCTGATGAACTTCGGGCTGACGATGTAATGCTTGGAGTGTCCGACGAATCCGGGTGTCTGCCGGCCGCCGCCCACCGTGCCGGCCAGCGTCGAAAACTTCATGCCGCACGGCGTCATGTCCGGGAACTCGCGCGGGGCGATCATGATGCCGCCCGTCGAGGGCAGAATCGCCGAAATGCACTCGAAGCAGCCGCACGAGGTCATCGGGTCCTGGATCATCGAGTAGGCGCTCATGCGTTCGATGGTGCCCTGGCTCTTTTCACGGATGAACTGGTTGACGCGTTCCCACTGGCCGAGTTTCGTGTCCACGGGGGCGCCCTTCTGGATGGGCTGGTTGGGCCCGGCGGGGTTGATCTCAAAGGCAGCCCGGCCGTCGAGCCAGTTGTACGCGCCGCAGAGGCCCGATCGCTGCGGCGTGATGATGCAGACGTGGTTCGGGGCGAACGACTGGCAGAGGGTGCACGAGTAGAAGATGTCCACCGACTCGTCGGTCATGCCGGCCAGGCGTGCGTCCCGCTCCTCGAACACTTTCCGCGCCTCGTGCTGGAGTTCCTTGACCTTCGCCTCGTCGGTATAGATGCGCACCTGGATCTTGTCCACAATGCTGGAGAAGTGCTCGTGGAGCATGGCATGGATGATCTTGCCGATGTGCTCCAGACGGAACCCCGCCTTGTAGGCGTCCTTCGAGATGCGGACCCAGATGATGTCGCGCTGGCCCATGTGCCACAGGCCCTGGGCGTGGTTCAGGAAGGTGTGGATTTGCCGCTCGAGGACGGGCTCAAAGTCGGACTGCATCTTGCGTCCCGCCACCTCGACCACGACGCCGAGCGGCAGTTTGCCCCCTTCCTTGACTGAGTCCATGTCCGCGCCGACCACTTGCACCTTGCCGTCCTCCACCTGGTCGGTCGGCAGGCTGCGGAGCCACTCGAACGCGGGGGTGCGCTGGCCGCCGAACTCCGCCTGCATGTCCTCCTTGCGGATGCGCTCGCCCTCGAACGCCGGGCTGAACGCCACCGGAATCGGGACCTCGGCGATCTTGATCTTCAGGCCCCGGACCTCGATGGCCTTCTCGACGATTTCCGCATGCGGGACGTTCGAGACGACGTGCTCGTAGGTGCAGACGCCGGTCGGGAGAATCTGGGGGATGTCCGAGTCGGCGATGGTGGGGAACCCGAAGTTGATGGCGCCGGCGGCGGTGGCGTACCACTCGTCGGTCACCTCGCCGAGCGCCAGGACGAAGGCGAAGACGCGGGCCTTGTTGTAGAGGAGGTTGCGGCGGAAGTCGCCCGGCTGCACCCCGCCGAAACTCATCGCCGCCCTCGCCGCAAACCCCAGGGCGTAAATCGCCGACGAAATGTCGGGCCCGAAAGGCACGAGGCGCGTGTCCCATCCCATCTGGACGCCGCCCTCGGCCAGTTGCTGGGCGAAGGTCGTGCCGTTGTGGCCGGCCGCCATGAAGACGTAGAGGCTCCGCTCCTGGCACTTGCGGGCGATCTCGACGGCCGTCTCGACGTTCGGCGCGGCGCCCACGATGGCCGCAAAACCCGGCGCCGTGCCGTCCACGAACTGGATGCCGCGCTCCCGCAGGATCACGTCGTCCGCCGCCCCCAGCCAGAGGTCGCGCACCGGGTTCGGGCCGACCAGATAGCGGCAGGCCTCGATGATTTCCTCGGCGAAGAGCGTCGCCATGCCGGCGTCCAGAACGGGGCCCAGGTACGGCAGCCAGAGCCGCTTCTCGACCGGCGGCGGGAGCAGTTCCTTGATCTGCTCTAGGACCGGTCCGAAGTCCGACAGGGTGCGTACCTCGTGCCCCGTCATCGCGTAGATGATGGGGATGAAGTACCCCGTGTTGGGGAACTCGACGGCGGCCTCCTCGCCCTTTTCCCGGATGGCGGTCTTGAGGATCTCCTCGGCCTCTCGGGCGACCTTGTGGGCGCCGCGGATGGCGGCGGTGGCGATCTTCCTCGACATGTGTCCGCTCCTTCGTCTTTAAAAAATTTTCCCTTTGCGCCCTTGGCGTCCTTTGCGGTTCAGTAGCGTACTAGACCTCCAGTTTCTGGCGGTCTTCCATACCGAAAAGTTTCCGTTCGCGCTCCTGGTTGATGCCCAGGGCGTCGCGCTTCGCCTCGATGTGGGCGTGGATGAGTTCGGCCGCCTTGACGGGATCGTCCTCCACCGCCCATTTGCCGCCCAACTCCTCCTCAATCCCCTCGAAGAGGTACTTGGCGACCTTCGAGCCTGGCATCACGGGGAACAGTTGCTTCGCGAACACCACCAGGGCGCCCGACGCGACGAAGTACTGGCCGATGGAAAGGGCTTTCTCGGTGATGTGCTCCAGACACGCCCCGGCGACGGGCAGGTCCGAAAGGTCCTCGCCCAGGCCGCCCTCGCGGACCATCTCGGCACACGCGACGAGGATGCGGCTGTTGTCCACGCACGAGCCGACCGCCAGCACCGGCGGGATGCCGACCGTCTCGCAGATTTCCCGCAGGCCCGGCCCGGCGAACTTGGCCGCCTCCGGCGTCATCAGGCCCTGCTTGCCGCACGCGATCTGCGCGCACCCGGTCGTCACGACCAGGATGTCGCGCTTAATCAGTTCTCGCATCAGCGTCGTGTGATAGTAGTCGTGGGTGACTTTCGGGTTGGTGCATCCGACGACGCCGACCACGCCGCGGATGCGGCCGTTGATGATGTTGTCGTTCAGCGGCCGATAGGACGAACGGAACCGTCCGCCGAGCATGTAGTTGATGGTCTCATGGCTGAAGCCGACGACCACTTCGCCCTTGTCTTTCGGGATGTGGACGGCCTTGCCCTTGCGGGCCGTGAAGGCCTCAATGGCTTTGCGGACGATCTCCTTGCCGACCTCCAGCGCCCGCGCCTCGTCCATCTGGACGTGCTCGACGCCCTCCATGCGGGCCTTCTCGCTCGTGGTGATGAGTTTCGTGTGGTAGTGCGGCACGAGTTCCGAGAGGCCCTGCATGATGCACTGGACGTCCACGCACATCAGGTCCACGGCGCCGGTGGCGACGGCGAGTTCCTGCGACAGGAAGTTGCCCGCCACCGGGATGCCGTGACGCATCAAAAGTTCGTTCGCCGTGCAGCAGATGCCGGCCACGTTGACGCGCTTGGCGCCGGCCTTCTTTGCCTCCTCGGTGATTTCGGGCAGCGTGGCCGCCGCCGCCACCATCTCCGACAGGAGCGGCTCGTGGCCGTGCACCACCAGGTTGACCTCGTCCTCCTTCAGGACGCCCAGGTTGATCTCGCCGCGCGCCGGCGTCGGCGTGCCGAACATCACGTCCTGAAGTTCCGTGCCGATCATCGAGCCGCCCCACCCGTCGCCCAGAGCGCATCGGCTGGCGTGGTGGAGGATGCTCTTGTAGTCCTGGTCCACGCCCATGTGGGTTCGGTGGAGGGCCTCGACGATCTCGCGGTCCACGGCGCGGGGCGTAACGTCGAGTTTCTTCCAGAGTTCCTTTCGCGCCTTGGGGGCGCGTTCGGCCATGCGCTGCGTGCCGTGCGCTTTGCCGAACTCCGCCAGCATCAGTTCGCCCAGTTCCTCGGCAATCTCCTTGTCCTCGCGCCCCTCGGTTTTGATGCCCATCTCGGCCGCGAGCGCCAGGAGTTTCTTCCGATCCTTGATGCCGTAGTCCGGCGCCTCGCCGCGCGCCATCGCCAGGAACGCGTGCGCCACGCCGCGCCCGTGGTCCGAGTGGGCGCTGGCGCCCGCCGCCACCGCGCGGAGAAAGTTGCGGGCGATGATGGTGTCGGCGTCGGCGCCGCACACGCCTCGCTGGGGCCCGTCGCCGAACGGGTCAATGCGGCAGGGGCCCATGTTGCAGATGCGGCAGCAGAGGCCCAGTTGACCGAAGCCGCACTGCGGCTGCTGGGCTTCGAGACGGTCCCAGGCGGTTTCCATCCCCGCCTCGGCCATCCGCGCCAGCATCTCCTGGGCCGCCGGATCGCACGACATTTTCTTCGGATCCATCCTCATTCTCCTCGATTACGTTGCGGAGGACGACTCCGCCAGTCTCGCGGCCGCGTCCCGGCGCCTGCACTTGGGACACAACCGCGCGAGCCGGCGAAATTCCTCCCAGTCGATCTTGGCCCTCTTGAGGGCTTCTTCGGACACCGGCAGGCTGACCACGCGCTCCCCGCACGCCTCGCACGTCAGCAACTTCGCCCGCGCCTTGAACGGTGAGATCTCGATCTCGCCCGTGTCCTCGTGAATCCGGATCTGAATGGTTCCGACCGGACAGACCGCCGCACACGCGCCGCACGCGATGCAATCCTCGGACGGCTGCCGGAAGGGCGGGCTGACCGCGCGGTCCTGGCCGCGCCCGGCAAAACCGATCGCCGCACATCCGAGGACCTCTTCGCACACGGCGGTGCAGAGGCCGCACAGGATGCAATCGCGCTGGCTCACCGTGACCGTGGGATAAGGGGTGCCCTCGACGCCCATGCGGCGGGCCATCGCCTTGAGGTCCTTGTTCTCGGGCGCCCGCGCCAAGAGCAGTTGCATCACGCCCGCTCGGGCCTGGACGGCCTGCTCGCTCGACACGCTGACAGTAATGTCGCGCCGGACGGGATAATTGCACGCCGTCACCAGTTGCTTCCACTCGCCCCGGTCCAGTTCGACCATGCAGACGCGGCACGTGGCGGGAGGCGCGACGGCCGGGTGGTAGCACAAGGTCGGGATCCACACGCCGGCCTTCCGGGCGGCGTCGAGAATCGTCGCGCCCGTCTCCACCTCCACCTTCACGCCGTCCATCGTCACCGTCGGCACCGCACTGTCTCCTCAGACCTTAAGGACCGCGTCGAACGGACACTTCTCGAAACACATTCCGCACAGCGTACACTTTTCCTGGTCAATCACGTGGAGGACCTTCTTTTCGCCCGCGATAGCGTCCGCCGGGCAATGCTTCTTGCACAGGCCGCATGCCTTGCAGGCCTCCGCGTCAATCGCGTAACGGAACAGGCCGCGGCATTCCTTGGCCGGACACCGCTTTTCGAGAATGTGGGCGTCGTATTCGTCGCGGAAATAGCGGATGGTCGAAAGCGCGGGGTTGGCGGCCGTCTTCCCCAGGGCGCACAGCGCCGTGCCCTCGAGCAGCACCGCCATCGCCTGGAGACGCTCGACGTCGCCGGCCTCCCCCTCGCCGTGGGTGATTCGGTCGAGGATGTAAAGCATCTGGGCGAGTCCCTCGCGGCAGGGCGTGCACTTGCCGCACGACTCGTCCCGCAGAAAGTTCAGGAAGTACCGGGCGACGTTCACCATGCACGTGTCTTCATCCATGACGATCATGCCGCCCGAACCCATCATCGAGCCGAGTTTCGTCAGTTGGTCGAAGTCCACCTGGGCGTCCAGGTGTTCCGCCGGGATACATCCGCCCGAAGGACCGCCCGTCTGGACGGCCTTGAACGCCTTGCCTCCCTGGACACCGCCGCCGATCTCTTCGATGATCCGCCGCAGGGTGATCCCCATCGGCACTTCCACCAGGCCGGTGTTGACGACGTCGCCGACGAGGCTGAACACTTTAGTCCCGGTCGATTTTTCGGTGCCGATGGAGGTGAACCACGCGCCGCCGCGGTTGATGATGGCCGGGACGTTCGCCCACGTTTCCACGTTGTTGAGGTTGGTCGGCTTGTCGTGCAGGCCGTGCTCGACCGTGTGGACGTACTTGGCCCGGGGTTCGCCGGGCCGGCCCTCGAGCGAAGCCATCAGGGCGGTGGACTCGCCGCACACGAACGCCCCCCCGCCGCGATTGATCCGGACGTCGAACGAGAACCCGGTGCCGAGTATGTCTTTGCCCAGGAGGCCCCACTCGCGGGCCTGTCCGATGGCCCCCTTCAGGCGTTCCACCGAAAGCGGGTACTCGTTCCGCACGTAGAGGTAGCCCTGAGACGAGCCGATGGCGTAGGCCCCGATCGCCATCCCCTCCAGGACGGCGTGCGGGTCGCCTTCCATGACGACGCGGTCCATGAACGCCCCCGGATCGCCCTCGTCGCCGTTGCAGATGACGTACTTGGGCTCGCCGTGGGCATCGCGGCACGATCGCCACTTTCGGCCGGTGGGGAATCCACCGCCGCCGCGGCCTCGAAGGCCGGAGCGTTCCACCTCCTGGAGCACCTGCTCGGGCGTCATGGTCGTCAGGGCCTTCGCCAGGGCGCTGTATCCGCCCGCTGCAATGTAGTCCTCGATGCTCGCCGGATCTATCACGCCGCAGTGCGCCAGCGCGATCCGCTTCTGGGCCTTGTAGAACGGGATCTCGTCGGCCGTCCTCACGTGCGTGCTCGTGGCCGGGTCCTCGTAGAGGAGCCGCTCCACCACCCGTCCTCCGAGTACCGTCTCACGGAAAATCTCGGCGACGTCGGGCTCCTCCACCCGCTGGTAAAAGATGCCTGCCGCGAGCGCAGCCGAGGGGTTGCCCGGATGGACGATGACGATGGGCCCTCGGTCGCAGAGCCCGTGGCATCCCACGCCCTTGGCTTCGACCGCGACGTCGGCGCCGGTCTGGCGGACGGCTTGGGCGAAAAGTTCGAGCAGTCTCATCGCCCCCTTGGCGACGCACCCCGGTCCGATGCAGACGCGCACGCATTTCGCCGCGGGATCGCGCCGCGTGCGCAGATCTTCCCGCAGGCGTTCAAGGTCCGCCGGCGCGCTGAGCCGCTCGTTCCCGACGACCGTCATTTTTGAGCCTCGCTTTCAGCCGGCGCCTCCTCCGGGGAAAGTCCACGGAGGATGTCCCTGGCCGAATCCAGCGTAATCCCGTTGTAGTATTCGCCGTCCACGATCATCACGGGCGCCACTGCGCACGCGCCCACGCAGTTGACCGGGTGAAACGAGAACAGGCCGTCCGGCGTGGTCCCGCCCGCCTCGACCTGGAACTCCTTGCGGAGGGCCTCCGAAATCTGGCCGGAGCCTTTCAGATAGCAGACCGTCCCCACGCACAGCGTCACCTCGTGCAGGCCCTTCGGCGCCAGACGGAACGAGGAGTAGAAGGTAGCGATGGCATAGAGCCGGCTCATCGGAACCTCCAGCCGCGACGCCAGCCGGCGCAGTTGATCCAACGGCAGATAGCCGCAGTCGGCCTGGAGATCCTGCATCATCGGGATGAGCATGCCTTCATCGCCCTCGTACCGGGCCACGATGGCCTCGACGAGGTTCCTATCCGCCGGCTTCCTCTTGGCCGCCTGCTTCATACCTCACCCCGAGTCGCTAGACCGACTCGATTGTCACCTCGATTTTGCGTTTCACGAGTTCGTCCGCGATTTCCCGGACGACGGCCTGCTTCATGCCGAGACCTCCCGGCAGGCTCGGGTTCTGATGTGCCGGGTTGACGGCCCGCCCGACGATAAAATGCACGTGGTCCACGTCCAACAGAAGCCGGACCAGCGCCGCAGCGCCGTCGTTGCGAAACTGCACGGTCTGCTTGTCCGCCCCGGATTGCAGCAGTTCGTTGGCCCGCGTCAGCGTCAGGATGCCTTCCGTCACCAGGTCAATATGCTCCATCCGGGCCAGCGGCGGCACGTCGGGCTTCATCGTGTCCAGGTCAACCTCGAGCGGCTGACCGAGATGGCGGGAAACGATTTTCGCCGTCGTCCCGCCGCACACGACGTGCAGCCCGTGTCGCCGGATGAACCGTGCCAGCATCGCCTCGTCCGCTGCCGCATCGGCCGGCGGACCGGTCAGCACCGTTGCCACCAGTTTCGTGCGGACCTTGATGACGGCGATGCTGACATCGTCGCCCGGCGCCCCGGCGTAGAGGTCCAGCACGGTTTCCGCCAGCCGGTCGGCCACGTTCTGCGCCGATAGCCCGGGATGGGCGTGCGTCTCCAGATATCGGGCCGCCTGCTCCCGGCCCCAACCGAGCGGATACACGCCGCCGATCCCCGCGTTCAGCACCCCGTCCGAGACAATGATGATCCAGTCGCCCATCTGCACGTCCACGACGGACTCGTGGATTTTCTTCCCGCCGATCTCGCGCTCGTTCGAGGGTACCGCCAGCGCCTTGCGACCGCGCAGGACGATTGCCGGCGGCGTGTCGAACTCCACCAGCCGCGCACGACCGTCCCGGAAAAACTGCGCGATCGCAAACGTGCTGTACGCCATCTTCCGCACCTGGCAGACCGGCAGGGTCTTGCCCAGCGTCTCCACCACCTCGGAGAGCGGGAGGTCGTTTTCCAGCAGGTGCATCGCGATGCGCGTCGTCAACGTGGCCAGGATGTTCGCCTTCACGCCGCTCCCCAACCCGTCGGAAAGCGCCAGCGTCACGCTGTCCAGGTGGCGGGCGACCGCCAGGCTGTCGCCGCACAGTTCCTCCCGGGCCTTGCGCAACTGCTTCGTCCCCCATTCGTAGAAAAACCGCATCCCTATTCCTCTTCCTGGAAAAGGGACATAACCTTCACCAGCAGCACCTTGGTTTCCGCGGTGGCTTCGCCCAGAAGCCTCGCGATCTCCTGGGCCGTCTGCATCTGACGCTCAATCACCTCCTGGGCGCGCTGGAGCGTCTGGGCCCTCAACTCGGCCAGGCGGTGCCTCGCCTTCTCTTCCTCCGACGTATCAATGAAAATCCCGCAGTACAGATTCTCCCCCTCGATGGGAAAGAGCCCCACCCGAAAACTCACCTCGTGTTCGCCGACGGTCTCCTTGACCATCAGGTTTCCGCCCGCCGCGATCGCCCGCTCAAAGCAGTCCGAGTGGACGAACTCCGCCGCCCGTTTCCCCAGAAGAGCTTCCTCCGGGCAGCGGAACATCGTCCGAAACGCCGGATTCACAAAACGAATCCGCGTCTCCATGTCCACCAGCAGAACCCCGTTAGGCGTGTGCTGGAGGATCGCGCTGGCGTGCGCAGCCGTGATTCCGCTGTCGGGGGACCTCATGGCGTGCCTCCCGGCCCGTCCGCGGGCCCCTTGGTCGCCGCCGCCACCACCCGTTCGCGAAACGTCGCGATCGCCTCCTCCACGCTTGCGCTGGTCAGCGGCTCCTCGTCGATCTGCCAATTCACCCCTTCGCCGCACCGTTCCATGCAGAACGACCCTTTGAGCGTCACCTTGTCCGCCAGGCCCAGTTCCTCCAGCAGCCCGTTGAAGCGCATGATGACCTCGCGCGCACCCTTCAGGTGGCAGGAACTCCCCACGCACACCGTCACCGTGACCATTGGCGTCCCTCCGGGCCCGCCGCACGCCTGCGTCATCGCTCACCGGCTTCCTGGGCGGCCTGGAGTTGCTTGACCGCCGCCTGGCGCTTGCGCTTGTTGTAGTCCTCGACCGTGATGAACACGAGCGCCTTGGTGGGGCACGCGCTGACGCACGCGGGCGCCTGGCCCGCCTCCGTCCGCTCGATGCACAGGTCGCACTTGACGACCGCCCGGCCGTCACGCGACATCTCAATCGCCCCGAACGGACATGCTACCACGCAGAACTTGCAGCCGATGCACCGCTCGGCGTCTATCAGCACCGGGCCCCCCTCGTCCCGCTGGTTGATCGCGCCGCTCGGACAAACCGCAATGCACGGCGCGTCCTCGCAGTGCTGGCACTGAATCGCGCACGCCCGGCCGCCCGACGCCTCCACCCGCACGCGGCGCTGGGGCGCCGTCTCTTCGCCCAGCGCCCCCAGCAGGTTCTTCGACGCCGAGTGCTCCACCGCGCAGGCCAGTTCGCACGATCGGCACCCGAGGCAGCGTTCGATGCGGCAGACGATCATCCGGCCGGACGACTTTGATTTCGCTTTTGCCTTCACCATCGTCCACCTCTTGGCTAGCCGCGAGCGGGCGCTTCCGCGCCGATGAGCGATTCCATTTTCTGCCGCGCTTCCGCCAGCGCCGACTCCGCCTTGCCGTCCACGCCCAGGACGCTTCGCCCTTCCAGGTCCGCCCGCGCGAGGGCAGGGGAGTAGGGCACGCTTCCCACCAGTTCGACGCCTTCCGGCAGGCCGCGCCGAATGGTCTCGACCTGCGCGCTTTCGGTCACTTTGTTCAGGACCGCGCCGAACCGCTTGATTCCGATCTCGCGGCCCATGCGCGCGATGCCCGCCGCCGTCTCCAGGCTCCGCCGCCCCGGCTCGACGACGATGACCAGCGCGTCGGTCCCAAGGACGGACGCCCGCCCCAGGAACTCCAGACCCGCCTCCATGTCCACCAGGAGTGCCTCGCGGCGCTCGAGCATCAGGTGCCGAAGCATCGCCTTCAGGAACGCTCCCTGCGGACAGGCGCATCCTTTGCCGCCGCCGCGAATCCCGCCCAGCACGAGCAAGTGCATCCCGCCCGCCTCGACGCGGTAGGCGTCCGGCAGGTCGGCCACGTGCGGGTTCAGGCGGAAGTACTGCCCCACCTGGTCGGGGTCGGCCCCCGTGCGCTCCTGAATGAGGTCCTTCAGCGCGACGAGCGGCCGGGGCAGGCGCTCGGCCGGAACGCCCAGGGCTGACCCCAGGTTCGCATCCGGGTCGGCGTCAATGAGGAGGACGTCGCGTCCTTCGGCCGCCAGCGCCGCGCCCCAAAGCGCGGTCACCGTGGTCTTGCCGACGCCCCCTTTTCCTGTGATTGCGATCTTCATGTGTCGCCTAGCTGAAGCCACCGCGCCGGGATAGGCGCCTGGATGGAAAGAGTGTCGGCGCGGGGCCCTTGTGGCGCCCGTCTCAGGATAGGAGGGCATGCAGGGGATGTCAAGGCGGATAAACGGTGGAAGCGGGAAAGGCTGTGAAGGATTTCACAAAGGGTCGCTTCCCGGCAAAATGTCTTGACGCCCGTCGGTCCCCACGTCTAGACTTGCCGCACTCGGCCCGGGTGGGTCGTTGCCGCGCGGGCGGCCGGCTCAAGCCGTGCCCCCTGTCCCGAACACGCGAACGCTCGAAGGAGACGGTTCATGCTCAGCGACCTGGAGATCGCCCAGAAGGCCAAGATCAAGCCCATCCGTGAAATCGCCCACAAACTCGGCATCGAGGACAAGGAACTCGAACTCTACGGCGACCATAAGGCCAAGGTGGACCTGGCGATCCTCGAGCGCCTCGCGAAGGCGAAGCGCGGAAAGTACATTGACGTCACCGCCATCACCCCCACGCCGCTCGGCGAGGGCAAGACCGTCACGACGATCGGCGTCTCGATGGGCCTCGGGCACATCGGCAAGAACGTCTGCACCTGCATCCGCCAGCCGAGCCTCGGGCCCGTCTTCGGCATCAAGGGCGGGGCGGCGGGCGGCGGCATGAGCCAGGTCATCCCGATGGAGGACTTTAACCTTCACCTGACGGGCGACATCCACGCCGTCGCACTCGCCAACAACCTCGCGTGCGCGTTTGTAGATAACCACATCTACCACGGCAACCCCCTGAACATCGACCCGTACGGCCCGTCGCTCCGGCGCGTCCTGGACATCAGCGACCGCTGGGCCCTCGACGACATCATCACGGGCCTGGGGACCGGCATGGTCCGCCGCACCGGCTTCGACATCGCCGTCGCCAGCGAGGTGATGGCCATCCTGGGCCTGACGACGGGCCTCGCGGACATCCGCGAGCGCCTCGGGCGGATGATCGTCGCCTACACGCGCCAGGGCAAGCCCGTGACGTGCGACGACCTGAAGGTCGGCGGGGCGATGGCCGTCCTGATGAAGGACGCCATCAAGCCCAACCTCATGCAGACCCTCGAGCACACGCCGTGCTTTGTCCATGCCGGGCCGTTCGCCAACATCGCGCACGGCAACTCCTCGATCCTTGCGGACCTGATGGCGACGCGCCTGGCGGATTACACGGTCACGGAGTCGGGGTTCGGGGCGGACATCGGCATTGAAAAGTTCATGAACATCAAGTGCCGGGGCTCGGGCCTCGTGCCCGACTGCGTCGTCCTGGTGGCGACGGTGCGGGCGCTGAAGATGCACAGCGGGCGCTTCAAGGTTGTGGCGGGCAAGCCCCTCGACGATGGGCTCCTGAAGGAGGATACGAAGGCCGTCGCCGACGGCTGCGCGAACCTCGTCAAACAGGTCCAGAACGTCCTGGCGCACGGGGTGCACTGCGTCGTGGCGATCAACGAGTTCACGACGGATACGCCGGCGGAGTTTGAGACGATAGCCGAGAAAGCCAAAGCCGCCGGCGCGAGCGCCGTCGTCCGCTCCCGCGTCTGGGCCGAGGGCGGCAAGGGCGGGGCCGAACTCGCCGAAGCCGTCGTCGAGGCCTGCGAGGAGCCCCACAAGTTCCATTTCCTCTACGAAACGGATTGGCCCATCAAGAAGAAGATCGAAACCATCGCCACGACGATGTACGGGGCCGCCAAGGTTGCCTACGAGAAGGAAGCCGAGCAGGCCATCGAGCGGTTCACTCGCCTCGGACACGACAAACTCCCCATCTGCATGGCGAAGACGCACCTGAGCCTGTCGCACGATGCGGCCCTGAAGGGCGCGCCGACGGGCTACACGTTCGTCGTCCGCGACGTGCGGGCGAGCGTCGGCGCGGGGTTCCTATATCCCTTGTGTGGGGCGATGCGGACGATGCCGGGTCTGCCGACGACGCCCGCCGGCGAGAAAGTGGACATCGGCCCCGACGGCCGGGTGGTTGGGCTTTTCTAAGCCGGCCGCGGCGCGTACAATGCGGCGATGCGGCGAACGGGACGGAGAGGCGAGCGCGTCGTCATCGTCGGGGTGGGGAACCCCCTGGCGAGGGACGAGGGGCTTGGTCCGGCGGCGGTCGAGCGGCTCGAGGCGGAAGGCATCCCGCCCGGCGCTCTGTGCTTCGACGCCGGGACGGATTTCCTGGCGTCCATGCCCGACTGGGCCGACGCCGACCGCCTGATTGTGATAGATGCGATGCGGGCAGGCGGGGCGCCCGGAACGGTGTATCGGATGCCGCTGGAAGAGGTCGAGGCGCGGGCGAAGGCCGAAGGCCTGCACCTGTCGGGCCACGACCTCGGCCTGGTGGGAGCGTTTCGGCTGGCGCGGGTGACGGGGCAGCGGATTCCGCCGACGGTTGTGTTCGGCGTGGAGCCGGCCGAGGTCGCGCTGGGCGAAGGCCTGTCGGATGCCGTCGCGCGGGCGCTCGATCGGCTCGTGAGTGCGGTGCGGAAGGAAGCGGCCGGCAAGGGCGCCTGAGGGCCCGACCGGCGCAGGTGTTCTTGCGGAGAGGAATCGGCTATGGCTGAGACCGTCGAAATCCCGGTCGTCTGGCTCCAGGGGTCGGCGTGCACGGGGTGCGCGGTGTCGCTCCTGAACTCCTTTTCTCCGGGAGCGGCGAGCGTGGTGCTCAATGAACTCGTGCCCGGCAAGCACCTGTCGCTGCGGTTCATCATGACGGTGATGGCGGGGCAGGGCGAGCAGGTGATGGAGGTCTTGAAGGACACGGCGGCGGAGGCGAAGGGCGGATATGCCCTGGTGTTGGAGGGGTCGCTGCCGATGGGCCATCCGCTGTTCGGCACGATGGGCGAGGAGGAAGGGCGCGAGGTCCCTATCGCCGAGCATGCCGCCCGACTGGCCCGCGGCGCCGCGGTCGTCGTTGCGATGGGGACGTGCGCCGCGTTCGGCGGGATTCCGGCCGGCGAGCCGAACCCGACGGGCGCGGTCTCGGCGGCGGACCTCCTGGCGCGCGAGGGCATCGCCGTCCCTCTGGTGAACATTCCCGGCTGCCCGCCGCACCCCGACTGGCTCGTCGGGTCGCTGGCGGCGGTGGCGCGGTATGGTCTGGAGGCGGTGGCGGCGGGGTTGGACGAACTGAAGCGGCCGAAGATGTTCTATGGCAAGTGCGTACACGAGACATGCCCGCGGCGGGCGGATTTCGACGCCGGCCGCTTCGCCCGGAAGTTCGGCGACGCGGGGTGCCTGTATGAATTGGGGTGCAAGGGGCCGGTCACCTTCGCGGACTGTCCGACGCGGATGTGGAACAGCGGGACGAACTGGTGCATCGGCGCGGGGAGCCCGTGCCACGGATGCGTCGAACCGGAGTTCCCCGACCGGGTGAGCCCCCTGTATTGCAAGTTCACCGAGGAGCGTCTGGAGCGGTTCCGTCTGCTGGCAGCCGAGGCTGCGGCCGAGCGGGACGGCTGAAAGCGGAGACCGGGTTCATGGCCAAAACGAAGGCGGCGAAGGGCGAGACGATCCGGATTGACCCCGTGACGCGCATCGAGGGGCACCTGCGCATCGAGGCCCTGGTGGACGGCGGCGAGGTGAAGGACGCCCGATGCTCGGGCACGCTGTTCCGGGGTTTTGAGAACATCCTGCCCGGGCGCCACCCGCTGGACGCCGTGCGCCTGACGCAGCGGGTGTGCGGGGTGTGCCCGACGGCCCATGCGACGGCCTCGGCTTTTGCGCTGGACGAAGCGCTAGGCGTGGCCGACCGCATCCCTGCGAACGGGCGGATCGTGCGGAACCTCATTTTCGGCTCGAACTTCCTTCAGTCGCACATTCTGCACTTTTTCGCCCTGGCGGCGCTGGACTACGCGGACGTGACGGCGGCGGCGGATTACGACGGTCCGGAGACGGACTTGAAACAGGTCCGCGCGTTTATTGACCGAAAGAGCCTCTCGCCCTTCTTCCCGCGCTACGAGGGCGATTACCGTTGCGACAAGAAGACGAACCTGGCGCTCGTGCGGGCCTACGTCCAGGCCCTCCGCATCCGCCGCATCTCGCACGAAATGCACTCGATCTTCGGCGGCAAGATGCCGCACAACGTCGCCATCGTCCCCGGAGGCGTGACGGTGGACGTCACCGCCGACAAGATCGCCTCGTTCTTCGGCAAACTTCAGCAGATCCAGGCGTTCATTGAGGACGTGTACATCCCCGCGATCTTTACCGTGGCGAAGGCGTACGGCGACTATTTCGACATCGGTCGCGGCTGCGGGCGGTTCCTGTCGTACGGGGCTTTCAACCTGGATGGCGCGTCGGCCGATCCGCTGGCGCGGAAGCGCCTGCTGCCGGCGGGCCTCGTGGACGCCGACGGCAAACTCGCCGCCGTCAGCGCCGCGCGGATTGCCGAGGACGTCGCCCACTCGCGCTACGCCGACGAGTGCGCCGGCGCACCGCCCGAGGGCAAAACCATTCCGCAGCCCGATAAGAAAGGGGCGTACAGTTGGCTGAAAGCCCCCCGCTACGACGGGGCGCCGGCCGAGGTCGGACCTCTGGCGCGGGCGCTGGTGGCCCATGCGGCCGGAGACGCGGTTGTCAAAAGGGAAGTGGACGCCGCGCTGAAGGCGGCGGGCGTCGGCGCCGCCAAGTTGCCGTCGGTCCTGGGTCGCCACCTGGCGCGGGCCCTGGAAACGCGGATCGTCGCCAAGGCCATGAGCGATTGGCTGGGCGAACTTGCGCCCGGCGAGCCGGCGGCCGTCGAACTCGCCATCCCCCAGGAAGGCCGCGGTGCAGGACTGACCGATGCCCCGCGCGGCGCCCTCGGCCACTGGATCGGCATTAAGGACAAAGTCATAGGCCATTACCAACTCGTCGTGCCGACGACCTGGAACGCCAGCCCGCGCGACGCGGACGGCACGCCGGGGCCGATGGAACAGGCCCTCCTGGGCACGAAGGTCAAGGACCGCGAGAACCCGTTCGAGGTCGTGCGGATCATCCGCTCCTTCGATCCGTGCCTGGCGTGCTCGGTGCACCTGGTGGAATTCGGGAAGGGCGAGTCCGTCGCCCAGTGGGTTATTTAGCACTGCAACGCTGTTTTTCGCGGCGGGTTGGGAGACCCACCGCGCAGAGAGGACATGGTCATGAACGCAACCGAGCGGAAACCGAACGAAGAGATCCTCCAGTCGCTCAACGGCGTCCGGCGGGTCTTCATCCTTGGGTGCCAGGGGTGCCCTATCGGGTGCGAGACCGGCGGCGAACCCTGGCTGCGCGAGATGACCGCGCTGACGGCCGGGGTCGGCATCGAGGTGACGGGGGCGGCCCTGGTGGACATGATCTGCAACAAGGCCCTGGTGGGGATCAAGTTGGGGCGTCTTGTGGACCGTCTGCGGGCCGCCGAGGCGATCCTGGTGGGGTCATGCGGCGTGGGGGTCCAGGCGGTGGGGAACATCGTCGGCCGGTTGGCCGTTCCCGCAATGGATACCATCTGCATGGGTGATTACCAGGGCCTGTGGCCCTCGGTGGAGCGGTGTGCGGAGTGCGGCGAGTGCGTGCTGGGCTCGACGGGCGGCCTGTGTCCCGTCACGCTGTGCGCCAAGAGCCTCGTGAACGGTCCGTGTGGCGGGACGGGCGACGACGGATCCTGCGAGGTCTCCAAGGATCGGCCGTGCGGGTGGCAGTTGATCTTTGAGCGCCTCCAGGAACTCGGGCGTCTGGAGGACCTTCGGCGGATGCAGAAGCCCAGAGACTTCCGCAAGCGCGACATTGCCGACGCCCGCCGGCGGACCATCCGCTGGGCGCTTGAAGTCGCCGAAGACGAACAGATTCAGCCGGCCGCGCCGGCCAAGAAATGAGCGGGAACGCGCCATGAGCCAACTCGAGCAGCGCCTCCAGGCGGGCCAATTTGTCGTCACGGGCGAAATCGGTCCGCCCAAGGGCACGAACATCGGGCCGGTCCTCGCCGAGGCCGAGCATTACCTGAAGGGCAAGGTCGTCGCCGTCAACGTCACGGACAACCAGACGGCGGTGATGCGCGTCGGCTCGCTCGCCATGTGCCGGCTGCTCGTGGAGCGCGGCATCGAGCCGGTCTTCCAGATGGTCTGCCGCGACCGCAACCGCATCGCCCTCCAGAGCGACGCGCTTTCGGCCGCCGTCTTCGGCATCGAGAACGTCCTCGCCCTGACCGGCGACCACGTTGTCATGGGCGACCATCGCGAGGCCCAGCCCGTGCGGGACCTCGACTCGGTCGGGCTTCTGGCGGCGCTGGCGCGGCTCGAGGCGGGCTCGGACATGGGGGCCGACTTTAAGGGCAAGCCCAACCAACTCGACGGCTCTCCGAAGTTCTTCAAGGGCTGCTGCGTGACGCCCTGCGGCAAGAACCCCGAGGCCCAGATTATCAAACTCGCCAAGAAGGTCGAGGCCGGGGCCCAGTTCGTCCAGACCCAGGCCGTCTACGACCCCGCGACCTTCGAACGGTTCATGCGCGCCGCCGAATCCGTCAAGGTCCCCGTGCTGGTGGGCATCGTGGTCCTGAAGTCGGCGGGCATGGCCAAGTACATGAACCGTTCGGTGCCTGGCGTCCAGGTGCCGGACGCGCTTATCAAGCGCCTGGCCGACGTGCCGAAAGAGAACCTCAAGAAGGTCGCGACCCAGATTGCGGCCGAACTGGTCCGCGCCATGAAACCCATGTGCCAAGGCGCGCACCTCATGACCCTCGGCTGGGACGATCTCGTGCCGGACATCATCGAGCAGGCCGGGCTCGCCTGAGCCGCACGCGGGCTTGTCCGGCGTAGTCCCGGCGCGCCGGGACGGAGCCGAAAGCGTGCGGCGAGTCTCGTAGGGCGAACGAATCTCATTCAACAGGAGAACTTCCCATGTCCGCACGGCTGATTGACGGCGAAGCGTTGGCGGCGAGGATCCGCGAGGAACTCGCGCCCGAAATCGAGGCGATCCGCGCGAGGACCGGCCGGCCGCCCAAACTCGCCAGCATCCTCGCCAGCGACAACCCGGGCGCCCGCGTTTATACGCGGAGCCAGGCCAAGTCGTGCGAGGAGGCCGGCATCGCCTACGACCTGGTGGACCTCGGGCCCGAAACGAGCGCCGACGCGCTCGAAGCGAAAATCGCCGAACTCGGCGCCGAAGAGTCGGTCCACGGCATCCTCCTCCAGATGCCGCTGCCGGCCGGCATGGACGCCCAGAAAATGGCCGAGCACATCCCGCCCCAGAAGGATGTCGAAGGCATCACCGCCGCCAACCTGGGGAAACTGCTCTTCTACGAGCCGTCGCGCCTTGTCCCCTGCACCGCCGCGGCCGCCTACGAACTCATCAAGTTCGCCGGCTGCCAGATCAAGGGCGCCGAGTGCGTCGTGGTCGGCCACTCGCCGATCGTCGGCAAGCCCGTCGCCTGCCTCATCACGAACGACCTCGGCACATGCACCATCTGCCACATCGGCACGCGCGACCTCAAGGTGCACACGCTTGGTGCGGAGATCCTGGTCGTCGCGGCCGGCAAGGCAGGCCTCGTGCGCGGCGAGCACATCAAGCCCGGCGCCACGGTCATTGACGTCGGCATCAACCGCGTCCCCGTCCTCGATGAGGCGGGCCAACCCGTGATGAACGAGAAGGGCAAGAAGAAGATGCGCACCGTCGGTGACGTGGAGTTCGAGTCGGCCGCCAAGGTCGCCGGCGCCATCACGCCCGTGCCCGGCGGCGTGGGGCCGGTCACGGTGGCCATCCTCCTGCGGAACACGGTCCGGGCCGCCAAGGCGCGGGTCCAGTAGCACGCCGCGGTCGCTACTTGCCCTCGGCGGGGGGACCTTCCGGCCTGGTGTGCCGAAACAGCCGCGCCAGTCGCCTCGCCCGCGCCGGATGCAGCACCACCACCAGAAGGCCTCCCGCGATGTTGCCCAGGGTGACGGGGACGAGATTGGTGAACATGCTTCCGAAGCCGCTGAGGAATCGGCCCTCGGCGAGCAAGCCCGCCGGAAGGAAATACATGTTTGCAATCGAGTGCTCGTAGCCCGACAGCACGAAGACCATGATGGGGAAGTAGATGCCCAGGATCTTGCCGAACATCGTCCGCGACGAGACCGCCATAATGACGGCCAGGCAGACCAGGATGTTGCACAGGATGCCGCGCAAAAGGGCCTGGACGAAGGGCAGGGCGATCTTGGCGTCGGCCACCTTGGCGGCGGCGGCCCCGACGGGCGTCGGATGCTCCGGCGTGCCCAGCAGGCCGCTTCCATACACCAGCAGCGCCAGCAGCACCGCGCCCGCGAAGTTCCCCACGTAGGCGAAACCCCAGTTCCTCAGCACGCGGATGAAGCCGACCTTGCGATCGACAATCCCCGCCGCCAGCAGGATGTTCCCCGTGAATAGTTCCGACCCGGGGATGATGACCAGGACCAGCCCGACGCAGAAGACCGTTCCCGCGAGGAACTTCGAAACCGCGATCGGCAGGCCGTCGAAAGCGGTCACGGTCGTGGCCGCTACCGCTCCGAACCCGATGTACGCGCCCGCCAGGATGCCGAAGAGCACCAGCGCCACCGGCGACTGGCCTGTCTTCTTGGCGATGATGCGGTCCAGTTCCTTCGCGATCTCCAGGCCGGCGCGGTCGTCGGAGTTCATGGCGTAGCCTTTCCAGCGGCTTCCCCCTCGAGGTCGCCTCTTGTTATATTGCGGCGGGCGGTCCCCGCAAGGTATTTCGC
>DATKUU010000482.1:0-25615 GCA_035530455.1 Phycisphaerae bacterium | reverse complement strand
GAGGCCGGAGATGAGAGGGCCGCAGGGGAGTACGAACGCCAGATGAATCTAGTTTTGCAGGCGCAGGAGTGGGAATCAGAATCCACCGACGCGCTCCGCGAGGCCGTGGGCCGCTACGTCGAAACCAAGGCCCCAGGCGCGGGCCTTGAGTGGGCCAAGGCCACGCCCGCCGCGCGGGAAGCCGCAGAGCAACTCGGAGTGCGGCTTGGCGAGGTCACACCCACTGGCAAGGACGGTGCGATTCTCGAGCGCGATGTTCGCCGCGCCGCCTTGACGCGCGACAAGGAAACCACCGCGCGGGTCAGGGGCTTGCGGCAGAAGATCAGGGCCGTAGTCGCCGAGCGCGGGTTGCCGGAAACCGAATGGCGCGAACTCGCAAAGGAAGTAAGCGGGCATCGTCACCTGGCCGCTACCCGAGTCACCGAGGAACACCTTGAGGAAATCCTGCGCCGAGTCCAGGCCGCCCGCCCCCAGCAAATCCGCCGGGGCACCGGCTTTGTGCAAGTCATACGCCCCAAGACCGAGCAGAAGATTCAGACGCTCAGGGAGAGGCTTGGCACAATAGGCCAGATGACCGACGAGGACTTCGGGAACATTCTGGCCGGCATGAAAATTCAGGAACCCCGATACGTCAGCGCGCAGAACTTCGTCACCGAGGCCCAGGGCCATGATGTTCTGAGGGCCATGCTGGACGCGGCGCCGAGCATCGGGAAGCGCACCGCGCGGGAATCGGCCCTGGCCTTCCCGCACGAAGGGGCTCCGCCGAACGTACGCGAGGCATGGGAAACCGCGGATCGCCAAATCAAAGAGAAGGCCAAGAAGGTAGCCGAGAAGCCGCACCCCGTCCACGTCAGGCCGCTTTGGGATATGCGGTACTACTCGCAGTTTTGGGAGGAGAAAACCGGCGCGCCCGTGTCGGAGGCCGTGCAGGAAGTCCTCGACGCCAGAGCCGGAATCGAGCGAGATGTTGAGACGGGCATCCACGACCGGCTTGCTCAGGCCATCGGCGAGAAGGAACTTGCACGCTTGACGGCCGATCCCGCAGCGTGCCGACGCATCGAGGACTGGCTCGCAAGCGAACTGAAACGCGGGGGGCCGGAGAAGCCCGCAGACGTCACGCCAACGGAAGTCAAGGCCGCCGAGACTATCCGAGACATTCTCCGCGACTATGAAACCCCTGTCCGTATTGCCCGGTTTTACGACTACTGGGAAAACGACGCCAAGATCCCCGACGCCACGCCGGAGCAGTTGCAGGAAGCGACGGACATTCTGGAAACCCAGGGCCACGAAGCCCTCGAGCGCCACCTGGCGACTCAGACTTGGGGAACCATCGAAACCGGCTACACGCCCCTCAGCGTCGTGAGGGCCAAAGTGCGTACTTACCAACTCCCCCCGACCGCATTAGGGAAGGGACACCTTCAGAGCCGGGGCGGGCTTTACCTGGAGCAGGAGCGCACGATCTTCCAACGCCTCAACAGTTACGCATATCAAATCTTGGGCCTCACGCGGCTGCGCCGTCCCATCCGTTCCTTTGTGCAGGTGTTCGACCAGGCGAGCGGGCAGATGAAAAGCCCGGGCAAGGTTGCCTCCGTGTTTTCTACCTGGCTCGATGAGATAAAAGGATACCCCGCACGGTATCATCCCATGTCGGCGTTTGTCCGCAGAGTTTACGCCCAAGCCATGACCGCCGTTGTTCTTATAGACCCGCGCAAATGGGTTCGCAACAAGTTTCAGAATTTGGCGTTCTACCCCGACCGCACCGACTTTCTCAACCCCCGGAACAAGACGCTTACGCCGGAGGACCGCGAGTATTTCCGCAAGCACGTCTCGCAGCGGTTCGGACTTTTGCAGCACTACTTCATGTCTGCCGAGAAACCGTTTTGGGGGTTCCGCCACATCACCGAATGGGCGCGCAAACTGTCCCTCTACCCCTTGACCGACGAGACGAACCGATGGGAGTGTTTTTGGGCCAAGATCAATCGCGTTCGCCGCGCCCTGGCAGCCCATCCCCAGGACGCCGAGGCGATGCAGAAGGCCGCGAACATGATGGACCTGGAACTTGTGCAGCGCCGAGAAGCGCTTCGCATCCTGGCCGCCGACGGCCCCGACGCCATGGCGCGGTACGTCGCAAGCCAGGTGACTTACAACGTGCACTTCGCCTACGACCGGGCCATGCGCGCCCCCATCGAGCAGGGAGACGTTGGCCGGATTCTTGGAAACCTTATGACTTTTCCCAGGTCTTATGGACAACAGTTGGCGCTTTCCGCCCGCCAGATAACGCACGGCGAAACCCCCGGCGTCCGGCTGCGCGGCTTCAAGAAGTTTGTCAACCTCATTGTGGGCGCGACGGTTGCAGGCTGGCTCTTCCAACTCATCACCGGCGACAAGAACAACCCCTACAATCCGATGAACGTGCTGCGCTGGAACATGGGCGGCCTGTCGGTCGGCGCGGTTCAGGAAGGCTTTGAGACGATGGGCGACATCATGCAGGCCGTGAAGGGTGATCGGCAAGCCCTTGACCGGCTCGCTATCGGCATACCCCGCTGCGCCGACCTCTTTGTGCCGTTCTACCGCCAGTTGACGAACGCCGCCGAGGGCGTAACCGGCTACAAGGACTTGGACCGCCTTGCGCTTCGCAAGGTCCGGGCGCTCGTGGACAAGCGGTATGGTGGACCGCAGACGGAGCGGTACAAGGTTGACCGCAACGCCGTCCAAATCATGCAAAAAATCCTCATGGGCGTGGAAGCCCACGACGCGAAGCAAGCCGCCCAGGTTCCAGCCGATTCCATCTCTAAAATCAGGGCGGCTATCCGGGAACGCCAAGAGGCCCAGGAAACCGACCTCCAGGAACGCATCAAGGCCGGGCAACCGCGGACTCAGATCATGGCCGAGTTCGTCCGACAACAGCCGCAGAAGGACCGCGACAGGCTGAGGGATCGCACGGACCTGCTCTTGGCTTACAAGAATGTTGACCCGTGGTGGAAACGGCTCGAAGGAATGCCGACCATCGAATCCCGCGCCATGGCGTTCGCGGAGAGGTACGAGGCTGCCAACGCAAATGAGCAAAAGCGGCTCCTGGCCCTGCTGCGGAAACTTCCCGGGCTTGTCCCGAAAGAGGAAAAATCCCGCGACCGCTTCTGGGCAACTTTCCGAAGGCATCTAAACGACTTGAAAACAGGTAAGGCCAAACCGTAGCCGCACGCTATGAGGCAGTCGCACAAGATGCGGCAGACTTGCTGGCGGTGTTGCGAAAACCGCCGCGGACCAAACGGAAAAGCATGTGAACTGGACCGGCACCCCGCTCCCGCCCGACGAACTGAAAAAGGCCTGGAGAAATTTTCGCCGCCGCCGGAAAAACCCACGATCCCAACCGGCCCGAAAACTCATCCTCCATTACCTCGGGCTGGTCAAGGCCGTCGCCAAAATCTTCTCAAAAGGCAAGCCCCCCATCCTCGACTTCGATGACCTCGCCAGCGCAGGCTACGACGGCCTCAGGGCCGCCATCGAAATGTTCGATCTGAAGCGCGGCGTCAAGTTCGAGACGTATTGCGGGGCCCGCATCAAGGGCGCCATCCTCGACGCCCTACGCAACAGCGACTGGGTCCCGCGGCAGGTCCGCCATCGGGCCACCCAACTGACGCAGAGCCGGCACAAACTCGAAAACGTGCTCGGACGCGCCCCCACGCACCACGAACTCGCCCAGTTTATGGGCCTCTCGGAGAAGGAATTCGAACGCCTCCGACGCGACGCCATCGCCGTCGGCGTGTTCAGCCTCGACCGCAAGTTCACCTCCTCCGACTCCAGCCGCGACATCCGCGAGGCCGACCTGATGGCCGACCGACGCGCCGAAGACCCTACACACCCCATGCAAGCCGCCGACCTCCGCAACTACCTCCTCCGCGGACTCACCAGAAACTCCCGGCGCGTCCTCCTCCTCTACTACGCCGATGGACTCTGGATGTCGGAAATCGCCGCAGTGCTCAATATCTCCGAAGCCCGCATCAGCCAACTCCACGCCCGAGCCATCACCTTCCTCCGCTCACGCTTCCCAAAACCAAACACCGATGACAACCTCCCGCCCACCGGCGGCAAAAACCTGAAACGGAAAATCTGAAATTCGGCTCGGGCAAGGTTCTTGCTATAGGTCAGGGGCGGCTTGGGGGCCCCCCCCCGGGGTCCCCGACGACGACCGCACGCCGCCGCCCGCCAGCACGACCGCACGCCGAGAACCAGGCCCGCGCCGACGACCCGCCCCCCCACCAGCAGCCGCGCCGCCCGTACCGCCGCCAGGGCAGAGTGAGGCAGGGGGGCCGAGCCGGTTTCGTGAGACGCCAGGGGCACTTTGGAACCAACCGACCGGTAGGTACCAAAACCCCCGCCAGGCACGCGCCAAGGCCCCATCCCCAAGAGGCCCCCGGGCACGCGCCGCCGAGGCCCCGCCGAGGCCCCCAGGTTGACCGCCCGCCCCTACCCCAAGCCGCCGGCGGCCGGGCGCCGACCTTCCCGCACCAGGCCGACGCCTCGCTTTCGCCCCCCGCTTTCGCCCCCGAAAACATTTCTCGATTCTCCGATTTTTCCCTTGACTTCCCCCGGCGGCGCGTCATAATACCAAGTGGAATAGGAGCCTGTGCCGTGCTTCCGAAGCGAACGAGGATCAGGGCTGCGTTGTCCGGGTACCTGCCTACTGGTGCAGGTTCCTATTCCCCCCGGCGGCGCAGCCCGTTTTTTCGGGAGCCCAAGCCATGCACTTCTATGGGAAGGCCGAGCAGACCGCCGCAACGATTCTGAAAGCCTTTGAGGAAGGCCGCGTTCCGAAGGCCCTTGCGCTTGTCTACTGCCACCGCAAGGATAACGTACCGTGCAGGAAGTGGTCATGGTCGAACCAACTCATCACCGCTTTGCATGGACACATGGACGCCCGAGGCTATCGCCAGTGGCAGGCCGTGAGCCGTCAGGTGAAGAAAGGCGAGCAGGCTTTTTGGATCCTCGTACCCCTCAGCAAGAAGGCCACCAAGACGGACGACGACGGCCAGGAGATCGAGTACTTCCGCACCTACGGTTTCAAGGGAGCCCCCGTATTCGGCTTGTCACAGACCGAAGGCCCCGACGTACCGACCGGCGACCCCGCGCTCGACCAGTGGCTCGACAGCCTGCCCTTCCGCCGCGTGGCTGAGGCTTGGGGACTCAGCGTTAGCACTTTCGACGGCGAACACAGCCGCCACGCAGGCCAGTACGACAACACGCACAAGGCTATCGCCCTGGGAGAGCAGAGCCTATCGGTCTGGGCGCATGAACTTGTCCACGCCGCCGACTGGCGAACCGGGAACCACGCCAAGGAAAAGGCCGGGCACTGGCGATGCGAGGTTGTCGCCGACTTGGGCGCCGCCACGCTCTTGACGGCCATCGGACGCGAGGACGCCGCAGACCTCGGCCACACATGGGCCTACCTTGGATACTACGCCAAGGAAGCGAAGTTGCCGCCGATCGTGGCCTGCCAGCGCGTAGTTGCCCGGACGTGCGAGGCCGTCGCCGCCATCCTTGACGCGGCCGACACCCCCGCCGACCAGAGGATAGCCGCCCTGCCGGCCGTCGCCGAGCAGGTGGAACTTTTCGCCTAGCCGAACGAATCGGCAGAACACGAAAGGGGAAGCCCCATGCGAACAAGTACCAGGGCAATCGAGGCACACCTACGGAAAATCGGCAGGCCCTTTGTCCGGACGACCGAGGCCAGGCACGCCTGCCTTTTCAGCGACCGCCGCGGACCGTCACGGCCCCTGGATTTTGTCATCTACTCCGAGGACGGGGCGAACTGGCTTGCCACGTGCGAACCCCTCAGCACCCCCGGCGCCAGGGAGAACATGCGGAAGTGGCAGGACATCTTCGGCGAGGGTTTTCAGGCGGCCGCAATCCGCCGCCGGCGCGCGGGTTTCGTGCTTGTCGCCCTCGACGGTACGACCGCCACGCTCTAGCCCGTCGCCGAACGGCCCGGCCCCAGCCCAGGACCGGCAGGACCGGGACGCCCGGCAACGTCGCCAGGGGAAAGCGAGGCGCACCATGAAAGCGCAGCCGCAGGCCGTCGGCTACACCCGGGTTTCCACGACCGACCAGGTCGAAAACGGAGTCAGCCTTGACGCGCAGAAGGCAGGGATTCAGAAGTGGGCCGACGAGAAAGGCTACCGGCTGTTGACCGTTTACATCGAGGCAGGGTTGTCAGGTGGACGGGCCTCAAACCGGCCAGCGTTGCAGCACGCCCTAAACACCGCCTGCAAGAAAGGCCGGGCGTTGGTAGTTTACTCTCTGTCCCGGTTGGCGCGTTCGACGCTCAATGCACTTGAAATCGCCGACCGGCTACACCGCGCTCATGCAGACCTCGTGAGTTTGTCCGAGCAAATCGACACCACCAGCCCCTACGGGCAGATGATGTTTGTGGTGATGGCTGGCATGGCCGAACTTGAGCGAAACCTTACAGGCCAGAGGACTCGTGACGCCTTGCAGTTCAAGCGGGCCGCCGGTGAGCGCGTCGGACGCATCCCCTACGGCCTGGACCTCGACCCCGCAGACGGAGTGCATCTACACCCGAACCCACAAGAGCAGGAAGCCATAGCCCGCATGGTGGAATGGCGAGGGCGCGGATGGAGTTACGCACGGATCGCCACGCGCCTTGAGGCCGAGGGCATCCCGGCCAAGAACGGCCCGCGCTGGCACCGGAAAGTTGTGCGCAGTATCCTGCTGGCGCGGACCCCGACCGAGTAACCCCCGGAGAACTCGGAAGCATGGCGCGTCCCGAGGCGGCCGGCCAACCCCCGGCCGCTTTGGGCTTTCAGGTGGACCACGGACCCCGCACGCGCACCAGATACCCCCGCCGGACGCTGCTAGGAGCCGCCAGGTAGCCCCAGAGAGGACTTGCCCCCGCGCCCTACGCCCCGGCCCCCCGGACACCGCCCCCCTACCAGCCCACGGTGCAGGGACGCCCAGGACGCCCAGGACGCCCAGGGCACCCGACCGGACGCGGACCCTACCCAGGAACGCCAGCCGTCGAACGTCCCGAGGCATTGCCCGTTGCGTGCAGGCACACCCGACCGCACCACGGCGACAGGAACGCCATCGAGGGCAGGCCCATCGGCCGGCCAGCCCCGAGACGTCCCCGCACAAGCGAACGTCGAAGGCCCGGTTTCGCCGCCGGACCTTGAAACAGCCCCTTGCGGAGAAATCGCCCCGCTGGACGCACCGATCGGCGCGGCACTTCGCACGTCCTACGCAGTCCCACGGCTGCCGACGCTGCCAAGCCGATGCTGCCGAGGCGGAGATCCAAAAAGCCCTTGACTTCGCACCAGAAAACACCCGGCGCCCACCGCGCGGACGAATCAGGCCTCCCGCGCGCGAAGCGGCACGCTCCTTTTTCTCGCGCCGCGCGAGTTCCTTGCCCTCTCTTCTTGGCCGGCGACGTCTTACCTACCTTACCACGAGGGGCGCACGGCGGCGGATGGTTCTCCTCGGGATCGTCGCCGTGCCTCTGCCTTTCACGTCTTGAAGCAGCACGGCAAGGGATGGAACAGTTACATCCGTTACTGCACTCCGCGCACGCGCACGCGAGGGCGGTGACGCTGAGGCGGCGCGTTGTTTTCACGGTCGGCGGCGAGGTTCCGACACCATGAAAAACAGCACTGTTGCACACTGTTACAAGCGTTTCTGGTTAACCCCTTACGCGAAACACACAACCCCCAACTAACCAGGAAGCCTTGCAACACCATGAAACGCCCTGACACGAATATCGCACGGTGAGGCTCTGGCGGGGGTGTGGTGGCCGTTTCAGCGTTACAGGCCGGTCGGCATGGCTTGGCGGTTCTCTCGGCCCTTGGGGGCTTGGCCGGCGGCACAGGGCGAGGTGAATTTTGGGGCCGTCGCGGGGGCCGGCTGACTGGGTGTGCAACAGTGGGGATCGTTGCTTTTGCGGACGCGGCGGACCGTGCGGCGCTTGCCGGCACTCAGGGCCCTCGCGTGCGTGACGTCGGCGCCATGTGGCAGGCGCGGCTCGGGCTGGGGTCCAAGGCTGCGGCTTGACGGACGCGGCGATTTAGGATTACGCTGCGGGCGTGGGGCTGCTCGGGGAGCGGAAACCGATGAGGCAACGCCGATGGATTCTCCCGCTTGTCCTGGCCGTCTTGCTGGCGCTGACCGGGCCGGCGGGTTGCGGCTCGGACTACCGATCGACACGCACGCCGCCGGCCGTGGTGGACGCCTGGCCGGTTGTCCGCGTCGTGGACGGGGACACGATCCGCGTTCGCTACGAGGGCCGGGATGAGCCGGTCCGCCTGCTCTGCATCGACACGCCGGAGCGCGGCGAGCCGGGCTTTGAGGCGGCGACCGTCGCCATGCGGGGCTTGGTGGAAGGCCGCGCGGTGGTCCTGGAGTTTGAGCACCCGGGCGAGCCGGAGCGGGACCGATACGGCCGCCTGCTGGCCTATGTGTTCCTGGACGGCCTGCACGTCAACGCCGAGATGGTCCGCTTGGGCTTGACTCCGTTCTGGACGAAGTACGGGCGGGGCCGGTATGCCGAGGACTTCGAGATCGCGGAAGCCGATGCCCGCGCCGCCGGGCGCGGCGTGTGGCGCCGGAAGGGCTGACCGGAGCATCGGCCAGCGGCGAGATCGGCCCGCGTGGGCGAACGTGGCGAGTCGGTTGGCGGCGTCGGGGGCCGTCCGAGGCGTTCTCGAGGAAATCAGGGCTCCGGGGCGGGCGGAGATCGCCGCACCCGGGGGGACGTGGACGGCCTGGCGGAGAGTCCGCGAGGCGAACCCCGGCCGCACGGGCCCGCCCGTCAGGGCAACGCCGGGCGCCGCCGGCTGCGGCTGCGGCTTTGATCGTCGGGGCCGCCAAAAGCGCACACCGGCCAGGTCGAACACCCGCCCTTCCCCCACCGGAAAAGATTTTGGATTTCGCGCTTGACTTCGCCCCCCGCCTGAGCGATACTAAGGGTAGAGAGAAAGGTGCTTCATGCTGCCGTACAAGCCACTTGGATTTTGGGCCGTCGGTCGCGGGCTAGGTTCCCCTTGGGGCACCTTCTCTCTCCTGCGATTCGGCGGCCCGTTTTTCAAGGGAAGGAGGCGCAACGAATGGGAACACAAGAAACCGAATAGCCGTCGGGGTTTTTCTTTGGACCTTGGGGGTGCGGTCGAAAGTAGGCGGCCGTGCCCCCGAGGACTTGGAGCGATGAAAACAGGCGACGCCCGGACCTAGCCGAACGCCGCCTTTGCGAAAGGGGGACCGCGAAGTCCCCCAAGTTTTATGGAGAGACAGGCCATGACGACCGTAACGGATCGGAGTGCAGAAGTCAAGCAGGCGGCTCCTGTGACGGAGTGCGAAGCCTGTGCTGCTGATGAAATGGTGCGAAGCCCCGAGGTGTTCCTGGTAGGTGATCGTTATCTGTGTCTGGCCTGCATCCTGCAGAACTTTGAGGGCCCTGGTGACTCCGATGGGATTGACGCCTTCGAGTATACGATCCGGGAGATGCAGAACATGTTGGACGCGATTGATCCCGAGAAAAAGGGCTGGGCGAGTCTGCGGGCCGGAGTCGCCAAAGGGCTGGAGGCGGTGAAGATTCTGAAGGCGGTCTGAACCGTGCGCGGCGCGGGGGCGGTGAAGTCCGGCCGCCCCCTCCCGCCAAGACTGCCGCGAGGACTGGACCGCCGAGGGGCGGAGAAAGGCAGGCGGAAAATGCGCGACCATCGGTCGAAGGCGGAAGATTTCATAAAGCCGCTGTGCGAGACGCTCAAGGGCTATGCTTTCCTGTCGAAGCGGAACGCCCCCCCCTGGCTCTTGGACCCAGACCTGTCCGATGATCAGAAAAACGCAGCCGCGGTAGCCTGCGTCTGGCTCGTCGAGTGGGTTCATCCCGTCCTGGATACCATCTCCAGTGACGCGGACGCCCAGGCTGTCATCATCAATGCACTACCGGAACCTCGGCTTCCCAAGAAGCCCGCGAAGGATGATCGAAGTCGGCGGCTCTCTGAGGCGGGCCTGTGGGCGGTTCTGTGCGCGGAGTGGAAACAGAAGTCCCAGTACGATGCGATCTTCCTGTGGGGCGTGTGGGGGCTGTGGAAAGACTTGGTCGGTGAGGGATTTGTCTATCGGCTGGGGCGGGGATTGCCATCGGCCCCCCCACCCCCAAGCCATAGGGTCCTGTCACAGAAGCAACGGGAGCAGTTTCTTGCCGTGACTGAAACTGGCCTGACTCAGATGTTTGCCCATGATGCCAAGGGGTTCGTCGGTGAGGCGATAAGCGCGTTGCGGTGGTTGCTCGCGGCGACAGGCGCGCCGACGCGGCACCCGTTCGGCCGCTTACGCGGCCTCATAGACAGGGCAATTGAGCATGAGCCGCCGGCGAAGGATTTCCGCAAGCCGACGGTATGCAAAATGCGGAGGAACAGAAAGGCCAAGTTGGTGCTGGCCGGGACTCCGGCCGAGGAACCGGACACACAAAGGCCCCCTCGTGAAGTGCCTGAGTATTTGCGCGCGGCACACGCCGCGTTTGAGCAGGTCATGGAAAAGTGCCCCCGCGACAAGTTCCCGAAGTCGGACAAGGTCCGGTACACGGAAGCGATGCACCAGTGGGCGCGCGATAACTGCGAAGGCGTGCATCCCAACTTCGGCACCTGGAAGCGCTACATCCGAGACTACGAGCGTCTGGCCAAGGGGCCGAAAAACTCGCCGCGATCCGGCCGGACCGGGCACAGCATCGTCACTCCCGACGCGACCTAAGCCCCTACCCGTCAACACGTCAGAACCGTCCGCGCGGAAAAAAATGAAAAATCCGCGCGGCTTCTTCACGCGCCAGAGGCGTTCCGCGCGGATTCCGCGCGTCCGTTTCCGGTTCGCGGGATCGCGTGGAAAGGAGATGGGCATCATGGTGGACGAAGACGTGCTGACGGTAGGCGAACTCGCGCGGCGGCTGAAGGTCACGCGGCGGACGATCCGAGCGTGGACGGCGGATGGAAAGATTCCGGCCATGAGGATCGGCGAAAAAACCCTCCGCTACGATTGGGGGCGAGTCGTAGAGGCGTTGGAGCGGCGGGGGGCGACTCATGCCGGCTGACGCCCGAGATTTTTTTTCGCGGCCTTGTATGGCAGCAGCGTACATCCCGGCCAGCGTGTGGCAGGATCGAGGGCGATTTGCGGGCACTCTGGGGGATGCCGGGCAGACGGGTGAGAGTCCTTTGCTCTCCATCGCTGCCCGCTCCTTCAAGGGCCGCTTCCCTGCTTCCTGGAGTCTGATATGAGCGGGCAAAATTCGACAAGACAAGATGGAAGCGGCGGATTTACGGTGTTCCCCGCCGACTGGTTCGCCGAGGAGACGCTGAAGTTTGTTTCCTTCGCTGCGCAGGGTCTTTGGATCAACATCATTTTTCTGCTTCACAGGTCTCCAATTCGCGGAGAATTGCGGCGCGGAGACGGTAGCAAGATGGATGGCAACGCCTTAGCAACCGTGCTTGGGCGCACCCCCGACCAAGTACTGCCTGCGCTTCAGGAACTCATTGACCACGGCGTTTGCTCAACCCTTGACGATGGCACGGTTTACAGTCGCCGGATGCGCCGCGGAAAGAGCCTGAAAGAGAAGCGAAAAGACGCGGGCCTTTTAGGGGCAAGGGAACGATGGCAAGGCGATAGCACCGTGGATGGCAAAGGCATGGCAAATCAAAAAACCGATGGCAAAAGAGGGAAAGGAAAGGAAAGGAAGGGTGTTGTTACTGAGAAGGATGTTGTTGTTTTGCCTGAGTCTTTACAGACAAAAGATTTTGTGTCGGCGTGGGAAGCATGGGAGAAATATCGCAAGGAAACCCGTCACGCTTTGACACCGAGTACCATTCGGTTGCAACTCAAGAAACTTGAAGCCGTCGGCCCCACGGTCGCGGCTGCCATGATAAACCAGAGCATCGAAAGGGGTTGGCGCGGACTGTTTGAGTTGGACCAGGGCGGCACGAAAGGAACCACCGATGGAAAACCTTCAGGGCGCACTTATAGGGCGTCTAAAAAATGTCAGGTTTGAGCGCGTAAAACAATGGCGAGCGGTGTCGAGCGATCCCGAGCGCGACGACAACAAAGAGCGGCGAGATGAGCATTTTGCTTCTTTGGACAAGTACAACCTGACGGCAGGCATACCCGCCCGATACAGGCGCTGGCGGCTTTGGGACTTCAAGCCAGACACGGCCTCGGACGCCGTTGCGTTTCTGGAGCGGGGTGGCGCGGCGACTTTGTTTCTTCATGGTGTGGTCGGCACAGGGAAAACCTGTTTGGCGTCGGCGACCCTGAGCGCTTGGCGCTGGAGTGGGGGGGCCTGCAATCTCGACTGTCCGGGGGACTGCGGGATAGGGAAAAGAGAAGTCGGCCTATTCCTTCCGGCCTACGAAGCGGCGGCGCGGCTGCGTAACCTTGATCGGTGCGAGGCGGCGATGAACGAATGGGCCGGCGCGCGGCTACTGGTACTTGATGACATTGGGGCAAACAGGGCAACGCCGCACGTCACGGAGCAACTGCTATTTTTGCTGCAACGCCGATACGACGAGTGCGCGAAAACCATCGTCACCAGCAACCTCGACCTCAGTGGGATTGAAGGGACGCTGGGAGAGCGGGCGGCGTCGCGGCTTCAAGAGGGGATGCTTATCGAACTCACGGGCGGCGACAAGCGGGCGGGCAAGAAAAAGGCGGGCGGCGCTTGACCCGGTGAAGGAGGCAGACGGCATGAATGCGGATCGGCAGGGGCAAACATTCGCGGCTGTGTGCGACTTCATGCGCGGCCGCGAGAAGCGGAAACCGAGGCGGCGCCCAGGGAAGGCGGCGCGTGTCCCGGGCCCGAGCAGCACCCCGCAATTTCGCGGAATAACGAACCGTAGGAGGCGGTGAAAGATGGGAACGGTGAAGCCGGATACCGAGGTGGCGCGACGCGGAGCGAAGGCTGACGATTTGGAGGCGCGGGTCGAAGCGGCATTTAGCCGCGCTCGCATCGCCACGATCCGGGGCCAGTGGACAGAGGCCCGCGCGGCGCTGAAGGACGCCGACCGGGCGCTTGGAAAATTGGAAGCGCTAGGATCCGAAAGCGGATCGCCGGCGGCAACGAAAGGGGGCGGACCGTGAGCAGCAAGGTACTCAGCGCGTGGCCGGAAACGCCCCGCATGGACAAAAGCGGCCGGCCCCACTACCGGGCCTCGTGGCATGAGCGGCAACCGGATGGAACGCTTCGACGTTGCCGGCGGTCCTTGTGGGGCTTCGGCGTGCGGAGCGAGAAGGAGGCCCGGGAGTGGTGTCGCCTGAAGTCCATGCGCCTGAACAACGTGGCTTCGGCGCTGCCGAGCGTCACCGCGCGAGCCGCGTTTGACGAGTACCTGGCCGATTTTCAGTTTCGGGCCAACCGCAAAACGCAGCACGAAACCCGCATCATCATTGACCGCTTCCTTGGGCTTACCGGGGCGGGTCCACGGCCACTGGTGGAGATCACCAAGACCGTCATTTCTCAGTATCTCGATAAGAGACTCGCCGGGGCGTATCGAGGCTACGATCCCGTGGCACCGGCAACGCGGGACGGCGAGTTGCGCTTACTCCAAGCCGCCTTTCGGCGAATGTGCAAGCCGCCTTTTGAGTTCATCGGGTCATGTCCGACTGCCGGACTCTTGGCGTCAGCACCACCGGCACAAAAGGACGACAGAAGCGGCCGACTGCACCGAGGCGTTCGGCGTCTCGATCGATGGGCGCGCGGACTTGTCAAGGGTTTGCGGGGGCGGCGATGAATCGGAATCGCAAAACTCTAGCGGCGGTGGACGGGCCGGACCAGGACCAGGGGCCGCGCGTAAGTCTTGAAACCCCGCGTCCGGCCGATGTCGAACGGGACCGGAAGCATCCGGGTCGTGATTGGCTACCTGCCTCTGCTCGGGTGAGCAAGGCGGTGATGGACAGGGAACAGGTGGCTCGGGCATGAAGCCCGGCCAAAGACAATTGGAGGATAGGCCATGCTTACGTGGAAACGCTGTGTCGTGGGGATGCTCACGCTCCTAGTCGTACTGGCGGGAACCGCTCTGGCGGCGCTCCTGACGGAGAATCAAATCAAGAAGTTGAGGGACTCAAGCCCGCTGTTCAGCCAGCGTTCGGAGTACGGCGGGTTCGACGTGGCGGGGCGAATCCGCTCCCTCCACCCCGACGGGACTTTGGAGATGGTCGGGGCGACGAGCGGGAGCCTCAAGATTTTACCGACCGCCGCAACAGCCCAGGTCGTGACATTGACGACCGCCGCACAGACGGGCGGCGCCGGAACGTTGACGATCCCGAACCTGGCCGGGGCGACGGAAACCATCGCCACGGTCGCCGGGCCGGACGTTTTCGCGGACACGAAACTCTCGAGCAAACTCGTGAAGGCCGTGGCGCAGAAGGCTTTCGGAAGCCTTCTGATGACCGGCATTCCGGTCGATCAGCAGTTGTTGACCATCGCCGGCCGAAAATACGAAATCGATGAGAACGACAGCGGCGGACTCGAAGGCGGCGGCGACGTCAACGTGCCGATGGGCAACACCATGACCGCCGAGCAGGCCGTCACGCGGATCGCCACCGCGATCACCGGCGACGCGCCCGCCACGTGGATGGCGGTCGCGGACACCACGAACGACATCCTCCACCTCTACGCCAAGACGGCGGGCGGCTGGGGCAACGCGATCACGCTGGCCGAAAACTTCACCAACGGCGACGTGAGCGACGCCACGCTAAGTGACGGCGCAGACGCAGCGGTAAAGGTCAATGTCTGTTATCGGCATATCATCACCGTTTGGGAGGCGACGGGCGGCGCGGTGGCGGCCTTGCGATTCGACACCGGCCTGAGTTCGATCTGCTCGGTCCAGGTGACTTACGAGGATGCCGGCGTCAACGCGGCGAGCGACGTGGTGATCGACGTGACGGACGGCATCGTTACGCTGGTCGAAGGCGCGGCCCCGGCCTGGGACGCGGGGGACATCATCAATCTGGTCGTCATCGGCCTGGAATAACGTGAAGGAGTTGGACCTCTAACCGAACCGGGTGAAAAAGGAGAATCCGATGGGACGACCGAAGAAGAAAGCGCGACCGGAAGATGGGCAGGACCCGGATGACGAGCCGGACGCTCCCGAACCATCCACGCCGCCTACTGGCAAGAAGGTGGGTAAGAAGACCGCGGCTCAGGTCGCCTAAGGGAATGGACAATGACAGATAGCAGGTTGCCGTTTTTCGCAACGGTCGAAGAAGTCGCGGCGCTGCTGCGGTGCGAGGCTGAGGGGACGGCGGATCCTCGAGAGAACCGCTTGAAGCAGGCCCGCCACTGGCTGCACGTCAACGGCGTGCCGTGCATCCGGCGGGGAAAACGCTTGCTCGTGCGCCGAGACGATCTCGAAGCGGCGCTTGATGAGAGCCGGGAGAATTCCCTAGCAGACCTACGGGAAGCGAGGGCATAATGGCCGAACCCAAGGACAAAGGAGCCCAGGCCATGAGACCCCACCGCTTCGTGAAGGTCAGAATTGTCCGCCGCCGGACGAGAGGGGGCCGGCTTGTGATGCGCTGGCGCGACACCGCCGGGCTGCCGAGGGAGCAGGCGATTCCCAGGCGGATCAAGAACCGCCGGGCTGCCGAGGCTTTCGCGGGCAAGTTTGAGTTGGCATTGAACGGGTTGGCCGAGCAAGTGGTCGAGCCGATTGCCTTTGAGCGGTTGACGCAGGAGTTTCTTGCCGCGCGGAAGGTCCGGGGGCTTCGGCCCCGCAGTCTAAAAACATACGCCTCAATTTTTGCCGACTTCGCGCGAATCGTTCGACCGCCGGACGCCGACAGAATCGGCCCGCACCACATCGAGCGATACCTTGCGGGGCGACCAGTAAGTACCACCACGCGACGGCGGGACTGGGTACACCTGAAGGCGCTTTTCGGATGGGCCGTCAAGGTAGGCCACCTTGCGGAAAACCCTGTCTTGAAAGTGGATGCTCCCCGCGCTCCAGCCCCAACCCCGTTTGCCTACACGGAGCAGCAGGCCAACGCCATCCTTGACGCGGCCGCGACGCGGCCGCTGTGGGCGCACGCCGCGATCCGCCTGGCGTTGAAATGCGGTTTGCGCATCGGCGAACTCGCGGCCCTGAAACCGGCACACATTGACTGGCAGCGACACCTTCTCTTGGTGCCGGCGCAAAAGAGTGCGAAAGATCGGCTCGTCTGCTTCGACCCCGAGACAGGGGGCGCACTTTTTGAACTCCGTTGCCGGGATGAGCGTATGCTTTGGGGCACACCGGACAGCCCCTTCTTTTCGCGTGACTACTTCGACAAGGCGCTCGGCCGGGAGGTACGCGCGACGTGCCAAGAGGCGAAGGTTCCCCAACCGAAGAAGCCGACGCAAGACTTGCGCCGGACGTTCGGCACGATTCTGGCCCGCGCCGGAACGCCGCCGTCCATGCTTCAAGAGGTCATGGGCCACGCGAGTTTTGAGACGACGCGGCGATTCTACCTTGCGACGGATGCTGAGAGTGCAGCCGCGCGCGGACGGCAGGACATGGACCGCGCCCTGTCTAATGCGGCATCGGACGAGCGCGCCAAGGGTGGCAAATTGGTGGCAAAGGAACGGAAGCCCGGAGATAGTCGCCCATGACGCTCGCACACAACATCTTGCGGCGCAAGGCTTTAGCGGCGCGGACCACGATGTATAGAGGTCGGCGTCCGGCGGACTGCATGTCCAGCGGGCACACCACCACACACCGCCAGACACACCAAAAAGCCACATTTCGGACCCATTCGCCACCAGTGACGGTGCAGAGTTTGGTGGCAAAAGTGGTGGCAAGGAAAGATCAGCGGGAAGGGGACGGGGCATGACAACCGGAGAACGGCTGAAGAAGGTGGAACGGGAACTGGCGGCGACCCGGAAGGAACTGGCCGACCTGCGCGAGGGGGCCCAGAGTGCGGCCGGCTGGCGAACGGTCCGCGCGAGTGAGTTCGTCCTTGAGGACGAGGGGAAGGTACACGCCATGCTGTTCATAAACTCCGGGGCGGCGAGTGCGGGCAGCGGGCCGGCGCTGTGCATGTGGGACGCGGCGGGCAACGCCCGCGCGATGCTGGCCGTGACCAAGAACGGGCCGGAACTGAACCTGTACGACGCGGCACACAAGATCCGCCTGTTGCTGGCCGTGCGCGCGGAAGGGCCATCACTGGTTCTGAACGACGAGGCAGGAAAGCCGCGCGTGATGCTGGTCATGCGCGCAGATGGGAGCGCGGGGCTGAACCTGTACGACAAGGCGGGCAGGCCGCGCGCGGTGCTGGCCGTGCGCGCAGATGGGCCGGCGCTGATTCTGTACGACGCGGCGAACAAGGTCCGCGCGGGGCTGTGCGTGGAAGAAGATGGGGGGCCGGGGCTGGGCCTGTACGATAACCAGGGACGGCCCACCTGGATCACCCCCAAGGGGCGATGAGGGAAAGGCAGATGGGCAGGGGATGGCAAGACCAACGAGAAGGAGCGGATCGTGAACCGCATGGATGAAATGCAGGCGCTGCGGAGGCTGATTGGGGACATGGAGCGCCGCCTGAAAGCGGTCGAGCACCCGGCCCCAAAGGGTCCGCTTGGAGAACTCTTGGAGCGGTGTGCCAGCGGCAAAGGCCGCGTACTTCCACCCCCAGAAAACGCCCTGGGCCCCGCATCGGAACTTTTTTCCCAAGTCGTGCCGCGAAACATTGGCGGCGGCGATGGCGGGGCGGGCGCGGGCGGGGCCGGCGGGGGCGCAGGCCCGGAGTATGACGCCGACGAGACGTACATCTCTGAGGACGCCCCGGCCCCTGGAGCCCCTGTTGCTCCGCACGTATTTCAGCACATGGCGATTGGCGATCAGCCCGCGCCGGACCGGGGCAACGATTTTGTGCGGAGCGCTACGGGGCACCATATAACGCACACGGCGGGCGCGCACATGGTCAACCCTGCCGGACATATAGACCCAAGCAAAGCCGGGGCCTCGGTCAAACACGCCGCGCCGGACCTTGACGAGAACGAGACAGATGTTGGCGCGGCGGACGTTACCAGCACCGATCCCCGAACAGATACCACAACGGTAGACGGCACAAACGGGATGTCGCTGACGGAGTTGACGCGTCTTGCCCTGGATGCCAGCGGAAGCGGCGGGCCGAACCTATACGCCTTTTTCCGCAAGTGGCTTCAAGATTATAACGGGCACTTTACCGTGGTCGAGGTTGAATCGGCAGCCATGAAAGTTTTCGGGTTGGCCGACGACCCCGGACTAGAGTTTGATGGGGTCAACTCCCTTCGCGTCAAGGCCGATGCGAGCAAGGCGATCCAGAGGTCCGCCGGCGGCGTGGGCCTCGTGGATGGCACGGCCGACAAACAGATGCTCGCGTGGGACCACGACCCCGGCGAGTGGGACAAGATTCTGCCGGACGGGACCTGGATCGACGTGGACCTGACGACGGGCAAACTCAAACACATCGGGCCGGGGGCGGGATGCTACAGCATGGCCGTCTGTGGGACGATCTACACGGACGAGTTGGGACACGTTCGTTGTTGGACCAATGGGATTCTTTCGTGCGGACCCTGCACATGAAAACGGACGAAATGCAGGTTGTCGTCTTCGAGTGGCGAGGGGCGAACGCCATCCTGTCCAAGTGGCTCGCCGGATTTCCTCGCGTCCGCAGGATGCGGAGGGAGGCCGGATATCAGGCGACGGATTGCTTGGCGGCGTGGAGGAATCAGGCGGTCAAGTGGTTCCTGAAAGAGACCGACAAGGCGTGGCTCCTGATGCTGGACGACGACATCGTGCCGCTAAAGGAAACTGGGGTCCTGTTGGCCTGTGAGGCGGACATTGCGGGTTGCCATTTTTTCTCCAAGAACGGCTGCGAGGGCCACGGCGAGGACGGGCATATCAGCATGGCGGCGTCGAAGTTGTCGCGGCGGGCGCTTCAAACTATTGCCCCGCCCTGGTTCGCTTTCGGGTTCAACGCCGACGGGACCGAGATGGTCCAATGTGAATGCGATTATTTCACGGCAAAAGCGCGGGCAGCGGGCTTTCATCCTGTCAAGGCGGGTCTGGTGGGGCACATTGTACCCGCCGTGATGATTCCGGGGGAGGAAGGAAAGGCCAAACTCAAGTTTCTCTCGCAGTTGGAGAACATAACAGCGCCCGAGAAGGAAAAGTCCATGGTTCAGGGAGGAGTTGCATGAGACATGATTGTAGCCAGGGCAGCCAGTTGTTCCGCGGGCGTGGCGGTCAGTGGCAGAGCAACCATCGGTTGTCCATGACGCTCAGCGGCAACCAGCCTGTCTTGAATGTAAAGCAACAAGAAAAAGCGGTCGCGCGTTGGTTCAACCTGAAACCGCTTACGCACCAGGCCCCTACTTGTTGCGAGAGGCCCGGCAAGAAATGCCATCCAGCCCCGTGGTGGTACAGCCAGACAAGACGGATTGCGCGGGCGCAGGTGGACGCGCACAATCAGGGCTTCTGCCTTCGGTTCCACGGCAAGACCGACAATCTCAAAATTGGCGTCCAGCGGGATCGGCGTTGTATCCACGCGGTTCGCCATGATGTTCCACTCGAACACCGTCTTGCCGCACGGCTCGTTGAGCGCGTCCGAGACATAGGGATACCACGCGAGTTTTGTGGCCCCGGCGCCCAGGGCGATCCCGCCGAGGGCGATCAGAATGGGAACGAGCAGGCGTTTCATGGTTTTGCTCCTTTGGGTGATTTGCCGATAGTAGTATAGAGCGCCGAGCGGAAAAGTCAAGGAGGACGAATCTCGTGTCGCCACTACACGTTGAAACGATGTTTCCCGGCACCCGCCGGTTTGGCATGGCGCATCTGCGAAGCCGGGAGAGCATTGAAGAATGGGAGGATCGCCGCCGGCAAGAAGAGAGCGTCGTGAAACCGCCCAAGGCCGCGGGAGCCGCGACGGTGTTCGATGAGGCGCGGGACCTGGGGGCGTTTATCCAGGAGTACGGCCCGGAAGCAGCGCCAGCACTCATCGAGCGCGTAAGGTTCGAGCAGCGGGGCGGGGTTGCGGGGGAACTCGCAAGGTTGACGCCGGAGCAGCGGAAAGCGGCAAGGATCGCCGGCCGACGTCTGAAATACGAGTCGCGGACGCGGGCCGACCAGATTGTAAGCCGGGGCTTCAAGGAGTCTCAGCCGGGCCAAACATCGAAGGCGCTTTCAGCCGTCTTGGGGGAACCTGTTGAGGAACTCAAAGCCGGGATAGCAAAGCCGGAACTCGCGGGTGGCGTGGCGACTGGCGAGGAGCGACCTTTTCGCCGATTCAGGGTCGGCGATCAGGTGATGACCGAGCAGGGGGTCCGCAACGCCGTCGAGCGCAAGTTGATGGAGCGTGGCCGGGCGATGGGGGGCATTTCCGGGGAAGCCTACGCCGTGGCGACGGGGGCCCCGGGGCTTCCGGCCATAGCGCCGAAACCCCAGCCACCTCCGCCCCGGCCGAGCGGGACATTGCCCAAGGGCGTGGCCTGGACTCTCGACCCTGAGACGAACCGATGGGAAACTCTGGACCTGCGAGAACAACTGGGCGTTGAGGGCGAACGCACGAATGTCGTCCGCAGCGTTCCCGGCGGATATGACATTATCCAGTTTGACAGCAAGGGCAAGCATGTCGAAACGAAACAGGTTCGCCAACCACCCCTTCCGGTGCAAACCAATGTTGAGCGGAAACCCAACGGAGAGACCGTCACGGTCAAGCGGGTACGGATGCCCGATACGCGCGAATGGGTTGACATTTCGACTCTTGTGGTGGGGCCGGAGCCGATCCGCGCCACACTGAATGGCAAGCCGGTTGAATACGACCGGATGACGGACACATGGACGGATGTTCTCAAAACACCGCCGGAAGGAGAGGCGGGAGAAATGAAGGTCCAGGGATGGCCGGCACAGGGCGAAGTTTTGCCGAGTCTCGTATCGGTGACAGAGCCGCTGGTGAGTGGCGGGAAGGTGCTCTACGACTTACCGGACGAAATGGGCGACATGGACCCCGCGAAGCGCCATCGGAGCGCGCTGCTTGACAAGAAGACGCGCAGCATGAGCATCGTTCCGTGGCCGGGAGAGGTTCGCAAGGCGGAAGCCATTGCGGCCCGGTTTGACGAACTCGCCAAAGAGGAGACGGCTGACCCGGGACTCCAGGCCCGGTATCAGGGCCAGGCCGAAGCGTGGAAGTCCTACGCCCAGGAAGTGGCGGCGGCGACCGGCGAGACCTTGGCAGGAGAATCGGAGGCTGCGGCGAAGGCGCAGGAATCGAAACTTCAGCAAGAGCAGGTGAACACCACATACGATGCTTTGCGCCAAGAGCGCCCCGACCTTGACCCTAAGAGCGAGGAGTTTGAGGCGGTACTCGAAAAGCGCCTACGCATCCTGGGAGGCTAATGCCTACACTGCAAGAGCAAATCCAGACTGCCCGCGACCGAGAAGTTTTGCCGGATGATGGCGGACTTCGCCAACGCATTGCCATTGCGCGCGCCACGGAAAAAGAGCGAAAGAAGACACTCGCTCCCGCTACGGGGATCCCTACTGGCGCTGCCCCTGCCGCCCCATCCGCCCCGCAAGCGGCCCCAGGTGTCAAACCGGAATCGCCGCAGATAAAGGAACTGCATCAGGATGCGGCTACCGTGTTGGACGAACTCGCCATCCGCAAGCACGAAAAGCAATTCATCACGGCTCCGGGGGCGGGGTATCCGTTGCACGTCGAAGATGAACGGGCGATCCTGAGCACTGGTGAAGATATACGCAAATGGTCGTTAGAACAAATCCAGAAAAGGCAGGAAGTGTTGCAGGGCCAGGTGGAAGGTCTTCGACGCCAGGGCGCGACCGAGTTGCCGGAACCCGAAGCGGCGCAGCCGCACGGCGTCACCTACTCGGATCTTCAGGACATGATTGAAAAGGCCGAAGCGAATCCCCGAATCCCCGATGCGGTCAAGGCACAGGTGCGCGACCTTTTGAGTCCTGCCGTGGCCCCCGAAGCAGGGGAACGCGCTGGCAAGGTAGGCGTCGCCGAAAAACTCGTGCGGAAGGACTGGGCGGCATGGTTGCCGGTCGTAGGCGTTGCTTTCGACGTGGCTCACATGCGCCGGACCAAAGAGGCGGCGGAACGCTTGCAGGAAGAAGAACGCGAGCCGGGATTCTACAAGGAACTCGAAGATCGAGAAATGACAGGGACTTTGCGGGCCGCGTTTGGTGGTCCGCTTCGGACAGCGGATGCACGGCAAGCCGCCGACGAAGCCATAGTCACGCGGTTCCTTCTGGACGTGGCCGAAACCGATGCTCGCGGAGTCACATGGCCTGCGGTTATCGCCGAGGGTGTCGTAAACCTACTTCCCTACATGATTGAGTTTGCTCTGACGGCTGGCGCGGCGGAGGCTGCCAAAGGCGCGGTTCAGACGGGGAGCAAGGTTGCGTTGCGGAAACTCGGCGCGAATCTAGCCGGGCGGTTCGCCAAGCGCATTGCGGCCAGCAAGGGCGCGGCGGTAGCGGCGCGGCTTACGAACATGGCGGCGCGGGCGGCGATAGGCGGGGCCGTGCGTGCGCCTATGTGGGGCGCGGCGGAAATCGAGCAGCGCCAGATTCCCGTCATGGAACTGGGACGGCGGGGGAAAATCATCTTTCAGCGTGAGGGCGAAACTCCGGCCCAGGCCGTCTTACACGGACTCCTTTCTGGATGGATTGAAGGCACAACGGAAGAAATGGGACAGGAAATCTTCGGGCCGCTCGGTCGTGCGGCTGCCGACAAGTTGGCCGCGAAAGTCCCACTCATAGGGAAATTGCTCTCTCACTTAGACGATCTCAGGGGCAAGGTTCCCCGGCTGGCCGCGCTCTCCAAGAGCGCCGGATACAGCGACCTCATCAGCGAAATGGGAGAAGAACAGGCGGGCCGGACCATCCGGGCCGTCATCGGATTGGAGCCGCCTGGCTCGATGGACGAGGCCAAGGGGATGTTGGAGCGCCTGGCGGCCAGTGTCCCGAGCGTGAGCGAGTTGCTGACGGAAGGCGCGGTTTTGGCTGCCCCGGCACTCTTGCGTCTTGGTGCTGGTGTTGCGGCCCAGCGCAAAGGGCCTGCGCCAGAAGTACCGCCTGCACCGAAAGCCGCGCCCTTGCCTGCCGCGCCAACGCCCGGCAGCCGCGCCGATCTTGTGGCCCAGGTTGCCGCCATGCGCGAAGCGGGCGAACCTGTGACGCCAGAGACGGTATCCGCGAAGTTGGCGGTTGGCCGAGATGTGGCCGTGACTTTGATTGGCGAGGTTCAGCCGACCCCGCCCGCTGCCGCAAAGCCGTCATTTGCTCCTGCGGCGTACATGGATTTCTTGAGGGCCAACAGCGAGAAGATGAAGGCATTGACTGCCGAGAAAGAGGCCATCGAAACCGAGGTCATAAACGGCACTCGCTATCTAAAAACCCCAAAGCCGGAAGATGTGCCGCGGTTGCAGGCAATCTACGACGAACTCTCGGCGCTTGCCAAGAAGGGCGATGAAGCACTCGAACAAATGAGCGCGGCTGGATACCAGGCCGCCGCCGCGCCTGCCTTCCCACAGACACCCGCCGACGCGGCGCGAGCCTTGAGAATTTTCCAGATTTACAACGAAACCGGCAACGAGGCGATTCTCGAAGACCTTCCGCCGGGAGCGATGATACGCATTGACACAAGTACGCTGAGCCTGGACCTAGCCAAGACGCTCAAAACGCCACGCGAGCGGAAGGCGTTTCAGCAAAGGCTTGTCAAGGCGGCCGAGTTGGTGGAGAGCGGAGAGGCCACGCGAGAGGAGTTGTCCAAAGAAGCGGCCGCGTACCAGCAAGTATGGGGAGAGGCGGACCCCCTGCCGGACGGCCTACTTCGCTACATCGGACTATCCGAACTCGCCGCACCCGCCGAGGTCAAGCAGGTGCTTGTCCTTGCTGACCCAACAGGTGCAGGGAGAAACATCACCGCGCGAGTTCGTTTTGTCCCTGGTCCAGAGGGTAAGGGAGCCTATATTGGCGAGATTGACATTTCAGGCGCGGACCCGAATGACCTCAGGGCCCAAGACAGGGGTATTCATGGCACGCCGTTCATGCCAAGCGCAGAGGCCGCCGCCAATGCGTTGAAGCCTCTTTTGGAACGATTTGGGTTGCCACGGGTACAAGCATCTCAACTACGCCCCATCTTCCCGCCACTGCCAGAGGCGAAAGGTTTTCAGCCCGGAGTTATTGCCAAGCAACCGGGATTCGAGCCGGACTTGGCTCGTGCCAAACAAGAAGCGGAGTTGATACGAAGCCTCGAACAAGTGGGGGAGAAGGTAAGAGCGGAGTATGTGCCGCCGCCGCCATTTGGAACGCGCCGCCCGCAGTTTGGGGATTGGGTGAGCGAGCGGGATGTACGTTCTGGCAAACTGGCAATGATAATCCAAGAGCACGGCGACTTCAATTTGGTGTTGAAGTGGAGTCGGCGTGCGCGCCAAATAATCCGGGCCAGCGACTTCGCCAAGCATTACGATAAAATTGTCGCCGACTCAGAAGTTGCCGGTGATTACCTCCGCGAAGTGTTTGTTGCCAAAGACACGGGGCTACCTTCACCCGCAGCCGAAGCCGCAAAACCGCCCCCTGCCGCACCTGTCGCCGAAACCGAGGCGCGCCGCGCCCTGACCGAGGCCGGATGGACAGTAGAGGAAAATCCGGCATGGGCCGCGGACCCGGAAAACGAAAACCGATACATTGCACGCGCGACAGACCGCACGACTGGCCTTGCGATTGAATCCGCAGAGGATACCGTAGGGAAGATGCTGCAAGGACTGCGCGAGGCCGAAATGCTCGACAGGGCAACACCGCCTACGCCCGCCGCAAAGGTGGCTCCGGCGGCAGAGGCGGCAGCCGAAGTCCCGCCAGAAGCGCCGCCAGCCGCGCCGCCAGTTGCACCGGAGAAGCCTTCCCCCGTTGAGGAACGGCTAGGCCGATGGTTGCAAACGCAGAGCGGGGGGCAGTTGGCAAAGACCGCCCGGACGATGGGGATTGCGAAGCGCCCCGACATAGCAACCGCGATGGTGAAGCACCGGCGAGCCGCCGAACACCTGCGCGAAGCGCGGGCGACGATCAACGAGGCGCGGGTAGATGCGGAGTTGGACCGACTCGGCATCGGCGCGGTTGAAACCCCGCTACTCGACTGGCTCAAAGGCGACAGAATCTGCGCATGGAAAGGCCTGGCCTACGCCACGGAAATCAAGGAGGCTTGCGCCGGACGGCCCGCCCTTGCGCGCATGTTTGTGTTCAAGAAGCCTAGCGGCGTTCTCCCGCCCGGCGGCCACCTCGACCAGGACGCCGAATCCGCAGCGAGCGATCCCGATTCTGGATTCCGGGGCACCGGACCCAGCGAGTTTCTCGACCAGTTGACACGCGAAGCGGATCTCCGGGCGACGACGGGCGACGTTCGCAACCTGCCCCTGCCTCAGAAACTTGAACGCCTTGCGCGGGCCGCGCGCGAGGCCGGAGATGAGAGGGCCGCAGGGGAGTACGAACGCCAGATGAATCTAGTTTTGCAGGCGCAGGAGTGGGAATCAGAATCCACCGACGCGCTCCGCGAGGCCGTGGGCCGCTACGTCGAAACCAAGGCCCCAGGCGCG
>DATKUU010000481.1:0-3730 GCA_035530455.1 Phycisphaerae bacterium | reverse complement strand
GGAGGGAGTGGTGGGCCAAATGCCCCCACTGCGGCGAGCACCACATACTCAAATGGGCCAACGTCCAACTCGATAAGACCAAGGACGGCAAGCTCCTTACCCCGGCGGAGTACGCCGCCGGAGAGCACGCCCGTTATGCCTGCAGCCTCTGCGGGGCGATCTGGACGGAGGCCGAGCGGTGGGAGGCGGTGTCCGCCGGGCGGTGGGCGCCCGCCGGGCAGGGCGTCGACGCCGAGGGCAAGCTGACGGGAAAGGCCTCGCCCAACCCGCGACGCAGCTACCACGTCTCGGCGCTGATGCTCTACCCCGGGTTTGTGAGCATGGACGCCCTGGCCGAGAAGTGGGCCCTGGCCCGCGAGCGATACCACGGCGGGGACTACGGGCCGCTGATCGACTTTATCAACTCCCAACTGGGCGAGGTCTACACCCCCACCGAGGCGACGACCGACCAGACGGCGCTGGCCAAGCATATCGGCGGGTACGCCTTCAACACCCTCCCCGAGGGCGTGCGGGTGCTGACCGCCGGAGTGGACGTGCAGATGGACTGCTTCTACGCCGCCGTCTGGGGCTGGGGGGCCGGCTATGAGAACTGGCTGATCGCGGCCAGGCGGATCGAGACCACCAGCTTCGGCGAGGGGGCCGCCGGACAAATGGACTTCGAGCCGCTGCGGGAGTTTCTGGGCCAAACCTTTCCGATCGTGGGCAAGACCGACGGGAGCGAGGGGGAAACGATGCCGATCAGCCTGACGTTCATCGACGCCCAGTACCGGACCGACCAGGTGTATGAGTTTTGCGCGGGCTTTACCTCGGGCGGGGACTGCTACCCGGCACGCGGCGAGGACGGCATGCGCGACGGCTATATGACACCCAGCAAGCTAGAACGCACCACCGCCCGAAGGCGGCGGGTGCTGAGGCGGGGGCAACTGGAACTCTGGCGGTGCTCGACGCTGCTGCTCAAGAGCCAACTCGCCCGGCTGATGAACGTCCCGAACGCCGGGGCCGGATACATGCACCTGCCGGAGGGGACCGATGAGGATTTCCTGAAGCAGATGACCAGCGAGTACCTGCGGAGCCATCGAGGCCGAAACCGGTACGGCAAGATGAGGGACGAGCGGCTGTGGATACTCAAACCGGAGCACACCGCCAACCACTACTGGGACGCCAGTTACCTGGCCCTGGCCGCCGCGAGGCACCGGGGCGTGCACAGACTGACCGAAACGGCCGAGCCGCCGCGTAAGGCGGGGCGGCGAATGTCCAGCATGGAACGATTCAGGAGATGAGACACGTGAAAGCTATGGATAGCGAAGAAACGACGGATGTCATGGAAGACGCGGCGGTCGAGCAGACGCCGGCGGAAGAGAAGAGGAGCGAACAGAAGAAGCCCAAGGCGACGCCGCCCCTGGCGGAACTGACGGAAAAACAGGTCAAGGATTTGAGGAAGTGGCAACTGCTGGAACTGGCCGAGGCCGCAGGCATAGAGACGGCCGGGACCAAAAAGGCCCTGATCAAACGCCTGATCGGCAAGAAACGCGGGGGCGACAAGGGCTGGGTAAACGGCCACACGCTGTGCAAGGTCTGCAGGGCCGTGCTTGAGGCCAAATCCACCCGGCGAGAAGGGGACTTTATTGTCCGGCAGGTCCGCTGCACGGGGCGGAACCTCCACCGATACACCTACTATACGCGCGTCCCTGAAGGAGAAAACCAGTAGCCGGGCGGCGGAAAAAAACTCCTGAACTTGTGTACAGATCTGTATTGCGGGGGGTTTTGACGTTTTTCAACATCGCCAGCATGGGGGTATGGCAACCGCAACTGAACTGCTCACGGCCGTCGAGACGGCCATCGAAACCCGCCTGGCCGGCGGGGCGGTCCAGAGCTACGCCGTTAACGGCGTCAATATCGCCAAGGCGTCCCTCCAGGAACTCTCCGACATGCGCGACCGGCTCAGACGCGAGGTCGCGCGCGGGACGATGCACGGCCGCGTCTACGCCGACCGCAGGGGGTACACGTGATCGACGCCGGCGAATTAGCCAAAAAGGCCAGGCCCGGGTTCGTCGGGTGGATGCTCGACGGGGCGATCGGAGAGATCGCACCCGGCTGGGGGCGTCGGCGGAAGGCCGCACGGCTGGCCATGGCCCTGGGCGACGGGTTCGCCGTGACGCGGGGCGGGCGAAACCGCGGCCACTATGGACACAGCGGCGGACCGGCGGATAAGCACCTCGACGAACGAACGCTCTTTGACCTCCGCGAGCTGTGCCGGGGGGCCGATCGGCAAAGCCCACTTATCCACGGGATCGTCGACCGATGGATCGACAACGTCGTCGGGCCGCGAATCAAGTTCGAGCCGCTCAGCACCGACGGCGGCTACAACGAAGCGGCGAAAGACTACATCACCGAACGGATGGGCCGGGGGGCCGATATCCGCCAGAGAACGGATTTCGGCGGCCTGCTGCGGATATGGCTCAGGGCCATCGCCACCGACGGGGATGTGCTGGTGGTCCATACCGACGCCGGCATCGCCACATATGAGGCCGACCAACTGATCAGCCCGCGCGGCGGAGGGGTCAAAGACAAGACGATCGTCAACGGCGTCGAGGTCGAGCCGTCCACCGGACGCCACGCGGGCTACTACGTCGGGAAGCGCGAATACAAGGGGTTCTACGCCGGGGCGAGCTGGGCGAAGGACGCCACGCGGATCGACGCGCGAGACTGCGAGTTCCTGACCAACACCCAGCGGGCCTCCCAGACGCGGGGCGTCCCCATCCTGAGCAGCGGCATGGGGATGTACGAGTACCTCGACGGGTACCTGGAGGCCGAACAGATCGCCGCCGCCGTCGCCTCCCACCTGACCTACTTCATCAAGCGAAATAACCACGAGTTCATGCTGGACGCCGAGGGCAACCTGCGCAGCGAGTTCACCTCCGAGACGGCCAGCGACGGGACCGAACAGCAAATGCTCAAATCCGAGGCGGGGGCCATCCTGGTCGGCGAGCCGGGGGACGAGCTGGATATGCACAACCCCACCCGGCCCGGCGAACAGTTCGAGCCGTATATAACGACCTGCCTGAGGATGATCGGGGCGGGGCTGGGGATACCCCTGGAACTGGTTTTATTAGACTTCTCAAAGACCAACTACTCCTCGGCCAGGGCGGCACTGCTCCAGGCCTACCGCACGTTCATGTGCTGGCAGGAATTCGTGATCGGCAACATCCTGTGGCCCTGTTACGTGCGGTGGATCGGGGAAGGGATGGCCGACGGGAAACTGCCCCTCCGCGATGACGGCTTCCGGGTCAAGTGGCTTATGCCCCGCTGGGCGTGGATCGACCCGCTCAAGGAGATCGTCGCCGCCGAGAAGGCCGTCGCCATGGGCATCGACACGCTGGGGGACTACATCGAACGAGAGGGGCAGAGCGTTGCGGACTACACACAGCGACGTGCAGGCGAACTGAAGGCGTTCCGCGAGGCGGGCATCCCCACGACGACCGCACCGGACAACCTGCCCGCCGCCGGAGCGAGCAGAAGCAGCCAAGAGGACACAACGGATGACGGAAACGAAGACCAAGAAGACGACTGAGCCGCCGCACGGGAGCGAGACCGGGAGCGAGACCGGGAGCGAGCCTGGGAGCGAGCCTGGGAGCGAGGCAAGGGCCAACACCGGCCGCGACAGGGCCCTGCTGGGCTGCCTGCTGCAGACCACCTGGGCCATGGAGCCGCGGACACTGGAACGGCTCAG
>DATKUU010000480.1:0-5199 GCA_035530455.1 Phycisphaerae bacterium | reverse complement strand
CGCCGAGGCTTCGGCGGACAGGTCGGTTTCGATGCGGCAGAGGACCTGGCCGACGGTCACTTCGTCATCCTCGTCGGCCACCAGTTCGACGATGCGCCCGTCGGCCGGGCTCGGTACGTCGAACGTCGCCTTGTCGGTAATCATCTGCACCAGGTCGTCGTCCTTGGCCACGCGCTCGCCCTTCTCGACGTACCAGAAGGAGACGCGCGCCTCCTGGCCCGCGTCCTTGCCCAGTTCCGGCAACTTGACGTCCACGACGGCCATACGAGCGCTCCTCACCTCAAGCCCCCGCTTGCTGAAATCCTAACGCTCTTTTATCAACTTCGCACGCCTCAAACGAAGCGGCAGCGCGGTGGCCATTCTTGGCCACCCTCTCTTCATGGCCGCGCGAAGTTGACAAAGTAGCACGAAGTCCGTTGAATCACGACCCGCCGGCCTGCGCGGCCGCACCCTCCTGAAACACGCGCTCGGCCTGGTAACTGGACCGGACGAACGGTCCGGCGGCCGCGGCCCGGAACCCCATCGCGCGGGCCTCGGCTTCCCACGCGGCGAATCGCTGCGGCTCGACAAACCGCGCGACCGGCGCGTGCGCCGGCGACGGCGCCAGGTATTGACCCATCGTCACGATCTCGCACCCGGCGCGGCGCAGGTCCGCCAGGACCGCGCGGATCTCGCCGTCCGTCTCGCCCAGCCCCACCATCAGGCCGCTTTTCGTCCAGATTTTCAAGCCTTCCTGCGGCGCCCGCTCCGCGGCATACCGAAGGACTTCCAGGCTGCGGCCATAGTCCGCTTCCGGCCGGACCGCCGCGTAAAGGCGCGGCACGGTTTCCACGTTGTGGTTGAAGACATCCGGCCGGGCGGCGAGGACGATCTGGAGCGCCTCGCGGGAACCCTGGAAATCCGGCGTCAGGACCTCGATGACCGCCCGCGGAAGCCGCATGCGGATCGCCCGAATCGTTCGGGCAAAGTGCCCTGCCCCGCCGTCCCCAAGATCGTCGCGCGTCACGCTTGTCACGACGACGTGCGCCAGGCCGAGCCTCGCGGCCGCCTCGGCCACCGTCTCCGGCTCGTCCTCGCGCAGCGGCCCAGGATTGGCCCGGCGGATGGCGCAGAAGCGGCACGACCGCGTGCAGACGGACCCGAGGATGAGGAACGTCGCGGTCCCGCGGGCGTAGCACTCGCTCTGGTTCGGGCAATGGGCGCTCGAGCAGACGGTGGCCAGCCCCAGGTCCGCGAGCAGGCGGCGGACGCGCGCGGCTTCAGCGCTTGTGCCGGCGCGCTTGCGGATCCAGGGCGGAAACCGGCGCTTGTCGGGCCGGCCGTCCTCACAGCTCGGCGTTTTCACCTGCGTCGTCTGCATCCGCCTCTCCGTCCGGCGCTTCGGCCGAGACGCTTGACTCCCGTGCCCCGTCGAACCCGAAAACCTCGACGAGACATTCTACAAGGGGCCCCTTCACTTCCGCAACCGGGACTTCGCGCCCCAGCAGCCGCTCCAGGCTCGTCACGCCCCGGTCGCGGATGCCGCACGGCACGATGAGCCCGAAACGCTCCAGGTCCGTCGAAACATTCAGCGCAAAGCCGTGGTACGTGACCCAGCGCGTGACGGCGACGCCGATGGCCGCCACCTTCCCGCCGCCGACCCAGACGCCCGTCAGCCCTTCCGCGCGCTCGCCCTCCAGGCCGAACCGCGCGAGCGTGCGGATCAGCGCCTCCTCCAGGTCCCGCAGGTACCGGCGAACGTCGCGGCCGTGGAGGTCCAGGCGCAGGACGGGGTAGCCGACCACTTGGCCGGGGCCGTGGTAGGTGACGTCGCCGCCGCGACCCGACTCGTGGACCTCGATGCCCTCGGCCCGGAGGCGGTCGGCGGAGGCAAGGACGTGCGGCCCGCGGGTCGAACGGCCGAGGGTGATGACGGCCGGATCGTGCTCGACAAGCACCAGGTACGCGCGCTCGTCGCTCGCGGCCTTGACGCGGCGGACGAGGCGCTCCTGGAGGCGGAGCGTCGGCTCGTAGGCCGCACGCCCGACGTCGAGGGTGACGAGTTCGGCCATCGTTCTCACCCGACGGCGTGCATCGGCAGGCCGAGCCAGGCCTCGGCGGCCTCGAGGACGGCCTCGCAGAGGGTCGGGTGCGCGTGGATGGTGTCGGCCAGTTCTTCGACGGTCAACTCGTGGCGCATCGCCAGGGTGATTTCCTGGACGACGTCGGTCGCGTGCGGGCCGATGATGACCGCGCCGAGGATTTCGCCGAGGGCCGCGTCGGCGATGAGTTTCACCCGGCCTTCCGGTTCGCCGTAGGCCCGGGCCATCCCGCTCGCGCGGTGGGAGAATCGCGCCACGCGAACGTCCGCGCCGCTCTGGCGCGCCTCGTCTTCCGCCAGGCCGATTGTCGCAACTTCCGGATGCGTGTAGATGCCGATGGGAACGACGCGGCGGTCGTCGCGCGCCTCGTGGCCGGTGGCGTTGTCGGCCGCGACGACGCCCATGCGGCTCGCCAGGTGGGCGTACTGGCGCGTCTCGGCACAGTCGCCGATGGCGTACACGCCTTGGACGCTGGTGCGGCAGCGGTCGTCCACCCGGACGAGACGGCCGTCGAGTTGGACGCCGACGTCCTCCAGGCCTAGACCATCGGTGTTCGGCACGCGCCCGACGGCTACAAGGACCCGGGCCGCCTGGACCTTCTCACCGCCATCCACGTGGGCCGTCACGCCGCCCTTCCCTGCTTTCAAGCCCGTCACCTTCGAGCCGGTCAGCACCTTCACCTTGCGTCTCTTCAGGCTCGCGAGAATCGCCTTGGCGACATCCTTATCCACGCCGGGGGCGAGGCAGTCGAGCATTTCGACGACAGTCGTCGGGATGCCGAGTTCCGAATAGAGGGTGGCGAACTCGCAGCCGATGATGCCGCCTCCGACAATGAGAACGCTTTCCGGCAGGTCCTCGGCGGTCGTCGCCTCGTCGGTGGTCCAGACGAGGCCCGAGTCCCAGGGCAGGAACTCCGGCCGGGCCGGACGCGCGCCCGTCGCGATGATAATCGCCCTGGCGCGAACTTCCTTCGAGCCATCCTCCATCTCCACACCTAGGCGGTCGGGCGCAACGAGACGGCCGCGGCCGCGGATGACCTCCACGCCGGCGCTTGCAAGTAGCCCTTCGACACCCTTGCGCAGGCCGGAGACGACGCCAGCCACGCGTTTCATATAGGCTGGCCCGTCCACTTTCGGGCTGCCGACCTGGAGGCCGAACTCCTCGGCTCGGCGGATGTTCCACGCCAGTTCGCTCGCATGGAGCATCGCTTTGGTTGGGATGCATCCGACGTTCAGGCAGGCGCCGCCGAGGTGGCCCCTTTCGATGCAGCAGGCCTTGGCGCCTCGGCGTGCGGCGCGGACGGCCGCTTCGTATCCGCCCGGCCCGCCGCCCAGGACAGCCACGTCGTATTCGCGCACGCTTCCCTCCTTCCGACCATGCACCGGATGCGTCAGGCGCATGGTAGCGGCGGCGTCCGGGAACGTCAAACGCAAAAGGGCTCTTCGAAGGTCGGGCGCCGGCGCTGCATGCCCACCCGAACAGGGTGGGCATGCCACCCACCAACGGCGGCGGAATCCGTTCATGCGGCCGACCGGCCCGGCCGATAAGGTCGAATAGGAACAATGTTTGTCCGTCCATACCGTGGGCGAAACGCGCCGTGGAGGGAGGTACGAAACATGGCCTCGGACGCAACCGGCTGCCGGCACGGCGAGGCGAAGGGCCTCTGTCTCTGTCGCGGCGAGGTGCTGGCCGCTCTGGCGCGCGTGCTCGATTATGCCCCCTCGCCTCTCGTTTCCCACCACGGGCGGGTGGCGGTGGCGGCCGCGAGGCTGGCGGCCCGGTTGGAGGGCGTGGATGAGCAGACGGTGTTCCACGCCGCGTTGATCCACGACATCGGCGCCCCGCGCGACGGAACCGACCCGCCCCATTGCTGGAACCTGGAGGAACAGGCCAACCATCCGCTGCTGCGCTCCCATCCGCTGGTGGGGGCCCAGATGGCGGCGGACGTCGCCGGCCTGCTGGGCGTCGCCCCCATCATCCTGGACCACCACGAGTGGGTGAGCGGACACGGATACCCTCGCGGCAAAGGGGGCGAAGAGATCTCGACAGCGGCCCAGGTGCTGCGCTTCGCCGACACGTGCGACATGGTGCTCCGCGAGCAGACGGGGCCGGAACTGGTGGCCTTTGTCCACGCCGTCGAGAGCCGCGCACGCAGCCAAGTCGCCCCCTGCGTCGCCCATGCCGGAATCGAAGTGCTCGGCGAAGCGGACTTCTACTCCCAACTCTTCAACCCGCAGGACGTGGAGCTGCTCGTGAAGGGAACGACCCGTCGGCTGGATGCCGACGACCTCGCCGACACGGAAGCCGAGGTGACCGGCCTGCTGGAACTGTTCGGGCATTTGACGGACGCGCACCCGTCGGACAAGATCGGCCACAGCCGGCGCGTGGCGGCGCTGGCCGTGCTGGTCGCCATGGCCATGGGACTGGAGGAAGGCGAAACCCGGCGCCTGAAGTGGGCTGCACTCGTCCACGACATCGGCCTGGTAAGCGTTCCAAAGGACCTTCTGGACAAGCCCGGCCTGCTGGCGCCCGAGGAATTGGCCCAGGTGCGCCGCCACACGGGGATAATGGAGGAGTTTCTGAGGCCGATTCACGGTCTGGAGGACGTGACGCGCATCGCCGCAGCCCACGGCGAAGCGTATGACGGATCGGGGTATCCCAACGGGCTTTCGGGCCGCGAGATTCCGCTCGGCGCGCGGGTCCTGGCCGTCTGCGACACGTTCGACGCGCTGACGAGCCGACGGCCCTACCGCGAGGCGCGCGACACCAGCCTGGCCATTGACATTCTCGTGAAGGGTTCCACCTCCGTGTTCGACCCGGACGTGGTGGATGCGGCGATTCCGGTCTTCCTCATCGCTTGCCGACGCGAAGAAGTCGAGGCCGCCATCGGCGGCTGAGCGTCGGCAGGGCTGTGGCGCATGGAGTTGCCCCTGTGCAGACTCTTGCCGCGGCCGCGCCCCACGGCTCCCGCTGGTAGCCAGGATTTTGCGCCATTGCTATAAGTTCTTGCGCAATAAGCAGTTCGCCCTTATGCTTGTCTTGAACCCCTTTTCAGGAGACCAAGCATGGAGAGCGAACTGTGGTCCAGAGTGTACCAGATAGTGATGGATGCGGGCAA
>DATKUU010000479.1:0-4388 GCA_035530455.1 Phycisphaerae bacterium | reverse complement strand
GACATACTGGCCGCCAAGCTTGCGGATCTGCACAAGGCGGCCAAGGACGAGATCGACAAGGCCACCGCCGGCAAACCGGACAAGAAACTTACCCGCCAGAACGTCTACGAGATCCTGGACCGGATAATGAAGGGCACCGCCGCATGAACGCGCCCCCCGTACTGACGGAACGCAAGACCAAACGCGGGCATATCCTGCTGCCCTGGCAGCAGGCCTGGCGGCGCGACGAGTCGGATCTGAAGCTATGGGAAAAGTCGCGGCGGATCGGGGCGACCTTCACCGAGGCAAACGACGTGACGATGACGCGGCTGACGGAGTCCAGGCCGTATGACTACTGGTTCTCGTCGGCCGACGAATCGGCGGCGTATGAGTTCGCGGATTACTGCCGCTTCTGGGTCGAGAAGGCCGACGCTGTGGCCGACAGCTTCACAGAGCAGATCGAAGATCCCCAAACCGGCCGTGCTGGGACGGCCTTCGTCGTTCGCTTCTCCTGCGGTGCACGGATGACGGCGATGAGTTCCAACCCCCGCCGCTTCCGCTCCAAGGGTGGCGACGTGGGGCTCGATGAATGGGCCTACCACGACGATCCGGCCCGCATGTACGAGGCCGCCGAGCCGTGCACGATGTGGGGCGGCAAGCTGCGGATACTGTCGACGCACAACGGCGAGGGCAGCGAGTTCAATAAGTTCGCCAAGATGGGCAAGCGCCACGCGACAGGTCAGGCCAAGCCGGGGGACATCCCGTTTTCCGTCCATCGGATCACGCTGCCGGAGGCTGTCGAGGCGGGGCTGGTGGAGCGGATCAACGAGACTCGGGGGACAAACTACACGCGGCAGGAATTCTTGACGATACGCCGCTCGCGTTGCAGGTCGGAAGATCACTGGCGGCAGGAGTACCTGGCGATCCCGTCGATCGATTCGACGGCGTGGCTGCCGTACGAGCTGATCGAGGGCTGCGAACACGACGGCGCGGGTGACATCGCAATGGCCGGTGACGGTCAACGGTACATAGGCATGGACGTCGGCGAGACCAAGGATCGGACGGTGATCTGGGTCCTCGAGCGCGTCGGCGACGTGGTTTGGACACGCGAGGTGGTGGTATTCACGGACGAGCCGCTGCGGATCAAACAAGAGGCGCTTCTGGCGCGGCTGCGTCACCCCAAGGTGGTGCGGGCCTGCATCGACGCCACGGGCGTTGGCGCACAGATCGCGCAGGAGGCCGTCGCCTCCGGCAAGGGCGAGGCCGTTAAGTTCTCGCTGCCGGTTAAGGATGAACTGGCCAGCCCGCTTAGAGGGCTGTTCGAGGATAAGCGCATTCGCGTCCCGAGCGATCCGGCCACGCGAGAGGATCTGCACGCGGTGCGGATGACGCTGACGGCTGCGGGTAACCCGCGATTCGACGCCGAACGATCGGAAGCGGGACACGCTGATAGGTTCTGGGCTCTGGCGCTGGCGGCCCACGCGGCGGCGAACGTGGGCGCACAACCGCACATAAGCACGTGGTAAGGGTAACAATGCCGCCGAAGGCGAATAAAACCGAGTCGTGGGACCCCAACGGTCTGGTGATGACGGCGGAGGGATTCTCGGGCGCCGCGCCGATGATCGTCGGCTCGCCGGCCAAGGCCATGAGCCTGTCCACCTACGCCCAGATGTTCATGTCCGGCCAGGACGTATCGGCCGGCGGGACGCTGGGCGGGCCGACAAACCCCTACAAGCACAGCCTGTGGATCCACACCTGCATCTCGCGGATCGCCACGAACGCGGCGCGCGTTCCGATCCGAGTGTCGCGAGGCGAGGCGTCCGGCACGCGCGGGGTATGGGGCCACAAGCACGTTCGCGCGGGTCCCCTCGGGACGCGGCGGCTGTGCCGCGAAAAGGCGATCGCAAAGGCCCGCGAAGGCGAGATCGTCGAGTTCGGCGACCTGTACGAGCTGCTGCGAAAGCCCAATCCGGCCCAGCTGTGGAACGCCTTCATCGAGGCGTGCGTCACGTTCCAGTACACCAAGGGCCAGGTCCACTGGCTGTTCGACGCGATGATCGGCCGCAGGCCGCTGACGATGGAGCTGATACCGGGGGGCAAATCCACGGCCGTCGTCGATAAGACCGGGCACGTCCCTCGGCTTGACGGCTGGATGTTCAAGGATCCGCACGGCGTCCATTACCCTGTGACGCTCGACGAGTGCCTGTCCTTCCGCCTGTTCGATCCGGACAGGCCGTTCGACGGCCTGACGCCCCTGACCCCGGCGCGGCTGGCGATCGTCGGCGACTACAACGCGTCCCTCTTCAACGCGGCCATGTTCGCCAACTCCTGCGAGCCCGGCGGCGTCCTGGAGACCGACGCGCCGTTCAATCAGGACCAGGATGGGGAGATGAAGACGAACTGGCAGCAGCGGCACGGCGGGCCGATGAACGCCCGCCGGCTGGCGGTTCTCTGGGGCGGGCTGAAATACCATTCGATCGGCCAGTCGCTGAAGGACATGGTCTACCCCGAGGGCAAGCGGCTGAATTGGATCGAGATTTGCGCGGTGCTCGGCGTGCCGCCGTCTGTGGCCGGCTTCTTCGGCACGACCGGAGATTCGTCGGCCTACGTCGGGCACGAGCTGAAGCGGTTCTGGCAGGACACGGAAGCGCCGCTGCTGGAGAAGATCGGCGACGCGATCAACGATGAGATATGCCCACGCTTCGCCGGCGGCCTGGAGGCCTGGTTCGACGTCGAGGACGTGCCGGTCTTCCAGGAGATGAGGCGGGCCCAGACCGAGACCGCCCGGACCTACTGGGCGATGGGCAAGTCCTTCCGGGTCATCGACGACTGGCTGGACCTGGGCATGGAGCAAGAGCCGCAGGATGCGATCGGCTGGCTGCCCGTCGGCGTCGTGCCGGCCAACCTGGCGATGGAGGGCAACGTCCTGCCCCCGCAGGATGAAGGGCCGTCGAGCGAGGAGTCCGACGATCTGGATCAGGTAGATAATGATACCCACGGAAGGCGTTCCGTGGGCATTAGTGAGGACTCACTAGAAAAGCTTGCGGCGCGGCAGATATGGGAGGCGTGGGTCCGGTCCTGGGCGCCGCTGGCCAAGCGCTGCGCGGGCGTACTGCGAGGCCACTACGCCGCACAAACCCGCAAGATCGTCAAGCTGCTGAGGCTTTACCTAAAAGACCTGCCGGACCTGAAAGACGTGGGCATTAAGGATGAGGCCGCGATCGCGCGGATATTGTTCGACGTGTTCGGCGACGCCGGCGAGGCCAAGAAATTCACCGCCCGGCTGCTGCCGATCGTAAACGACGCCGCCGAGCTGGGCCTGCGCCAGTCATTGACGGAAGCGGGCCTCAGCGCCGAACAGATCTCCGGCCGGCTGCCGGGCCTGATCGGCGACTCCCGCCTGATCGCCGCCGCCAAGAGCGAGTCGCTGATCATTTCGACGAAGATCAACGCCTTCACTCGCAACCACCTGCGGCGGTCGCTGGTCGAGGGGATGCGATCCGGCGAGACGGTCAACGCGCTGGCGGACCGCGTCCAGACGTTCATGAACAACCGGCGGGCCTCCGCCCTCACCGTCGCCCGCAACACGGTCGGCCAGACATTGAGCCGCGCGAGGCGCGAGGGCCGGATCGCCGGCGGCATGACTCACGAGATCTGGATCCACTCGCGCGGGCCCGGCGAGCGGCGGGAGGCCCACGTCGCCGCCGAGGGGCGATACCGCCGCGAACCCAAGCCGATCGGCCGGCCGTTCATCGTCAACGGCGTGCCGCTGAACTATCCGCGAGACACCTCCGGGCCGCCCGGCGAGATCGTCAACTGCCAGTGCCTGGCGGCGGGCATGCGGATCAATAAGCCGGCGGAAGGCAAGGCGACGGAACATCAAGCGGCCGAGACGCTGGGGCGGACCGCGACGACGGGATTCGTCGACTACGGACAGATGCTGGCCGCGCGCGACGCGGCCCGGGAGCAGGACCATGCCACAGACACAGACACAGACGGCAAATCAGACTGACCTGAGCTTCATCTTCGCGCAGGTGAAGGGATTCAGCGACGACGGGATCCTGGAGGCGGTCGCCTCCACCGGCGACGAAGATCGCCAGGGCGAAATCATCGAACCCGGCGCGTGGGGCAAGGGGCTCGACGCCTACCGCCGCAACCCCGTCATCCTGGCGGCCCATCAACATCGCCTGGACACGGGCAGTTCGCCGGTCATCGGCTCGGCCGTGAAGATAGATCCGGCCGGCGAAGCGCTGGTCTTTCACATGAAATTCGCCGACACGCAGCTCGGCCGCGAATACGCGGCGCTGTATCGCGACCGGCACATGCGGGCCTTCAGCGTCGGGTTCATGTCGAGCAACGGCGAGTGGCGGGATTCCGCCAGCCCGGGCGGGAAGACCAAGCGGGTCTGG
>DATKUU010000478.1:0-4504 GCA_035530455.1 Phycisphaerae bacterium | reverse complement strand
TCCTCCACTTCGCGGGCGTCGATATCCAGTACAGTGGCGGCATCCTCAACGTCCGCTCCGGCAGACACGGGTGGCTGGACATCATGCCGGAGCATCCTCACAAGGCGCATCTGCTCTGCCTGCCGGCTGACGCCGACTCCGCGCCGGCCATGACGGACGATCGCGGCCGCCTCCGACCTTGCGAAACCGCGAGCGGCGGCGTCTGCGACGCCGAAGAATCCGCAATCCGCAATCCGAAATCCGAAATGGCGGCCGATCCACCCCTGTGCGTCTTCGGTCCGGGTGGAAAATACATCAGGACCTGGCCGGCGCCAAGACCTTGCGAAACCGCGAGCGGCGCCGCCGAGGGCGGCGACAATCCGCAATCCGCAATCCGCAATCCGCAATCGAATCAGGCAGCCGATCCCGGTCCCGGCGCAGGCAATGTCGGCGCCAGGGAAGCGCGCCGGCAGGGCGGGAGGGATCCCGCCTCGCCCGCCGGGCCGGGAGTCGGTTTTGCCCAATAGACCAAATAGTTGCCTGTGTGAGTAAATAGGAGACGTGGCCATGCCTGAGGCCGCAGCGAATGCTGACGCGAAGGACGAACTGCGAAGGCTGAGCGAAGTTCCCCAAGGATGGATGGCCGTGAGCCACGCGGCGATTCTGGCCAATACGGCGCGTCGAACCATATACAACCGCCTGGCGGCGGGCCGCCTTCGCGGGGCGATGTGCCCGACCCCCTCCGGCAAGCTTCAGGTCTTCATCGATCCCCGCAGCGACCCGGACCTGGCGGCGCTCGTCGCCCCCGACGCCGAGGCCCCGGCAGCCGGCGTCGACGCCGCGCGGCTCTCGCAAGCCCAGCGCAACGCCGCCGCAACGCGCCTGAAGGCGGTGGCCTCATGGCGGGCCGCCAGGGACAGACTGCCCGACGGCGCGGACGTCCTGGCGGCGTTTCGGGCGTGGGCGCACGAGCACTACGCCGAGTGCGGGCTGAAGCGGCCGCCGAGCTGGAGCACGATGTGGCGGTGGGCCAGGGCCGTCCAGACCGGTCGCGGCGCGGCGGCCGTCGCACCACAGCGCAGGGGACCGGCGGCCTCCGAGCCGTCGGCGCAGGGGTGGGCGCTCTTCCAGTCGCTCTGGCTCGACAAGAACAAGCGGACCGTCCGCGACTGTTGGCGACAGGTCCGGGCGGCGGCGCACAAGAACCGCTGGGAGTGGATTTCCTACCCGGCGTGCCTGGTCAAGGTCCGCGACGAGATCCCCAAGGCCACCAAGGTGCTCTACCGTTACGGCGAGAAGGCATACGACGATCAGTGCTGCCCGTTCATCGAGCGCGACTACGAGTCGATCGCGCCGAACGATTGGTGGGTGGCGGACCACAGGCAGCTCGACGTGGCGTGCCTCGGGCCGGGCGGCAGGCCCGCCTTCCCGTGGATCACGCGGTGGATGGACGTCCGCAGCCGGAAGGTCGTCGGGCGGGCGATGACCTTCGGTCCGGACACGGACATACTGATGGCCTCGCTCCGCAGGGCGATGCTCAAACACGGCGTGCCGCGCAACGGCTACTTCGACAACGGTAGGGACTTCAAGGCCAAGACGTTCACCGGCGGCTCGCGGCGCTTCCGCTACGAGGTCGACGAGCAGCGCGTCCGGGCGGCACTGGCCCACCTGCCGATGGAGGTCCACTTCGCCCGGCGCTTCAACGCCAAGGCCAAGCCCATAGAACGCTTCTACGGGACGATGTCGTCGCAGTTCGACAGGCAGTTCCTTACCTGGCGCGGCAACAGCATCCCCAACCGCCCGGAGAAGATGGGCCAGTTGATGAAGGCCTACCGCGAGCAGAACCTCCTGCCCACGGCCGCCGACCTGGAGGCGGCCTTGATCGAGTGGGAGGACGAGGTCTATGCCAACACGCCCCATCGCGGGCAGGGCATGAACGGGCGGACGCCGAATGAGGTTTACGGTGATGGCACGGGGCCCCGGACGGTCACGCGGGTCTCGGAGGACGAGCTGATCCTATTAATGATGCGGACGAGCGACACGCGGACCGTCGCCCGCAACGGCGTGAAGCACTGGGGACTGTACTTCAACTCGCCCGAGCTGATGGGCATTCAGGGCCGCAAGGTCTACCTCCGCTTCGACCCCGCCGAGATCGGCCGGGTGTACGTCCACGACCTCCGCGACCGGCTCATCTGCGTGGCGCAGAGGACGGACCTGCTCGCCTGGGGCGCCTCGCACGACGACATCAAGGCCCGCATGAGGCTCAAGGCCCAGCACCGCAAGTCGGCGGCGTCCTTCCGCGAGACGCACGAGGTCCTCGCAGGCGGCCAGGCCGACGCGCTGAAGAACATCGCTCGCCAGAGGCAGGCCGCCGCCGAGCGCGGATGTCCGCCCCCCGACGGCGGCGGCGAGGGCGCGACCGTGCGGTACTTCCGCACCGCGCTGGCCGACACGGCCGAGACGCTGAAGCGCCTGCCACGCGCGGTCGGGATGGAAGGTTCGGATGCGAAGCCCCGTTGTGTGGGGTCCCGTGGACCGCTGGCGGTTTCGCAAATGTCCGCCCGCGAGTTCTTCACCGGAAAGACCGCCGATGATTCCGACCTCGACTTGAACGCCGCCGCCCCCGACGCGGACGACACCGACGACGTCTTCGACAACCTCGACCTCTAAGGACTGACCATGCCACAGACAGCACGGAAGCAAGCGATGGCGGACGGCCTGGCCGTGCCCGAGACGGACGCGCTGATGCCGTCTGCCTCGCGGGTGGTGGAGCTGCTTAAGGAGCACCGGCGGCAGGCCGAGAGCGACGCCAGGGGCAAGGGCCTCAAGAGGCCGGGCATCGTCGGGGGCATGGCCCGCGCGATCGGCGTCAACATCGGCAACCTGTCCAGCGTCCTGAAGGGCACGCGCCCCGCCGGCCAGTCGTTCTGCCGGAAGGCCTGGCACTGGATGCAGCTCAACGCCATGCGCGAGGACGACGACGCCGCCGAGGCCGCCCAGGCACAGGGCGGGACGATCGTCGCGTCACCGCGCACACCGATAGTCGAAACGTCCGTCACGCGGCGGGTGGGGCGGCTCTGCCAGCTCTGCCTGCTCGAACGGACGATGGGCATGCTGATCGGAGAGGCCGGCAGCGGCAAGACGTTGGCCCTGAGGGCCTACGCCGCCCAGAACCCCGCGGCCATCTACGTCAAGGCCAACAACACCTCCACGGCGACCAAGCGAGGAATGCTGGACGCAATCTGGCGCGACAGCGGACTGCGCGGCAAGCACACGCTCTCCGAGCAGTGGCGCCGCCTGGTCAGGTGGCTGGCCGGCGGCGAGCAGACCTCCATCCGCATTGTCCTCGTCGATGACGCGCACCTGCTGCCGTACAGCGTGCTGGAGGCGATCCGCTGCCTCTACGACGAGGCGGACGTGGGCATCGTCCTGGCGGGCACGACACGGCTACAGAGTTCCGTCACCGTCTCCGGCGACGCGCATCAGATGTACGAGCAGCTCCGCAGCCGCATCGGGATCGTCCGCGTGCTGGGGCTGCCGATCCAGGCGGACGTAGCGGCGGTGGCGGCGTCCGTCCGAAAGGGCCTTCGGTTCACGCCCGAGGCGAGCAGGTGGCTCGCCGAGCTGTCGCTGAGCCTGGGCGGTTTCCGCCTGGTCAGGCGATGCGTGGGGATCGCACTGCGACTCGGCGGGGCGGACAAGATCGACGGGACCATCGACGTGCGTCACCTGACTAAGGCCTCCAAGCAGCAGGGACTCGGGCTGGTGGTGGCCAGAAGGAAGGCGACGTAGATGGCCTTGCAACGATGGCAGCTCGGGTTGCTCCACTCGGTGCCCACGTCGCTGGACGTGGACGAGGACACCAGGCGGCTTGTCCAGCGGAACATCGGCGGGGCCTGGTCGGCCGCCGAGATGACGCTGGCCGGCTTCATTCGCGTGATGGCCTTCTGGGAGGATCGCGGCTGGCTCGATCCCCGCAACGGTCCCGGCTACTGGGCCGCCCAGGCCCGCTCGTCGCACCTGGCGGCCCTTCGCGGCAAGGCGGTCAAGATGGCCGACGTGATTGGCTGGACCCGGCCCGACAGGCCCGTCGGGCGCGACGTGGACTTCCGGCGCCTAGACGCCTTCGTGGCGCACCAGTTCAAGGGCGCCGTCGAGCACCTCCGCGATTGCAACCGCCACCAACTGATGGAGCTGATCGAGGCCCTCAAGGCGATGTCCGCGCGCAGGCCGGCTTGCCAGGGCGACGCCGAGGCAAGCCCGGCGCAGAGGGGAGGCGCGGCGTGAAGAATCAGGGACTAGGGACTAGGGAGCAGGGAATAGAGCAGGCCGTGAAGGCCGGGTTCAGGTTGGGCCTCACCCTGGGCCTGCTCATCGGCGTCTTGGCCCTCGTGATCCTGTGGTGCATTCTGATCTTCGCCAGGCCAGCCCAAGGCAAGGTTCGTGAAACCACAAGTGACGCGGCCTCCGGCCGCGTGAATCCGCAATCCGCAATCCGCAATCCGCAATCGACGAGCCTGTTGGA
>DATKUU010000477.1:0-3841 GCA_035530455.1 Phycisphaerae bacterium | reverse complement strand
CTTGTAGCCGACGTTTTCCGGGCCGATGTACGTCCCGCCGCCGGGGGTGCCCGGTGGATTCAGGCTCAGCGCGTCCTTGACGATTGTTCCTGCCTGACCCGGTTCGATGCCCCGCCGGGCGTTACTCGCGCCGACGATCTGTTTCATCAGGTCCGGATTCCACGACGTACCTGGGCCGGGTTCCTCTCTGGGATAGGTGCGGCCGACCGACTCGGCGGCAGACCGCAGGAGCGCCACCCCCGCATTGGCGCCTTGCACCGCCTTCCCGCCGGGCGCCTCGCCGAGGAGCCGCCGGTCATATGCCTGCCCCGCCGTCCCCTCCGGCCGGAGCAGTTGGGCGTCGGTCATGGCCGGATGCGTCGGCGCCTGGCCGGAGATAGACGCCTGCTGCTGTGGCGTCCTGCCGCCCCCAAACGCCGCCGGGTTGCTTCCCACGTACCCCAGGCCGGGCGTCGGCCCCGTTCCCGCCGCCCATCTCTGCGTTGCCGGGTCGGGTACGCCAGCAGACTGCATCAGCGCCGACCCCGGCCCCGACGCTGCCGGCCTCCGCTTCCTTTTCTGCGTGCTTGTCAAGAGTTCCATGTCTTTCCCTTTCAGCCCGGCTTTCGGTCACAAGGGCCACGCTTCTTTCTCGCCTCGCCGCGCCCCATCGTCACCCGGCACACGGATATTGAATCCGTTGGTATTTTACCACATCGCCCCTATTTCGGCCAGATCTAAGAGCCGCCCGGGAGTGTCTTGCCGCCGGTCTTGCCGCTTTCATCCGATTTATCCACGACCGAGGCAACGGCTCGGGCGGCGGCAACGGCGGCAACGGCGGTGGCGGCGGCAATGGTGGCAACCCCGGAGGCAGCGGCTTCTTCCTCGGCTTCGGTGGGCGCTGTGGCAGCCCCGGTGGATATCGACCCGTCATTGTCAGCCGCCTTCTCAATCCATGATGTCGCCGTTGGTTGCGTGCCCCGCCAACTTACGGATAGGTCCCCTTAAAATGCCCGGCCCGGTCGAAGATGAGCGTGATCGTGCCGCCTGCCCCGTCGCCCACGCTGATCCACTGGTCCGAGTCGTGAATCGTTTTGTGGGCGAGTTCGCCGGCGACGAACTCCAGGTACGGACCCCCGGTCCCCTGGGTGTAAAGCGCGATATAGAGACCGTCCACGTCCACGTCGAGGCCCTGGCTGGCCTTGATCTCAAGAGACAGGCCATTTTGCGCGCCGCCAAACTTCAGGCCCACGTCGTCAGCGTCAATAACCAGGCAAACACCGTCGCCGTCCACGTCGATAGCCGCGGCGGTGTTGACCTTAACGATGGCCAGGTTGTTTTCGGTGTCGAGGCCCTTGTCCGTGTTGTACGTCCACTTGACGCCCTGGGCATCAACCGCGATGGCCTCGGCGTTGTTGGCCAGGACGCCGACGCCCGCAGCCTCAACCACAACGGCCTTGGCGGCGTTGGGCTTGACGGCCAGATCGCCGCCGGTGAACTGAAGACCGGGGTTGGTGGCGGCGATGTCAACCTTGACGCCCGCCGCCGAGACGCTGATGCCGTAAGACGTGTTGGCAATGACGCCGACGCCATCCGCTGAAACCTCGATAGCCTTGGCCGCATTGGCAATGACACCGACACCATCGGACGAAACGACGATGGCCTTGTCGGTGTGTGCCAGCACGCCGAGGCCGTCAGACTCGCGGAGCATGGCCTTGTCGGGGTTCACCTTGGCCCGCAGTTTGCCGGCGTCCCCGGCCGCGTCGAACTGCAAGCCCGGATCGGTCGCCAAGTCCACCGAGACCTTTGGCACGAGAGGGTCGGTTTCATCAATCGTGATCCCCGGCCCGCCGTCAATCGCCGTTATCCCCGCAGCGTACTCGAACAGCCAACGGTCCGTACCGACCTGGGTCCAGACACGCGCCAAGGTCCCACTGGCGACGTGCGCATTGCCGTTGATTTCGGTCGCTTCCCCGTCGCGTTCCCCGCCATCAACGAGTTCTTCGGTATTGTAGATGGGGGCGCCGGCGCCGACAGGAGTCCCTATGACCGCCCACCAAGTTTGGAGGTTGCCGTCAAAGTGCCACGCCCACTTGCCATCGACGTAGTCCCCTATCACCCGGACGACCGTGCCGCTGGGGATGCAGTGAAAGTGGTTGACCTCCGTAACGGTCACAGGCTCCTCCCCCAGGGCCTCGACCGTCACGGCATAGATGTAATCATTGTCCGGGCTGTTTACGATTGTCCCCCAATAGGCCGGCACCTCCGGTATTAGTTGTGCCTCTTCGTCCCGCGGCCGCATGCCGATGGAGATGCCCGCCGGGCCGGTTCGGACCTCGACCCCGCCGTATCCCCGGACGTTGCGGAGCATGTTTTCAAGTTGCTCGACGCGCTCGGTGAGGTTCTCGCCGCTGTCGCCCTCAAGGCCGAGGGTCTGGACCTGTAGGGCGAACTCGCGCCACGCTTCCAGGTTCTCAAACAGCGGGCGCAGGGGCAGGCGAAGGGACGCGGGCAGACTCTCCTCGGATACCGGCGGGGGCACCGGCAAGGCGCCGATCGCGGCCATCAGTTCTCGCAAGTCCATTCCACACCTCCAAGACCATGTTATCGAACAGTTCCCTCAGCCGAACCGCAGGCCGCCAGAAGCGGCGCGTTCGCGAGGTCGTGGTATTGCTCGTCGGCCTCGCCAAAGTCGAAGACCGTCTGGCCGCTCAGGGCGGCCCTGGCCGTTTCCTTGAACCGCCGACACCGGCGAGCCTGGCGCCGGACCCGGACGTACAAGTTTCTGTATGCTAACAGGTAGTCCTCACGCGACTCGCAGACGAACGCCCCGGCCGGGTTCGCGGCCGTCGTGCCCACGGGTGCACCGGCCAGAGCCAGGGCGGCCAGAGCATCCCTCACGTCCCTTGTGGTGACGTCAAGGCCCAAGTGCCGCAGGTCCAGGCCGATCCGGCCTTGAGTCCGCGCAGCCGCCCGGCCCCAGGCATACCTTTTCAAGTAGCCGAGCAAGATGGTCTGCACGAGATCGGTCGCCACCTTCATGCTGCACCTGTCCTCAAAACGGCAGGGAGGGGTCATCGGCTGGCATGAGCCGCCGCTGAACCGCCTCCCGTTCCTCACCCGGCGGCGCCGCTTGCACCGCATCCTGCCTCTCGCGGGGCGTGAAGTTGCGAAACGTCAGCCGCGAACCGTTCCACACCGCCCCGAAGTGGCCGGTGCGCCCGTTCCTGTTTTTGCCCACGATGAGCCGCGCCAAATCCGGCGTGCTGGCGTTCCGATGGAGCAGCAGCACCACGTCCGCATCTTCCTCAATGGTTCCGCTGGCTCGCAGGTCGTCAATTCGCGGTTCGGCCACGCCGTCTGCCTTCCGCGACAGTTGGCTCAGGGCGATGACGGGCACCTTCAGTTCGCCAGCCACGAGTTTTACCGTCCGGCTGACCGCCGCGACCTCTACTTGCCGCGTTTCTTCGCGGCCGCCGGATGCGACTTGTTGCAGATAGTCGAGGACGATCAGGCCGACCTTGTACCGCCGGACCAATTGTCGGGCCTTGATGCGAAACTGGGGGGCCGTCAACCCGGCGGCGTCTACGAAGTACAGCGGCGCCTCGCTGATCCTGGCGCGACCGGCCGATACCCGTTCCTGTTCATCCGGGCCGAAGGTGTTGCGGCGGAGGTGTTCGCCGTCCACGTCGGCCACGCTCGCCAGCAGCCGCAGCACCAGGTCTTCGGCGGGCATTTCGGTCGAGAAGATCGCAACCGGCACCTTCCTCTCAAGTGCCGCGTGCCGAGCGATACCCAACGCGAGGGAGGTTTTGCCGAAACTCGTCTTGCCCGCGACGACGATCATTTGTCCCGGCCGACA
>DATKUU010000476.1:0-4494 GCA_035530455.1 Phycisphaerae bacterium | reverse complement strand
TCAACCTGCCACCGCTCGGCCAGCGTGGCCATCAGCCGGTACATCGGCGCCACGGCAACCGTCAGCACGACCAGCAGCGCGAGCAGTCCCCTGCGCCGTGTCCAGCCCGTGGCGTGGACACCGAGCCCGATGTACACCGCCACGAGCGCATACATCGGCGTGAAGAAGAAGTTCTGGTTCGGCACCCGGTAGCGCAGCGCGAACCCCAGGTACACGGCCACGAGCGCGCCGAGCACCCACGCGAGACCGGTCCCGTCAAGCAGTCGGCGGCTGCGCCAGAAACCGTAGGCGGCCAGCAGGGCCACAGGCGTCGGGAAATTCAGCACGAGCATCAGCACGCTCCGCCAGAACATCCCGAGCAGGCCGCCGACGTTGAACACCGCCGATCCCCAGCCGCCCAGAAACGCCGACTCGAGCGTCGCGCCCAGACTGCCCGTCCGCTCGAACTCGAGCCAGGCCACGTACCAGAACAGCCCCGATCCGAAGACCCAGAGGGCGGCGCCCGCCGGGAGGATCCACGCCGGCGTCCGCCGCCGTAACACCCGCACGGTGATCCACACGCCCAGGACCACCAGGCCGATCTGCGACAGCAGGTGCACGCTCAGGCCGACGCCGCCAAGGAAAAAGAGGAGCAGCAGCCACCCCGTCCGACCGCTCAGCGCGTACACGATCGCGGCCAGGATCATCCCCGTCAGGAAGGCGTTCGACCACCCATACGTCTGCGGCTGGACGCCCTGCTGCCAGATCGTGTGCGCCAGCATACACGCGAGGAACCCGACGATCGCGGCCCGCGCGTTGCGCGTCAGCAGATGGATGATGAGCCAAACGTTCGCGGCGAGGATGGCCGTCCCGATGGCGCTGGCAACGCTCGCCGCCTTCGCATAGGTCCACAGGCCCACCATCCCCAACCCGTGGGCCACGAAGAGGAAAAACGGATGCACGCGGACCGCCTCGCCCGGCCGCACGAGGTCCAGGGCCGCGGCCTCGGTCTGGTAGTAGCCCGCGTCGTGCCACACCAGGCCCGGTGCCATCGTCAGCACATACACCGCGAGCGCGACGGCCAGCGCGAGCAGCCAGCCCACGGCGGCGACTCGGCCGCACACCGGCGCGCTGCAAGCGCCCTCGCGACTCCCCTGTTTCGCCGCGTCGGTCACGGCCTCATCCTCCGTCCGGCGCGGCCCGAGCCGCTTCGACCAGGTAATGGCTGTACCACAGGCGATCCACGCGCTCGGCCCGCGTCACACAGAACCCGTCGGCCTCGAGCCACGCGACCACATCGCGCATAGCACGCGGATACACGCGCTTCCCCGTCATCAGAAAATCGTGCAGCGCGTTCATCCACGCCTTCCAGCGCGGCCGCGGGTCGAGGTCCTTGAGGAGGACGCGCGGCACACCACTCGCCGCCAGCCGCCCGACGAACGCCCGCTGATCCGCAGGCGGCACATGGTGCAGTACGTCCACGACCGTGATGACGTCGAACGGCCCGGACGGCCACGGCGCGTCGGGACTGTGACACTCAAACCGCAGGTCCTCGCCCGCCCGGACACTCGTCCTCGCCATCTCAACAGCCCGCGCGGAGGTGTCCACCCCCACCCCGCCCGTGCCGTACGCCTCGGCCAGCCAACCGAGCAGCAACCCCGCGCCGCAACCAATGTCGAGGACGCGCGATCCCCGGGGCACGGCATCCGCCACCACGTCGAGTGGGCAGATGCGCGGCCGGAAACGCATCAGCAGGCGCACCGACAGCGGCAGCCCGCGATAACGCTTCCACGCAAACCGGCCGATTTCGCGTGCGGCGTTTCCCAGCCCGCCTCTCCTTACAGCACCAGGAGCAACCCCGCCACCATCGCCACCCACGTCACAATCGCCGCCACGAACGCCGGATCCCGGCGCACCAGGTCCACCGGGTCGGACGCCCGGCCTGTGACAGCCATGTGGTAGAACCGGAACACGGCGTAGACAACCGGCAGCACCGTCAGAAACATCCACGCGTGGCCCAGCCGCGCGATCGTCTCGGCGCTGACCGTGTACAACATGTACGTCACGATGGCCAAACCCGCCGACACGGTCATCATGTGGGCCAGCGTTTGCCGAGTGTACACGCCCCACGCCAGCGGCCGCGTCGCCGACGCCGCCTCCCCCAGAACCACGCGCTCGCTCTCGCGCTTCGCAAACCCCAGGAAGAGCGCCAGCGTCAGCGTGCACAGAAGCAGCCACGGACTGGCCTCGACCTCAATCGCCACGGCGCCGGCGTACGCCCGCAGCACGAACCCCGACGCAATCACGAGGACGTCCAGAATCGCCACGCGCCTCAGGCCGAGAATATACGCCAGCATCAGGACCAGGTACGCAGCCACCGTGGCCGCAAACGCGCCACCCACGTGCCACGCCACCACCACCGCCCCCGATGCCAGAAGGAATCCCAGGGCCACGGCCGTGCCGACGCTCACCGCCCCCGACGCCACCGGCCGGGTCCGCTTCGACGGATGCTGCGCGTCCTCCGACCGGTCCAGAACGTCGTTGAGCGCATAGATCGCGCTGGAGGCCAGGCAGAATGCCGCAAAACCTTCCAGCGTCTTGAGGACGGCCTCGGCGTCCGTCACCCGGCGCGCGAACACCAGGGCCGCAAACACAAAACCGTTCTTCAGCCAGTGCCCCGGCCGGGCGAGCCGCACCAGGTTTCGGACTTGGCTCAACGGTTCCCCTTCTCGACGTGTGGGCGAAAACGCCGCGCGGACCTTTTATCATCCGCCCACAGGCAAAAGTCAAGTCCGCCGCTTGTCCGGTGTTTATCGGCAATTCCGCTGCCGGCCGTCTAGGAAAGCCGCCACCCTCCCGCCCGCCCGACAAGGCGAGCGACACCTTCAACATCGGCGCCCGCGAGTTCCGCTCCTTCCGCGCGCCCGCTTGCCGCATTTGGCTGCCGCGATTGCGCGGCGCGTCACTTTGAACTTTGACCTCCCTCACGTGCCGCGCTACAATAGGGCGGAGCCAAACCACAACCCCGTTGGAGGACGTACGATGACGCTTCGCCCTCTCCTCGCCGCCGCGGCAACCCTCCTCCTCGCCTCCGCATCCCTCGCCGCACCGCCTACCGCCGCCACCGACACCCTCTGGAAACGCTTCATCGTCCGATCCCCCGCCACCGGCAAGGTCGAACGCTTCTTCGTCGGCCATGCCAAGGACCTTGCGCCCGACCGCAAACATCCCGTCGTTTACTTCCTGCCCGGCCTCCTCGATGGCGGGGCGGAGTGGAAGCAGGCCCTCGACCCCCACCTCGGCCGCTTCGACCTTATCGCCGTCTGCCCCTCCGTCGGCGGCGCAACGTGGTACATGAACTCCCCCGCCCGCGAGTGGATGCGATGGGGCGACTATCTCACCGACGAACTCCGCGCCTTCGTCGAAGCCAACTTCCCCGCCTCGCCCCAAAAGGGTCAGCGCGGCATCGCGGGAATCTCCGCCGGCGCACACGGCGCACTCTACCACGCCCTCCTCAGGCCCGACCTCTATGCCTCCATCGGCGTCCTCTCGGGCGCGCTCGACCTCCCCGCCTACGCCGGACAGGTCGGCCTCGACTACTGGATCGGACCGCGCACCCCCGACTCTCTCCCCCTCTACGCCCAGCGCTCCACCTTGCGCCTCATGGCCGCACTCGAAACCCCGCCGCCCTTCGCCCTCTTCCTCGACACCGCCGACAAGGACGGCGCCAAACCCCAGATGGACATGCTACGCCGGATACTCGACACCAAGCATTTCCCCTACCAGTGGCACGTCGGCCGCGGCGCCCACAACTGGACTTACTGGTCGTCGCGCGCCGCCGACCTCCTCGCCTGGAACGCCGACCAGTTCGCCCAGAACCGCCGCCTAGGGCGCTACGCCGAAGACACCCCCGCACCCGCCGGCCCAGGCCTCGAGGTCCTCAAGGGCTACCCGGAAGTCGCACTCTCGGAGGAAGCCCTCGCTCGCCTCCGCGCGCCATGGGACCCTGCCCCCGGCACGCCGGGGCCGCTCATCGTAAACGGCCTCCCCCCCGCCGGCGCCCTCATCCCCAGGGAAGGCGACCCGGACAAACCGACCCCTCTCAAGGCTTCTCTGACGGCCCGCGGATACGAGCCCGCCATCCACCTTTATCGCCTCACGCTCACCGTCTCCACCCCCACCCCCGATGCCGGAACTGTCACCCTCGCCACCGTCCTGCGGAACAGGCGCGGCCAATCGCTCCTCACCATTCCGCCCGTGGCGATTCCCGTCCCCGCCGGCGCCGCTCCGCGCGACGCCCTCCTCCACGTCCGACTCGCCGTCGAACTCGGGAGCCCCGACCCCTTGCGCGGCGGTATCGTCGCCGGCCTTCAGGTCTTCGGAGCCGATGGCCAACCGGTGGGCAACCCGAACGTGGGCCAATGCCAACCCGGTACCCCCGCCGTCGAACGCTGGCCCCTCGCCCCGCACGCCGTCGCCGAATGGAAAATCACCCTCGCCGGCCCCGACGCCCTC
>DATKUU010000475.1:0-6804 GCA_035530455.1 Phycisphaerae bacterium | reverse complement strand
CCCTGCGCCAGGTGGCCGAGGACGTCGCCCGCGGCGTCGAGCACGTGGAACTGGGGCAGCAGCCGCAGTTCCAGACCCACTTCGCCGACGCCATGTTCTTCCCCGCGCCGGAACAAACAGGCGCATGAAACGCAGAGAACGCTGAGGACGCAGAGGAAAACCTTTATCAAGAAAAGACCACCAAGGCCAAAGTGCTTCTCACTTCCTGCCTTTTCCCCTGTCCCGTCGTTCTCTGCGTGCTCTGCGATCTCTGCGCTAAATCCGCCGCCTTGAATTAAGGCGACCGGCGAGGCGATTCGCCTCAAGCACCGCCGCCGGGCGCGCCGATAAGAAGAGCGGTCAGCCTTACGCGCACACCCACCCCACAAGGACGCCCCTCTTGCGCGCAAGGAGACCGGCCGCATGTTCCCTCCCAAAGACCCCTCTGACGTGTGCCGCCACGACCAGGCGCCGCTGGTGCGCCTCGGCAAAGTGAAGCGCGGCAACCGGACGCTTTACATGCTCCTGTGCACGGAGTGCGGCTTTGCCGTCTCCACCGAGGCATTGCGCCGGCTTCGCGCCGGGCGACCCGACTTGGCACGCACCGCACCCCAATCCCACAGCCACCGGTGGGCGGCGCGGCGGGCCGAAGAGGCGGAAACGGCCTAGCGCAACAAGGCCAAACAAAAGGGTGGCGGGTCTCCTGACCCGCCACCCTTCAAAAAGTCTTCGAAATCGCGGCGGTTCAGTAGAACCGCCGCGCACAAATAGATGAACCCGGTTCTAGTTTTTTCGTCGCAGGGCGGCGCGCTGGCGCATCGCTTCGAGCAACTCTTCCGGCGCCGTCTGGGGGCGCAGGTTCCCGCCATGGCGGCCCGGCCGCTCGTCCAGCATCCCGAACCCCAGCGTGATCTCCCCGGTCGCCAGGCCCGGCGCCAGAACGTGGAAATCGGATGAGTAACTGGCGACGAGCAACGGCCCGGGGGCCTTGATTTTCCCGTCGCGGATCTTGGAGTTGATTTCCTCGACGATTTCGAGCCAGACGCGGACGTCGGCCTCGTCGTCGCGGCTCGTGCCGACCTCCACGCCGTCCAGCCCCCCGTCCGCCGCCAGATACTCCATCGTCTTGGCGACCCGGCCGAGGGTCATCTTGCCCTTCGTCACAAGTTCCTTCGGGTGGCTGAGGATAGCGACGGCGCCGGCGCGCGACTGGCGGAGCGAGGCGAGCATTTTGCGGACCTCCGCCATCGCCTCCGCCAGATCCACGCGGGCCTCCGCCAGGCCCAGACGCCGAAGCGCCGGCGTCACGACCTTGGTGTTGAACGCCCGCGGGTCGTAAAGACCGAGCCTGCGCCGCTGCGCGTCGTCGAGGCGCTTCAGTCCCAGCACCGCCACCGTGCCGGGATAGTACGGCTTGGCGCCGCCGAACCAGGCGTCGAGTTCCTCCAGCGTGATCTTCTGGTCGGCGGGAACGTCCTGGCGCTTCAGCCAGCGGTTGACGCTCTCCACGACCTTCAGCGTGGCCTCGTGGACCTCCGCCTGCCGGGCCTCGAGGCACTTCAGGAACCGCGCCCCGCGCGGCGTGGTGAGAAATGCGAAGAACCGGCCCGCGTCCGGGAAATAGACGAGGATCTCCAGGCCCGCCTGCTCGGTAGAGAGTTCGACGGCGGGGACGGCCGTCAGGCCCAGCAGCGTCGCCTCGCTGTAGAACGTCCGCACGCCGGAGACGCTGTCGTGGTCCGCCAGGGCAATCGTTTTTAAGCCGATGACTCGCGCGAGCCAGGCGAGTTTGGCCGGCGGCACCTGGCCGTCGCTCGCCGTCGAGTGCAGATGCAGGTCCATCGGCACGGGGACGGCGACGATCTGGCGGATGCGCGCCTCCGGCAGGCCGCGCTGCTCCAGGTCGGATGCGAAGGCGTCCCACTTGTCGGCCTTGGCCAGCGCGTCGGCCAGGTTGTAGAGGACCGCCTCGCGCGCCCGATAGGTGTCGAGGTCGCCGGCCGGCTGGTCCTTGGGTGTTCGGGTCATCGCTGCGCGTCCGCCCCCGCCACCAGAAAACGCGAACGGCGGCGACATTTCAAGAAAAATCGGGGCGGCGCGGGGGGATCTGCAGATTACGGCACGTGGCCGAGGCCGCTTTCCAATCTCGGGGTGGCACTGGCGGCTTGCCCGCCAGTGCATCGCCCTATTGCCGCGCACTGGTGGACAAGCCACCAGTGCCACCCACCGACGCAACCAATCAGAACGCAATGGGGAAACTCGGGTCGGGCATCCCCCAGATGTCCGGTTCCCCGTACTCCTCCTCGTTCCATCCCGGATGTTCCTTGCTCCACCACGTCTTCTGTTCTTCCTTCGTCATGCCGCCGCCGTCCTTGAGGTCCTCGCCGACGGAATAAATGACCTTCTTCTCGGCGTTGTAGCGGAGGGGCTTGCCGTCGAAATCGTCCAGCGGCACGGCGTCCAGATACTCCGGCACAAGTTCGTCGAGCGTCTCCGGCAACCGACGCTTCTCGACCTTGAACGCCTTCATCGCCAGGAGCACGCGCGTCGCAGCGACCTCCGAAGCCTCCCTGCATTTTTGCTTTAGCGCGGTGTCGGTTGCGGAACTGAGGATGCTGTAAAGGCGCACGCCCATCCCGTTCCCCTCAAGCCACAGCCTCCAGCCATCCAGCAGATGGCGAGCCGGAATGCCCGAACGCATGACCTGCGCCTCTGAAAACGGGAGCGAAGCGCTTTCCACCATCGGCCGGAACGCCTGCACGAACAGGTTCCGCGTCTCGTTGGGGTGAAAGAAAAAAGGAAGTGGGCGGCTGCTGGCTGGCTGGGAGGGGGCCGACCCCACACGCCCGAATTCCTCAAGCGAAAACTTGCCCGCCGCGTAGTCTTCCAAAACCTGGAGGCACATTTCATATTCTACGCGAAACGCGTCGGCCATGCCTTGCTCATTCGCACCGTATGCGCCGAGACGACGCGCGTAGGACGTCAGCACCTCCCCTCCCAGAGTCGTCCCGTGCGACATCGCCCGAAGGCGCGCGAGGCCCATCCCCTTCACCATCGCACCGACCAGGTAGTGGACCATGCCCCCCTTGCTGCCTTCGATGGCCTGGCCGAAGCGCACCAGGCGCATCGCCTCCTCAAACGCCTCCACCTCCACGCCTTGCTTGAACAGGAGCACAGTATGAAGATCCACGAGACGGGCGACATCAATCCAGCCGAATACCTCCGGGATCAAGGTGCCGATGGCCATGGGCGGGGCCTGGACCGTTTCACACGCCAAGCCCTCGTCCAGCAGGCGAATCGCTTCCTCGTTCCGCCGCCAGAGGTCGGCGACAAAGTCGGCGTCCCATGCCCGGCCCTCCAGAATCGCATCCACGAGCGCCCGGCCGGTCGGCGGTTCAGTCTGCTCGCCTTCTTCCTCCGACGACTCGCCCGTTTCCTCGGGCATGTCAACCACTTCGCTCATGCGCGTGAAATACCCGTACCCATTCTCCTCGTCCGGCACTTCCGCGCGCTCGACGCGCAGGTCGGAATCGTCCAGTGGAGCCTCGTCCACGGAAAGGATGCCGAGCCACGTCGCTGCCGGCGCCAGGACCAGCGCGCTGACCACAATCGCTACGATGAGAACTTTCTTCCATGGCTTCATGGCGTCCCCCTGAGGAAAGCCCGCTGCGGCTCCGCGCCGAGAATCTCAAACCGTCAACGCCATCATACCATACGCCGCCCGCGCGCGGCATATTCGCTGCGCGCGTCCCCGCTCGGTGGCCTTCCCAGTTGTAGCGCGAGGGCTTGCCCCTCGCGCATCCAACGTCGCGTCAAACGACGGCGTGCGCGGGGGGCAAGCCCCCGCGCTACACGTGATTGTGGGACAGGCGTTCGATGAAGTTTGCGCAAATCGCGGCATCGTGGAGCCGAAGATCGTCCTCGACCGGCAGGAGCGGGAAGCGGTCCACCAGCGCCCGCGCGAAAAGGCCGACGCCCGATTCTTGTGCCATTCCGCGCGCATCCTGCACAGGGACGCACGCTCGGCCGCAGGAAGGCGAGTTCGCCTTGAAGACGAAGCCCGAGAGGCCCCCCTCCGCGAGTTCCTCCACCCTTCGCCGCGCCCACGAGAGCATCCGGTCGGTGTGGTCCACGTGCGTGCGGATGGTGACGAGGCGCGGCGATGCCGGGTCGCCTTCCAGTTGCATCGCTTCCCTCGGCACCGAGAGGCCGCACTCGACCTCCGGGCAGACGGGGACCCACTCGACGAAGCGTCCGAGGGTTTCCACGAGGTACGCGTCGCGCTTGTGCCCGCCATCGTATCGGACCGGCTCGCCGAGGAGACAGGCGCTCGCGCCGAGGCGGATCTTCTCGCCCGCTGCGGCAGGTTCGATACGGCGTGCCATGGCTCAATCGTCCTTCAGGCGTCTATTTACCCTCGGCCTTGCCCTCCACAAGCCGTAACCCTATTATGTATGAAGGCGCCCGGGAAGGCCAAACGTCTTTCCGAGGGCTCGAACGGAAATAGGCGACACAGGGAAAGGGAACCTTATGACCGGGTGCATCAAAGGGACGCAGACGGAGAAGAACCTGCTCGTGTCGTTCGCGGGCGAATCGCAGGCGCGGAACCGGTACACCTACTTCGCCGGCCAGGCCCGCAAGGAAGGTTTCATCCAGATTGCCGACATCTTCGCCGAAACCGCCGACCAGGAGAAAGAGCACGCGAAGCGCTTCTTCTCGTTCCTCGAAGGCGGCGAGGTGAAAGTCGAGTGGCCGTTCCCGGCCGGCGTCATCGGCTCGACGGCCGAGAACCTCCGTGCGGCGGCCGGCGGCGAGCACGAGGAGTGGAGCACAATGTACCCCGGCTTCGCCAAGGTCGCCCGCCGGGAGGGCTTCGAGACGATCGCCGCGCTCTTCGAGGCGGTCAGCGTCGCCGAACGCCAGCACGAGAAGCGGTACCTGGGCCTCCTGGCCAACGTCGAGGCGGAAACAGTCTTTAAGAAACCGAATCGCGTGGTCTGGCGGTGCCGCAACTGCGGCTACCTGCATGAAGGGACGGAGGCGCCGGCGCTGTGCCCGGCGTGCGCCCATCCGCAGGCCCACTTTGAACTCCTGGCGGAGAACTGGTAGAATAAGGGTACATTTCTCGAAAGGAGACAGGCCATGGCGGAACGACTCGAAGTGTACAGGTGCAACGTGTGCGGCAACATCGTGGAGGTCCTGCACGGAGGCGCGGGGGAACTCGTGTGCTGCGGCGAGCCGATGGAACGGCTCAAGGAAAACACGGTGGACGCGGCCAAGGAGAAGCACGTCCCGGTCATCGAGAAGACGGCGACGGGCTTCAAAGTGAAAGTCGGCAGCGTGCCGCACCCCATGAAGCCCGAGCACCACATCGAGTGGATCGAATTGGTGGCCGACGGCGCGGCGTACCGGAAGTTCCTCCAGCCCGGCGGGGCGCCGGAAGCCGAGTTCTGCCTCGCCGCACAGAAGGTCGACGCCCGCGAATACTGCAACCTTCACGGCCTGTGGAAGGCGTAGTAGTCCGCCACAGTTGAAACCGTGAGTGGATCGCGAGGGACAGCGACAAGTGGCGATGAAGGTGCTAGGCATCTCGGCAAGCCCACGCGCGGGGAGTTTCCGCATCCGCCAGGCATCACCGCAAGCAATCACAGGCCGCACGCAGCTAAGCCGCAAGGGGGCAACCATGTATCAACGAGCCAGCATCTTCCTTTTGCCCCTCGTCGTCCTCGGGACAGCGCAGGGATGTACCTCGGAGTGGCCGAGGGCCGACTTGGCCAAGGCGGCGCGGGATGTCGAGCGCTACGGAGAGGAACTGGGGAACCGCCGCCTGCGGTTGTCGGTCCACGATGTGGCGTCGCTGCCGGATGGGGTTGTCTTTGTAGCCGGCGACTACGGGAACGGTGCCGGTTCGTTCCGATCGGTGCTCCTCGTTTCTCGCGACGGCGGCCGGTCCTGGCAGGAAACCGGCCCGGCGTTCGGCGTGTCGGCCATTCGCGACCTCCGGACACTTGGGCGCCGGCACGTCTGGGCCATCGCGACGTTCACCGGCGAGGGCTGTTGCACGCCCGAGGTCCTGCTCCGCAGCACCGACGCGGGCCGAACGTGGGCCACGACCGACCTCGGCGCCATCCAGCAGGACCAGCCGCTGTTCTGGGTCGAGCGGTTCGTCCTCGATGACGCGTCATACGGCTTGCTGACCATTACGGGATCGATGGGACGAACGCGGACCTATGCCACCAAGGATGGCGGGCGCACATGGCGGCTTTTGTGGTCCGTCCCGAGCGGCAGCAACGGGGACGTGGAGGTTTCCCCGCAGGTCGTGCCCGCCTCAGTCAAGCGGACACCGCTCTGGACGCGCGTGGACGACGCATACGACAAGATCAGCGGCTGGCTCCGCGTTCGCCCCGCCGAGAACGCCTGGGTCGTCGAGGCCTGCCCCGCCGAGGATGAGACGGGTGAGTGGACTGAACGCTCTCGACTGCCGATGCATTACCAACTCGACGCCGGACGGCTGGCTCCCTGCGAGACCATGCCATGAGCCTCCAGGTGTTCGGCATCTCGGCAAGTCCGCGGGCGGGCGGCAACTCGGAGCGACTCCTCGCCGAAGCCCTCGCCGGCGCCGCCGAGGCCGGGGCCGAGACGGAACTTTTTCCCCTTCGCGGCCTTGCGATCTCGCCGTGCGTCGAATGCAACGCCTGCTACAAGACCGGCCGATGCCGCATCGAAGACTCTTTCCAGACCGCCTTCGCCAAGATGCTCGATGCGGACCGCCTCATCCTGGCGACGCCGATCTTTTTCATGGCGGTCTCGGCCCAGGCGAAGTTG
>DATKUU010000474.1:0-8932 GCA_035530455.1 Phycisphaerae bacterium | reverse complement strand
CGCGGAGCTTGGTCCCGTCTGTTTGCACATCGACCGGAAGGCAGAAGTCCATGGGCAACGCAACCGTCGGCGGCGTGTTGCGCAAGTAGGCGTTCCAGTAGCTCTCGTCGTGCCAAGAAGGGATGGTGTTGTTGCTGAGGTCCTGGTTCACCATCTCGACCATTGCCTCGCAGGCAGCGAGATACTGTTTGGAGCGCCCCCCCTGGAAGCCGCCAATGTAGTAGTGGCCTTCCGATCCGAATGGGACATAGGCTGCGGATTCAGGATTTCGACAGTATGTGATCGCGTCTGGGGACACCCTAGCGTTGCCGCGAGATAGCGAGGCCACTAGGTCGCCCAGAACCTCGTCTCCAACATCGCCGATGAAGTATGCGTCGGCATCGCACATGAAAACGTAGTCGTAAGCGTCCAGCCCAGCGTTGGGCAGGAAGTGGTATCGCAACATCGTCCCCAGCGGCCAGGGGAGGTGCGGTGTTGGGATTCCGAGACATACGGCCGGAACTTGCTGGTCTGAGAACGCGAGCAGGTCCACATTGTGCGATGTGAGAAAATGCTTTTCCACCGTTGCTACAAGCGGGCGCAGAAATTCCGAGTACCGCCCCGTGGCAAACACGCAGAGCGCGACATTATAGCCCATAGCCAAACCTCACCATGTCTTCCTGGTAATGCAGGGCCGCCTTTTCGAGCAGTTCCCGGTCGTAAAAGTGCCTCCACTTCGGGCGAGCCTCTCGCTCGAATAACTCCTGGATCGTCCAGTCGGCACAGCATTCTGCGTGGTCCGTTGTGGGGGTCACGTTGTATCGTGGCGGCAGCTCCTCAAGCATCCCGAGCCGACGCATCAATGGCGGCCACTCCTCTTTCAGCCGCTCCGAACGAACGATGAACACTTCGTCGGGAAGCACATAGGACTGCCTTTGAACGTGGTTGTCCACAAACTCTTGCGGCACATTAACCAACAGGTCGACGTAGCGGCGGAACGTCCCACCGGGCCAGCGGCCAAGCGGTGGCTTGCGGTAGTCGAGATACAATCGCTGGTCTGTCTGGTCTCGCGTCTGTTGCGAAAAATGCGAGGCAAGCCTGGAAAGCGGGTGCTTGACGACTGAAAAATGCAGCAGATCACCGTGTTGGCTGGGATCGTATTGGAGCAGGCGGTGGACTGCAATATGCACCGTCTCGTCCTTGACCATCCAGTTGCTTCCGGGTGGCTGGACGACCTCATAACCGCACAACCGAAGCGCCCACGCCTTCAGACTCGTACACATCGAGCGCGGGTGCCACCATAACACGAAACCGTGTTCCGGCACCGCAATACTTTTTATGCGATTAGCTTCCGCGAAGGGATCGGAATCGTTCGCGGATTGATTTAGAGTCGTCATGTTCCCCTGAAAAGTGTTGGTCTGGGTGGCAGCGTATTTTGACAAGCGGCTCGCCACCGATATTCATCAGTTTCTTGCCGCGGTTGGCCAAATCGAGCCACATTGGGTAGTCGTCTAGGTCATCCGTGTCTTCCCATCGGGCGTGCTCGCGACGGATTACCACCGACGAGTTAAGGAAGCAGTTGCACTCCAGAAGCATATCGAACGTGATAACGCCGTCGGGAATGTTGACCGGTTCGTTAAGTGGCACGCGGGTGTCGCCGTCCGCTACGTCGCCAAACCAGTCGCCCATCGTCCCCACCACATCGTACTCGCGTATGTAGGCGAGTTGTTTGGCCAGTTTCCAGGGGCTCCAGATGTCGTCCACGTCCAGGAGCGCGATGTGGCTCCCTAAGGCGCTCTTCATCAGCGTGTTGAGTGTCTGCGGCTTGTTGGTGCAGTCGCCCAGGTAGAGAACGTGGACGTTTTCGCGATTTGACGACACCGCTTCGACAATCCTGGAATGCGCCTCACCACCGCGTGGGAGGCCATTGATCCCGACCAGCAGTTCCCACGCGACGTGCTCCTGCGCCAGCACCGAGGCGTAGGCTTGCGGGAAATACTGCCACCCGGTCTTGACCGGCATCAGGATACTAATCATCGGGCACCTCGACGGGCGGGAGTTCCGGGGGCGGTTCTGGGATCGGCTCTGGCTTCGGGGCCGGCACGTCGTAGGCTACTTCCGGCTCCCAGTACCAGCGACGGCCCCACCATTTTGGGTACGCATCAGGCATGAACTGGTCCAGCTTGACACGGGGCCGGACAATCCGCTTGCCGCCCAAATGCCTTTGCAGCCAAAGGCCGACGGCATCACCGGCTAACCAGTCCTCGTGTGACGGCATCTCACTCCAGATCACCGCCCCATAGTCGGCCACCGGAAACAGCGTGTTGGCATACTCGCCCCGCGCTTGCGGGCCCAGTTCGCAGATCGAGAAGTCGGCGATCAACAGGTCTGTATTGCCGGGCGATTGGTTCCTGTAGAGAAACTCCACGCATTCGACGCCGGCCTCGCGAAGGAATCGGGCCTGCAACTGCTGGGCGTATCCGATGTCGGCAATCTTGTACGACTGGGGCTTGAAGAACTTGTGGATCACCGCGGCCAGGCCGCCATACCCGCCGCCGATCTCCACGATCCGGGCGCCGTCAAGCGGGCGCCAGTCGTTCAAGTCGCGGGCCCGGTAGGCGTACCGTGTCATTGTCGGGCTGATTGGGGCTCGCCCGATCGCGTCGAGGTCGCGAAGCACCGGCATGGAATCCGAAAACCAGCCCTGCCACCGCGATTCCATGTCCTGCCGGAAGTGGTTCGCCTCCTCGCGGGTGACGCTCTCCACCACGCCGGCCATTGTTGCGCGTTCCCGGAAGTCGGCGAACATCGCGTCCGATCGGGCCGCGTCTCGGCAAAAGAGGGAAAATCGCTCGGCGGTTTCCGGCTCAATCATCCACGTCATTGGCAGCCCTCTCCCAAAACGATGTACTGCACGTTGTCGGACAGACTCTCAAACTGGTTCCAGCAGTCGACCAGGACGATCTCGTGGTCGGCGCGGCCGAATAGGCGCGGCAATCGTTCCCGGAACTCCGGCCAGGGTGTGGTGAGGACCAGGGTGGCACACGTTGCCACAAGCAGTTCCAGGGGGGACGTGTGTTCCGCTTGGGGATCGTAGGTTGCCACAACCCGCCCCCGCCGCTCCAGTTCAGCGACCAGAGCCAGCCCCGCCGATTCGGTTGTGAGCGCCGTGTCGGGCTTGTAGGCGGTGCCCAGGATGCCGAAGACGCTCTTCCGGTCGCTCTCCTTCTCCACGATGTTGGCCAGCCGGACGGTCTGGTGGCGGTTCACCATGTCTCCGGCTGTCGCCAGCCACGCCTGAGAGCCGGCTCGCTTTGCCGCTACCTCAAACGCCTTCCCATCGCGGGGGAAACAGGGGCCGCCGTAGGCCGGGCCGGACCCGAGGTAGCGGGGGCCAATCCGCCGATCCGTCCCGATGGCCCCCAGCACGTCCGTCGCGCTTGCCCCGGGCGTGCGGTCGCATAACTCGCTGACCGTGTTGGCGAAGCTGATGCGCTGCGTCAAGGCCACGTTGAGCGATAGTTTTGTGATCTCGGCCGAGACCAGCGACATCCGTTTGACCGGGGCGCCGGTAATCGTCTCGTAAAACGCCTCCATCACGTCGCCGGACCGCTTGTCCGACTCGCCCACAAGGACGAAGCTCGGCCGCCTCAAATCCTTGATGACTGACCCCAGGGCGATGAACTCGGGATTGTAGACCACACCGAAGTCGTGGCCGCAGGTGCCGCCCGTCGCCGCCTCGAACTCGCCGACCAGGTTTTGCATCGTGCCGGGCGAGACGGTCGAGACGACGTTGACCACCAAATAGCGTCTCGACTCGCCTGCGTATGCGTACCGCGCCGCCAGGGCGAACAGGGCGTTGCGGACGTATTCCGCCGTGAACGACCCGTCTTCGGTGCTTGGGGTCGGGACGATCACAAACACGATCTCGGCGTTGGCCGCCGCCTTGCCGATGTCGGTGAAGGCGGGGATGTGGCCGCAGGTGTTCAGGAGGTCTTGCAGGCCCGTCTCGTCGACCGGCGCAACGCCGTGTTTAATCTTGTCGACGAACTCCTCGTTTAGGTCGCAGCCCGTCACCTCGTGCCCAGCCGCGCGATAGACGGCGGCCATCGGGGCACCGAGCTTGCCAAGTCCGACTACGCAGATTTTCATTGTGTTTCCCTTACCCGATCGAGTATCCACTCAAACGTCTTCTCCAGCCCATCTCGCAACGGCGTGGTCGGCTCCCAGCTTAGCAGGTGGCGTATGAGATTGTTGTCGGAGTTTCGTCCTGCCACCCCCTGCGGCTTGGTCAGGTCGTGGACCTTCTCCACCTCAATACCGGCAATCTCAGCCACTATGTCGACCAGCCGATTGATCGTGACCATCTCCTCGGAGCCAAGGTTCAACACCTTGCGGTTCCGGTTCTCCATGATCCGCCGAATCCCCTCAACGCAATCGTCGACCCACATGAACGATCGCGTGTACGTCCCGTCGCCCCACACGTTCACTTCGTGCCGACCGGAGACCAGGGCCTCCGCCACCTTGCGGCAGATGGCGGCCGGGGCCTTTTCGCGGCCGTCGTTCCAGCTTCCGTTGGGGCCGTAGCAATTGTGAAGCCTGGCGATCCTGGCCTTGATCCCGTAGTTGCGGGCGAACGAAAGATAGTACCGTTCACTGAACAGCTTTTCCCATCCGTATTCGGAATCGGGAAACGCCGGGTACGCGGTGTGCTCGGCCAGGTTGGGGTTGTCTGGGTCGGTCTGATTGGTTTGGGGATAGATGCAGGCCGAACTGCTATAAAAGATTTGCTGGACCCGCTCGGCCCACATGCAGTAGGCCATGTTGATGTTGATGAGCGCGGAGTTCCGCATGATGTCGGCATCGTGCTCGCCGGAGAAGACGAACCCGGCCCCGCCCATGTCGGCCGCGAGCTGATAGATGCCGTCGATGTCGTCGCAGACGTCGTGGCAGATGCGGCTGTCCCGGAGGTCGCCGACAATGTTCTCGGCGTCGGGATGGACCTGCCACCAGCAGTTGCCGTTGTCGGAATGGATCGGTTTGGCGTCGACCGCGCGAACATCAAAACCCTCCCGAAGCAGCCGGCCGACAAGATGGCCACCGATGAACCCGCCAGCGCCGCAGACCAGGACTTTTTTACTCATAATGCTTTGTTCAATTCATAGGGTTGGAAATATATTATCCGATACGTGTCAAGCGTAGTGTCGCGAGATACCAGCCCATCGCGTTGCACTTGCCCGAGGCTTGCTACCCGACACCCAACCGTCCAGTACGTGTGATAGTAGAACGTGCGATCCCTATACGAACACGTTTGCTTTTTACGACAATGCACGATCATTGCCTGTTCGCCGCTGACCTTAATTGTCACCATATCCCCAGGATACAAGTCTGGGCGAGGAACCTCTGTGTAGACATCGCTGCCAGGATTATGGTCGCACCCGACAATTACAAGCGACAACAGGCAGACCAGGACCTTTTTACTCATCACGTTTCCTCGTAAAGCCGTTTATTGCTCTCGTGGGCGGACAAATTGTTCCACCCGTCGTCCTCGGTCATCGGGCGAGGATCGCTGATGTGGAGCATAGCGAAGTCGGGGTGGGTCATCAAGGCCCCGCAGTAGGCGTCTCCCGCCCGCCGCCACACCTCGCGTGCGAACCACTGGTCCTCCCGGCCGCGGCCGACGAACCCATCGTGGTACTCCAGGTCGCCCAGCGTGTCCCAGCGCATCGTACACTGGCTGTTGCCGAAGACGTGGGGGCCGAACGGCGGTGGAGGGTCGGGGCCCGTGTAGATGTCGTCGGTGTTGCCGTAAAACTCCCCGGCGGGCACGTAGGTTCGTTCGCATTTTGCGAACCAGTCCGTGGCGGCCAACTCCCGGTTGCTGGCGGTGATCCCGTCCAGTTCGGTAACGGGCAGCAACCAGACCCGGTAGCAGAGCCGGGTGAGGGAGTTGGCCGCCAGACAGCGGGCGGCTTCGAGCCAGCGGCGGCCCACGATCGCGTCGGCGTCCAGAAACGTCACGACCCCATCCGCGCGGCCCGAGAGGGCCATACCGACGTTGTAACAGCGGGCCTTGCTAAAAAGGTGGCCGTGGTTCTGGTCGTGAACCACCATGCCTCGGACGGGCGGTTCCGGCTCGAACTCAGACTCGGCGTCGACAATTATGACCTGGAAGTCATAAATGCCCGTGGCCTGGGCGGAACGCTCGATGGACCACAGGCACCACTCCAGGTGGGCGTTGCGGTCGCGGTGGGGGATCAGGATCGTATGGAACATGCTGGGTTGTCAGCCAGGCGCCCGGCGGACCACGGTCGAGGTGGTGGCCGGGCCTCGTCGGATCGGGTCAGGTACAGTTTCAGCCGCCCGGCCAAGTCGGCCGTCGGCAGTTCGGGCAGCGCGGCGGATCGTGGGCGAGAGGGTGGTTGGGAGGACTCCGATTCCAAACCCCAGCGTCGGCAGCTTGTAGGCCGTCGCCCAGGAGCCGAACCCGAGCACGACGATATTGTTGACGCCGGCCATTACGTCGCCCTCGTGATGCTCGTTGGGCTGGTTTCGTCGTCCAGCGTGTAGGTTGCGGCGGTAGTAGAGCCGTCCAGTTTTTTGACGGTCTTCGTCGTCGAGGAAATCGCGAATTCCGAAATGCCCTGGAGAATCAGGTAGAGTAGTTGGGCCGGTGTCCCCGCCGCCGCATCGGCCGCGTAGGATTCGGTGAGCGCCGTCGTGCTAAAGATGTCGGCTACGACAGCAGCGGACACGGCCCCATCATTGATCGTGCCGACCACAATCGTTCCGTCCGCCAGGGCAGCCGCCGTGGCTAGCGCCGATACGTCCGCCTTGCTCGCCGTTCGGCTGGCCGCATCAGTGGTAACCTCGTCAGTAGATGCGTCGAAGTAGCTTGCCGCCACCAGCGTCCGCGCCTCGAATTCGGCAACCGTCGGAATGTCTGCAAGTTGTGTGTCGAGGTTGGCCGACGCCATTCCCAGGGCCGTGCGCGTCTCGTCCGCCGTGAGTCCGGTCCCGCCGCTTGGCGCCTCCTCCAGCGCGTTCTCTGTGAGCCGTCGCGTCCCGCCGTCGTCCTCGGTCATCTCCCATAGGTGGTCGATCTTGGAGCCGTCCGCCTCAATTGCCGTCTTGACACCGGCGGCATCGTGTGTGCTGTTCCCGCTTACCGCGCCCGTAATGTCCACCGTCCAGGCGGTAACGAGGTCAAGCCCAGTGCTCACCAGCGAGTATCCCGTCTTGGTTGTCACGCTCCCCACCGACCCGCTTAGGTTGCCCGTGATGTCCGTAGTCAGACCGGCAGGCATCGTTACCGCACCCGTCAGGGCTGTCGTGCCCGATACCACAAGACTCGCCAGCGTCGTTGCCCCGGTAACGCCAAGCGTGCCGCCAAGGCCGACGTTCCCCGTGAGCGTCGTTGTGCCCGTTACCTCTAGCGTGCTCAGTTTGAGACCAGTGCCGCCCGTGCCGTCGAGGATGGACTCCAGGTTGTCTGCCGCTGTTGAGTCATCGCTGATTGCAGTCGTGTTCACATCTGCATAGCCCGTCGCCATAATGTAAACATGATCGCCCGTGGCAGGCGTAAAGCCAAACGCCCGGTCGACCGTCACCACTCGCCCGCTCGTGTAATCCGTGATGCGGCGGACTTCGTAGTGGTCATCCGTTTCGTCCTCAACCATAATGAGCATACCATTGTAAGCATCGTTGACGGCAACGCCCGCCGTGAGCGTAAACGACGTTGCCGTGTCGCCGGATGCCACGTACGCCACCAATGCCCGCGTCCGGTGTAGCGCGTAGGCGGCCGTGGACTCGTCTGGGTTCCCTAAGATGTAGGACCACACTGCCCCGGCTATTTCGTTTAGCGTGGGGCCGGATGTAACTGTCTGGATAAGCACCTGGTCCAGATATAGGTACTTGTTCGTGGTCGTGTCAGTCGATGTGTAGCGGATCTGTACCTCGCCGTCACCAGCCTGTTGGTGGGCGGGGAGCAGAGGATATGTGTAGTCGTTGTCGACGCTGCCGCTAATCGCGGTAGCGCTATCCGACAACTGGTCCCAACTGGTCGTCAGGTAGTTGTAGGCCCACACATGAACAACGCCGACAAGCGTTTCGTTCGCGTTCACTGCCAGGAAGCTGGGCTTCTTCGTGATTCCCAGCGTGAAGGTTTGGTCAACCCGCACGCCAAACCCATCACCATCGGCTGCCGCACCAGCTACTTGCCAGTACGTGCCGTCGTTCAGGAACGTCGAGTCACCGTCGCCAGACGTGTTGGTGCCAGTCACAACCGCGCCGCCACCAGGCTCCGCATCGGCTGTGTTGTTCTCTGGGAACCCTGCCGCTACAGCCGTTTGCAGTTCCGCCAACGAGTCTGTCGTGGCGTCAAAGGTGGCCCCACCGTTGTCGTCGGCAATCTTGGCGATAGCTGCCCCAATGGTCTGGGCCGCGCCGTCAAGTGCGGGTATCGTGCCGATTTTCGCGACTTCTACGCCGATTGCCTCCTGGCTGTCCGTCGTGTCATCATAAGCCGAAATGTCCCCGTCTGCCGCGAGCATCTTGGCCAACAGCGATTCGTCGGCTACATAAGTCGTGATCGGCTCCGCAGAGTTGGCGATTAGGTATTGGGCAATCTCGGCCAGGTCGGTCGCACGTTGGGCGTTGCCATCAACCGCCCCCACGTCCACCTTGCCAGAAACGGCGGTGGCCGTCGTCACTACAGTCACGCTCGCGCTCGTACAGCTCGCCTTGTACGCCGTTACGCAGAACGCAGTATAGTTCGTTTCGGCCTGCGTTGGCGTGTAGTAAATCGTCCCCGATGCACCGTAGGCAGTTGTCCCACCACCCCCGGCCTCGGCTCCGCCCTCTGCTCGAACGGCAATACTCGCGCCGGACGTTTGTATGGTGCCATCGGCAATAAGGTATATCGAGCCTACCGCGATCCGAGGAGGCGAAGCGT
>DATKUU010000473.1:0-2915 GCA_035530455.1 Phycisphaerae bacterium | reverse complement strand
CGGCCACTCCGACATCGCAATAGGAATTGCCGTTGCTGCTGACGGCGTGGAGATTCGCAAGTGCGATTTCCTCCAGAACACGACCGACGAGAACTTCCTGATCTGCATTGACGACGGCGGGGCGAACGTCACTGACCGGCTGCTCGTCGAGGACTGCACGTTTTTCGGATACGACGTTTCCAACACGCACGCCATCTCTTTCGGTGCGGCGCAGGACAAGTGCGTAATTCGCAACAACATTATAGACGGATTCTATGAGACGGTTGCAGTTGGCGGGGCCGGCGTTGTGACCAACATTCTGATCGAGAACAACTACATCCAGAACGAGGACAGCGACGCCGACCAGTGTATCGCAGTCGGTGCAAACTCGACTGGGATTTGTGTCCGCAACCTCGTCGGATCGAACGTCGGAGGCAACGCCACGACCAACATCAACTGCGGCAACAAGATGATGATGTGCGAGAACTACTCGGTTGACACCGTTGCCGGCGACGTGCAAGGCGTGCTCGACCCCGTGGCGACCACCTAACCATCCCCTCCCAACAGGAGCAACTAAGCATGATCGTCAACGGGTACGAGATTTTCCCGAACGCCGACGTGCCGGCCGACGAGTACCACATCCGCAATGCTGCGGGCGCGGTGCTCGACGTGGCTGAAGGTATTGCGGTGGCGAAGGCAAAGGCGGTGGCAAGGGAGCCGGGCGACGTTGTTAGCGATGTCCCCGAGCCCAAGGCCGAAGAGAAGCCGGAGCCTAAGCCCGTGGTGATGAAAGAGCCCGAGCCGGCGATACAGCCCAAGCCCAGGGTTCGCAAGGCCGCGAAGGAGTAACAATGGCAGTCCGCCTTGAAACCGGGGCGCTGAAGCGCTACCGGGGATTATCCACCGACGAGAAGCCGGGCCGCGTGGCGAACGCCATCGGCGACAAACTCCAAACGCCGCCAGTCGGTTCCGTGTTCACGGAAACCGACACGGGGGCGCGTTATATCTGGCAGGGCGATTGGCCATGGGTTCGCCAAGAGCAGACTGTCGAAGCGTTGTTGTGTGAACTGATTGAGACTACCCAAGCCGTGCAAACGGAACTCCAGGCCATTCGTCGTGGTCAGGAGGAGTACGTCTGGGAAAATCTCGCACCTCCTGAATAGTCCCGAAAACGAGGGACCGAAAGGAACGTCTGCATGTCTACCCGAACCGATGACCTGCTTGAGGCGCTCTACGACAACCGCGGCCCGTTCGCGTATGCGAAACTGGCCGAGTTCCACGAAAGCGCGATCCAAACGGCCGCGACCGCCGCGCTGGTTGTGCGACCGTCTACGACCGCCGCCATCACGATCTGGAACGGTGAGAACATCGGCGGTAAGTCGCTGGTGATGGACCGCCTGTTCTCGCACCAGCTCGTCAGTACCGCAAGCGCCGCGTTCTGCGGGCTCTGGTACTGTCTGCACCTGGAGATGACCAAGCCGACCAACGACATCACCACCCTCCGCGGGACTGGCGACGGGCGCGAACCCGTCAACAGCCTGGTGATCGTGGACGTTGCCGCGTCCGTGCTCAACGACGGCTGGTTCCCCTGCGGCGGCGGCCTGGAGTGTGAGCCGACTGGCGTGCTCCCCGGCGGCAACCTTGAGTGGGAATGCAACGGACGGCTGATCGTCCCGCCCCATCACGGCATCAGCCTGCAAGTCGTTTCCTCCAAGACCTCCGAGACGTTCACCAGTGGCGCGTCATGGTGGCGGGTCCAACTCTAGGGAGCATGAAGAATGTCATACCGAACTGACGACCTTTTACAGGGACTGGTGGATGGCGTGGGGCCATTCACGAACGCCAGCCTGTCGTACTGTCACGAAAGCGCGATTCAGACGACCGCGACTGCCGCGCTTGTCGTGCGACCGACGACCGTGGCCGCCATCACGATCTGGAACGGCGAGAACATCGGCGGTAAGTCGCTGGTGATGGATCGCCTCTTTTCTCATCAGCTCGTTAGTACCATCGGCAAATCGTTCTGCGGCCTTTGGTATTGCGTTCACCTTCAGATGGCCAAGCCGACCAACGACATCACCACACTCAGAGGAACTGCTGACGGGCGCGAGCCTAACAACAGCCTGGTGGTTGTGGATGTTGGCGCTACCGTTGGAAATAACGGCTGGTTTCCCTGCGGGGGCGGGCTCGGAACTGAACCGACCGGAGTTCTGCCGGGCGGCAACTTGGAGTGGGAGTGTCATGGGCGGCTGGTAGTGCCTCCGCACCACGGCATCAGCCTGCAAGTCGTGTCGAGCGTCGTGACCGATACGTTCACCAGCGGCGCGTCCTGGTGGCGGGTCCAGTTGTAATAAAGAGGAAGCCATGCGGTTCAAACTCAAGACCGCACCGACCTCCGAGCCGGTGACGACTGCCGAGGCCAAGGCGCAGGCGAGCGTATTTCACACCGCCGACGATGCTCTTATCGAGCAGTATATCAAGGCGGCCCGCGAACTGCTCGAAAGCGAAACGTCCCGGCAGTACGTCACGGCAACCTGGGAGCAATACTTTGACGAGTTCCCAGACGTTATCGAGATCACCAAACTCCCGGTGGCGTCTATCGTCAGCGTGAAGTACGTCGACACTGACGGCGACACGCAAACGATGGTCGTCACCACGGAGTACCAGGTGGACTACGCCAGCCCGAACCGTCCCTGCCGGATACTCCCGGCATACGGTGCGGTCTGGCCCGCGACACGCGCGCAGCCAAACGCCGTGACGGTGAACTTTACGGCGGGCTACGGAACGGCCGACAGCGTGCCGGCCACGGCAAAGCAGGCAATCTTGATGCTCGCGGCGCATTTCTACGAGAACCGCGAGCCAGTTGCCGACCGGGCCAAGTTCGTCGTGCCGCTGGGCCTGCAATACCTTGTCAGCAACCAGTCCTGGGGGCAGTACGG
>DATKUU010000472.1:0-3456 GCA_035530455.1 Phycisphaerae bacterium | reverse complement strand
GAAGTCAATCAGCCGGCCGGTGACGAGCGGCACCATTTCGCGCGGATGCGAGAACAGTTCGCCCATCGCCAGCGGCGTCGCGGAGGCGCGACGGATCTCGGCGAACCACTCCAGGTCTTCCGGCGCCAACGCGTCCTCCAGAAAGAACAACCGGTACGGCTCGAGCGCCTTGGCGAGCCACACGGCGTCAATGGGCGCGAGACGCTCGTGGACGTCGTGGAGGAGTTCGACCTCGTCGCCGAGTTCGCGCCGGACATGCTCGAAAAGGCGCGGCAGGACGCGTAACTTTTCCTTCGGGTCGAAATAGTCTCCAGGCGGGGCTCCGTCGGGCTTCAGGCCCGTCCTGCCGGCGAGGCCGCGGTAGCCGCCCATCTGGCAGCGGACGTGGCGGACGCCCTGGGCCATGAGACGACGGGCGGACTCGACCACGGCTTCAGGCGTGGCGCCGTCGGCGTGGATGTACACAGCCGCGGCCGGCCGCGCCAGACCGCCCCACAGGTCGTAGCACGGCATGCCGGCCAGTTTCCCCTTGATGTCCCACAGGGCCATGTCCACGCCGCTGATCGCGTTGTTCAGGACAGGGCCGTTGCGCCAATAGCCGCTGACCATCGCCATCTGCCAGAAATCTTCGATGCGGCGCGGGTCCTGGCCGATGGCCAGGGGAGCGATGTGATGCTCGAGGGCGGCCTGGACGGCGCGGTGCCGCTGGGTGAACGTCGCGCAGCCGAGGCCGTACAGGCCCGGTTCGCTTGTCAGCACCTTGACGACGATGAGCCGCGCGCCCGCCGGCTGGGTGATAAACGTCTGGACGGCAGTGATCTCGAGGTCGGCCATGCCTCTGCGCTCCTCTCCTTGGACCTCGCGCACCGGTCGAGGAGGATCGGCCGGCGCGGCGCTAAATGGAAATGCCGGGCGGCGTCAGTTGCGCCGTCAGACCGCCGTCCACGTAAAGCACCTGGCCGGTGATGTATGACGCGGCATCGGAGGCCAGGAAGGCCACGGTGGCGGCCATGTCCTCGGGCGTCCCGGCCCGGCCGAGCGGAATGCCTTGCATTTTCTCTCGGAACCGCTCCGCCCACTCGGGTTTGATCTCGCGGGTCAACGTCAGGCCGGGCGCGAGGGCGTTGACGCGAATCTTGTACGGCGCCAGGTCCAGCGCCATGGACCGGGTCAGCGCATCAATCGCGCCCTTGGAGGCATCGTACCCGGCTTTCCCGCGATGGGCCCGCAGCCCGCCCACCGACGAGATGTGGATGATGTTGCCGCCGCCCGACTCGGCCATGTGATGGGCCACCAGGAAACTCGGCCCGTAGATCATCCGCATGTTCGCTTCGAAAGACTTCCGGTACTCCTCCTCGTCGAGTTTCAGAATGGACCTGGACCGTACGTGGGCGGCGTTGTTCACCAGGAGGTGGATGCGGCCGAAGCGCGCGAGGGCCTGCTCGACGAGACTCTTGGAGCCTTCCGGCGTGGAAAGGTCCGCGGCCACGAAGAGACAATCCACGCCGGTCTGCCGCAACCGGGCGGCCACGGCCTCGCCGGCCTCGGCGGAGCGGGCGCTCGTGGCCAACTTCATCCCCTGCCGGCCCAGGAAATCCGCGATGCCCACACCGATGCCGCGGCTTGTGCCGGTGACGACCGCCGTCTGGCCGGCCAAGTCCGGAAACCTCGCCGTGACGACCGGACCGCCCTCACCTTCAGTGGCCACCCTCTTCGCCTCCTCGCATCCCGCCGAGGTCCGGTGGTCGTTTCGGCGTCGGCCTTGGCCACATGCCGCGACGGTCCGACGCTCGATGCCCGGTCTCGGTCCGCGTGTTGTGTAAAGAGCGGTGAATTATCGAGGCCGGGCGGCGACTGTCAACAGGAATCAGCCCGTCGCGCCGGGGCTTTGGCGAACCCGTGGGGGAAAAATCCGAAAAATTTTTTTGGGGGCGGGCGGATTTTGGGAGCGTTTTTTGGGGGGTCACGGCCGCGTTCCCAGAGCGCCAGGGCGGTTTTCGGGTGTGGAAGACTCCGCGTGGAGTGCAAAACGCCCCGTTTTGACCCCGTTTTTGCCCCGATTTGCCCCGTACATGCCCCGTACTGCCCCGGTTTTATCTCGCAAACACCTCGTTTTGCCTCCTATGTTATGGAGCGACGTGGATGGTTGTCACACCAAAACGGAATTTGCTTGACCGGTTTGGCATGGGATTTGCACGCCGGGGGAGGAATGGTGGTTTCAACGCAGAGGCTTGCCCCTTCGAGTTCCTCAGGGCAGCGCCTGAGTGCAGCGCAGCGGAGACCGAAGGCGAAGCCGGGTCAGCGAGCGGATGCCGTTCTCACGCAAAAAGATTCCGGTCCAGCCGGCGGTACTGGACCGCCTCGGCCAAGTGCGTTGCCGTCAAGTCCGGCGCTCTCATAGCCAGCGCCGGGGAAACTTGGAGGCGAATTCGACCGCTTTTCGGCCTTCAGCTTCGCCGCCAGCCGCCAGTACTTGATCAATCCAATGCACATGGCCCAACCAAAGAAGAACGGCAAGCAACCCAGAATCGGCGGGAGTGCAAAATGGGCGTTGCAGCCGATGAACAGGCCGAGTGCCCCCAGAAACATGAAGACCGCGCCCAAGGCAATCGTCGGCACCGCACAAATCTTGTCAAACAGATTCATGATCCTTGCTCCTTGTGCACAGTTGGGCGGACTCACGCAAACAAATTCCGGTCCAAGCGGCGGTACTGGACGGCTTCGGCCAGGTGGGTCGCGGTCACGTCCGGCGCTTCCTCCAAATCCGCGATCGTCCGGGCGGTCCGAAGGATCTTATCGTGCGCCCGGGCCGAGAGGCCCATCTCCACCATCGCCTGCTTGAGCAGGCTCTCCCCCGCGTCGTCGAGAGCGCAGAACTTTTTGACCTGGCGATGGCTCATACGGGCGTTGGTCATCCGCCCGCCGCTATCGAACCGTTTGGCCTGGACCGCGCGGGCCCGCGACACCTGTTCCCGCATCGCTGCGCTCGTCGAGCCGTCGGACCGCGCGCGGAGTTCGCGGTACGGGACGCTCGGCACGTCGAGGTGGATGTCTATGCGGTCCAGCAGCGGCCCGCTGATTTTCCCCATGTAGTTCTGGACCTGGCGGGGCGTGCAGTGGCACTCCCGCTTCGGGTCCGTCAGGTACCCGCACGGGCACGGGTTGAGGGCCGCGACGAGCATAATCTGCGCCGGGAACGTCAGGCTGGCCTGGGCCCGACTGATGGTTACAAAGCCGTCCTCCAGCGGCTGCCGGAGGACCTCCAGCGTGTGGCGGTTGAACTCGGGCAACTCGTCCAGGAACAGGACGCCGTGATGCGCCAGGCTCACTTCGCCCGGCGCGGGGACGCTCCCGCCGCCCACCAGGCCCGCCTCGCTGGTGGTATGGTGCGGCGAGCGGAAGGGGCGCGTCGCGATGACCGACTGGTTGCGGCCCAGGAGGCCGAGGCTCGAATAG
>DATKUU010000471.1:0-41940 GCA_035530455.1 Phycisphaerae bacterium | reverse complement strand
CCCAGGATTTCCTCGGGAACGTCGCCGAAGCGGAAGACCGCCGCCTGGCGGGGCAGGTGAGACCTTCCCTGGAGATGAAGTTTCCCGAAAAGCTGTTTCGGCACTACCAGGGGCGTTTCCGGGACAGGCACCTTTTCGCCTGCGGGACCGACAAGGCTGAGAGCCCCCGCGCGGGCGCCGGCCAGGTGTCCCTTCCGCATCGCGGCCACCTCGAGACGGGCCACGCCGGTCGGCGGCACCGGAAGATCGCCTTCCTGGAGCCCGCCGGTCGGCAGAACGAGCGGCAGGGATAACCCTTCGGACCCTGAGACCTGGACCTCAAGCGCGTATTGGGTGCGTTGGGCTGTCCGGGAGGCGGGGCGGCCCCGGGAAGGCGCGGGGCTTTGCGGAATGAGTTCGAGAAAGACCGGCGTGGGGCGGGTTGCCTCCTCGGGCGCCGGCCGGGCCTCGAGTTTCAAATCGAGTCGGCACCGCCATGGCGGAACTTGCGGCAGGGCGATTTGGGGGATTGCTTCCGCCGGATCCGCCCGGCTCAGGCCGGCCCGGAGTTCGGCAAGCACCCGCGCCGTGCCCATCATGGCCTCGGCGGTGTTCGCATAGAACGCGCGGACCGCCACGGGGGCCCTGTCACGATTAAACCGCTGGACATGGGTTTGCCAAAGACGGGCGGTGGCTTCCCACGCATCGGCCGCCTTGCCCAATCGTTCCAGGCCAACATCGAAGGTCTTCGCGGCCCTTTGCGGCTCATCGGAACGCTGGTGGGCGGCGAGACCCTCGCGAAGCGTTTCGCGCGCCAAGAGCGTTTTCCGCGCCGCAGCATCCGAAGCGCCATACAGGCCGATCCAGTCGGACAACGGTGCCTCGGCAAGGTCCCAGTGGAGGCGCATCCCGGTTTCGCCGAGGATCCAGCGGGCGTCGGCGGAGGCGGAGGCGGCCGCGGGGTGGTGAATGTCAATGATGGGACCGGCGTCGGCGTTCCGATAGCGATGGGTTTCGAGCGGGCCGCGCTCGGCGACCGCCTTCAGGGCGTTCAGGTCCGCCTCATATCGGGCGTGTGCTTCCCGGCTTCGTTCTGCGGCGAGCGACCGCACGGTCGAAGCGCGGAACGAGAGGTAGGCACAGGCCCCGACCGACACGGCGGCCAGCATCGCCAGGAGCAGCGCGGACATGCCGAGCGTCTTGCCGCCCACGAGTTCGATGCAGCCGAGGGGCTTGGTCACGGTGGTGTAGGCGACCTTCGTTTCGATCTCGGCGGGGATGGAGTAGGTGGCAAAAAAGACGGCGACAAGAACCGCCAGGACGAGCATAACGAACATCGCTGTCCCGATGGCCGCCGGGACGGCTTCAAAAACCGGGTCAAAGCGCGGCGACGAATAATCGGCCAGCACCAGGACAACAATCGCCAGCGGCGCGAGAATCCATAGGCGCATCCGGAGACCTTGCCGGAACGCGACCAGAGCGACGGCCCAGACGCGCCGAAAGGGCCACCGGGAGCGCACAGCGCCTCGCGCGCCTTCGCGGGGAGCCTTGTTGTCGCACCTATCGGTCATCGCCGGACTCGGAGGACGAACGGTCGGCGTCGGGCGGGGACGGTGCGACCTGGGGGTCGGGGCGAATCACGCGCAGGAACAGGTCTTCCAGGGTCGTGGTGGGGTGCTCGGCGGAGAGAACCTCGGCCCCGGCGCGGCGCGCGGCCGCGAGGATGGAATCCGCCGCCTCGGCCGATACATCCTTCGCGCGGAGTTGGAAAACGTCCCGGACAAGCAACAGGTCGCGCACGCGACCCATTTCCACCAGTTTGCCGCGGACAAGAATTCCTATTCGGTCGCAGACGTCCCGGACGTCGGCCAGGAGGTGCGACGAGAGGAGAATGGTCTTTCCTTCACCTTTCAAGCGAAGGATGAGGTCCTTCATCTCGCGCGTGCCGATCGGGTCGAGCCCCGTTGTCGGCTCGTCCAGAAGCAGCAGTTCGGGATCGTTGACGAGGGCCTGGGCCAGACCGATGCGCCGGCTCATCCCCTTGGAATACTCCTTCAGTTGGCGCCGGCGCGCCCGGGCATCCAGGCCGACCAGGTCGAGCAACTCGGCGGTGCGTCGCCGGCGCTCGCGGCGCGGAAGCCCGAACAGGCGCCCGTAGAAATCGACCGTCTCCTCACCGGTGAGAAAGCGATGGAGGTAGGATTCTTCCGGGAGATAGCCGATTCGCTGGTTGACGGCGGGCATCCCCGGCGGGTGGCCGAGCACTTCGGCGCGGCCGGCCGTTGGGAAGATCAGGCCCAGCAGGAGTTTGATGGTGGTGCTTTTGCCGGACCCGTTGGGGCCCAGGAGCCCGAATATCTCCCCGGCCTCGAGAACCAGGTCCAGGCCCGCCAGGGCGTGGACCTTCCGGCGTCCCCAGAAATCCTTGTAAACCTTGGTTAGCCCCCGCGCGACGACGGGACGCGGTTGCACCATTGGTGGTTCTCCCCTGCGGGCAGGGCTCCACTCCCCCGCCGGCGTCGGTCCCGGCGCGCCGGGAGGGCAGGGGGGTTAGCGCGGTTCGGCCCGCTGCTTCCGAAGCGCCTGGCGCACCGCCTTGCGTTCCTGGCGACGGCGCCGCTCGCTCGGCTTCTCGTAGTAACTGTTGCGCTTGATTTCCTTTGTGAGGCCTTCCTTCTCACAGAGTTTTTTGAAGCGTTTGAACATCTGTCCGATGCTCTCATTGCCTCTCGCTCGTATCTTCAGCATGCTTTTGGTTTCACCTCCTCCCGCGTTCTCTGTGCTCCGTATGCGATTTTCCGACCGTAAGCGCAAGCACTATACCGCTCGTGTCGCCGGGACGCAAGAACCTTTTCGCGCGGGGCCGTCCGCCACGCTCCCACAGCGACGCCCCTGCGAAAAGACGCTCCTGCGCCTTGGCTAGGACGCCCCGGACCGCTCGATAAGAAAACACGCTTGCCTCCAGCGGCCCAACCTTCTTCCTCGTGTGCGTTCCCGCCCAAGACCGGCCGGCCACTCTGCGGTATCCTCTGAACAGCCGACTCTTGAGGCCCGATGCCTATCGTCCGATAATACATATTATGTTGCGCTGGGGGGTCCCAACGGATTATCGGACCTTGCCCCCTTTCCCGATGTGGTTCTCCTTCCCTTGCCCCGGACGGTCCGGGGCGGGAGGTTCTGGCAACGGGCTCCTGCCGGGAGTCGCGTACTACTCTGCGAAGCAGCGCTTCGCTGCGAAGCACGAGTCGGTTTGTCCCCGTGCGAACCGGCGCGTCTCTGCTCTCAACACCCCCCGAGAGCAACGGCAGGGGCCCTGTTTTTCTCGGGTGGGAAGGACCCATGACCGGAACGAGCAGCCGTAAGCAACTCTGGTGTGGACGCTGCGGGCGGGTGGTCAAGGTCGGCGCCGAGGCCCTCGAAGTCCTGTGCCCGTGGTGTCTGGTGGATGGAGCGGCGGGGGCGAAGGATGAGAAGGAACCCATCCGAACCTGTCCGGACTGTGAGGACGTGCCGCTCGGCCGGGGCGAAAGATGCTGTCGGACCTGCCGGTTGAAGCGGCGGCGAAAGACTCAAAACCGGTCCGGACGCAAGCGGGCCGAAAAGCCCACGCGAATAAGGCCGTTTGCAGCCTCATGTGAAGGCTCTTTGGCTTATGCACACGACAAACGATAGCAAACCGGGGCCACGGCCCCAGGGGCGGATTAACTGTAGCGCGCGTCGCTCCTGCGCAAACGTGGAAGTAGCGCTGGCACAGGACGAGGTTCTTGTGGATGTGCCAATTTCCGTATTGCAATCTGATCCCGATGTTGCCAAGCGACTGAGGGGCGAAGTGGTTATATCGGGCCGAGTGCCTGAACATGCCCCGCGCACCCCGGCGTCTGCAAGCCTTCTGCCTGACGGTACGCTTCGCATTTACGATGGAACGCATCGCATAGCCGGTGGGATCGTTCGCGGGGAATCGACATACCCAGTCAAAGTGCGGCTTGCCGCACCACGGGAAGATTACCCTGCCTCAGTTCTCGCCGACTACCCGGACCTTGCGCGGGTCGCCGCCGAGTGCGACGACTGCATGGGCCTCCCCGTTCCACTCCCAAAGGAGAAGCCATGAAAGACCGAGTGCCAATCGGACCGCTCACCTGCCTTTGGATCCGCTCCGGGCGTCCGCCGTGGCTGGTCTTGATCCTGGCATTACTCGCTCTCGTTGCTGCGGTGGTCTTTGCTTTTGTTTCTGGCTGTGAGCGCGAGGCGGAGGGGTCCGAACACGAAATGTTGCGGGGTGGTGTAAGGGTAACACACCGGGTTCATTCCCCGGAAGCCGCCGGTTCGACTCCGGCCCCCGCTACCATTTTCGTGCCCCCCCCTGCCCCGTTCTGGCGCGCGACGATTCATCACACCGGGACGCCGCCGGAGAATCCGGCCACCCGCGTCCGCTCCATCGACGCCGACCACCGCTCGCGCAAATGGGACGGCATCGGCTACCATCTTCTGGTCGCCGAGGACGGCGGGGTCTATTTCGGCCGGCCGCTCTCGCACCAAGGGGCGCACGTCCTTCACGAGAACGAGGGGAACCTCGGGATCGCATTGATCGGGAACTACTCGGACCACACCCCGCCCGAAGCGGCGCTTGCCTCCGTCCGGCGGCTCCTGGCCTGGGCGTTCGAGACGTGGGGCTTTGGGCCGGAGGCGGTCTATTTTCACAAGGAACTTGCGGCGACGGCGTGTCCGGGTGCGTGGGACAAGGCAAAACTTGGAAAGGAAAAATGAAATGGCGGAGCGACGAGTCGTCAAGGTGAAGGACAGGAAGGGCAAGATTGAGGTCGCCTACGAGTTGGAGCGGACCGGCGATGATCCGGACCAAGTGACGGTGAGGTGCGGCGATGCGCCGCACCCGGAGTTCCGCAAAGCGCTCGATGATCTGCGGCCGCACGTCGCCGAGATCTGTGAACTGTCGAAGGCCTGGAGCCAAAATCTGGACATCTGCGGCGTCTCGCTTTCCTACGCCGAGGACGCCAACGGCGACCCGGTGCTGGGCGCGACGATCACGGCAATGAAACCTCTGGGCGCAAGTCACGGTCCGTTGGTCATCAATACGCCGCACAAACCCGAGCGGCCGTATTCCGGCCAGGGCGACGACAGCGAAGAATTCTGTCTGTCGGGCGAGTGCGCCGAAGTCCTCGAGGAGGTGATCCGCCAGGCCCTCGCCTACGTTGATGGCCGGCGTGCCCAGGGCATGTTCGGTTTTGCGGCAGAAGAACCCGAAGCGGTCGGCGCGAAAGGCTGAGGCGTGACACCGACAAACGGAGAGCGAAACCCGCATACCTTTCCCCGGCCCGGCTCGGCCGAAGGAGACTGGACGGCCGAACGGTTGGCGGAAATCGGGCGGCTGATCGAGGCCCATGAACGCGAAGGCACGCGCAAAAACCATTCGGCGGGCGTCGAGATGCTCGCGATTTTGCGACGCCGGACCGCACGGGTGCGGCGACTCTTGCTTGTCGGTCTCGCTCCCGACAAGTCAAAACTCGGCGTCCGCCGGATACCGATTGTGCCGTGCCCGATGGCGCGAAGGAAGGGAGGACAAGATGCCACGCGCGTCGGATGAAGCGATTGCACGGGGGGCTGAACTTGCCCGGCTCGAAAAGGTGGCGATGCACTATCTGAACAGGGCCAAACTCGCCATGTTGCGACTCCGGACCCGCGAGGCGCAGGCACAGGCGCGCCTTGCCGTGACGGCGATCGACGAGTTGGAGGCGTTTCTTAAGGCGGCGGAGGAGCGGGGGGAGAGGCGGATTAGGCTGGCGCCCGACCTTGACGCCGCCTGGCGTGGTATGCCAGACGACGACGACGGGGGCGGGCCTTGAGGCGGTGGAAAAGGTAATCGAAAAGGCGGAAGCAAGGTGAGTTTCGAGGCGAAAGAAATTCTCGGCAGGTTGCCGGCCGGCGCGAGGGACGCCGTAGAGGCGCAGTTGGGGCCGCGGCGAAAGCCGGCCGGACGCCGGAAGTACGGCAACGAGCCGACCTATGTGGATGGCGTCCGATTCGACAGCAAGAAAGAGGCCGCACGATACACGACGTTGCGGGTGCTGATGCGGGCGGGCGTGGTGAAATGGTTCGCCCGCCAGTGCCGCTTCGTCCTGCCCGGCGGCGTCGAGTATGTGTGCGACTTCATCGTCCACTGGCACGACGGTCGGATAACGGTCGAGGACGTCAAGGGCGGCAAGGGGACTCAGACGAAAGTCTATCGCCTCAAGAAGCGCCAGGTGGAGGCGCTTTACGGTATCACAGTCGAGGAACTCTAGGTCGGAAATGACAAGGGCCCATCCAACTCGCAAGCCCATCACGGATCCGAATCAGTTGGAGCCAGCCCACCGGGCGCTGGTGGCTCTTTTGAAAGGCACATGCTTCGGCGCCGATGCGGCCAGGCCCGAACGGGTCATTCGGCGGATGATGGCCGAGCGGGGGTTCCCGACAACGCTGCGGCGCCTTTTCTATCTCGTCGGCGACCTTCGTTGCTGCCACTTCTTCGTCGGGAGTGGCACGGCCGGTTATTTCTGGCCCGCGACGCGCGAGGAGTTCGCGGCGGCGATCGGGTTTCACGCCTCACGCTTCGAGAAACTAAGGCAAGTCAATATGGCGATGAAATCGGCGATCGGACTCTGGCGGGCCGAGCCGCACCCGGCAGTTGACGGGACACAGGGGCAGTTGTTCGCGAACGCGGCGGCGGGCAGCCGCCCATAAAAGGAAAGGGGCAGTCATGGCGAAAAGAAAGAAGGTGAAGGTGCAGAAACCGAGGGTGACGACGGAATCGTTTCTCCTCGAGGAGGTTTCCGTTGCGGCGATCAAGCCCGACGGAAACCACCGGGAGGACGTCGGCGACATCAAGGCCCTGGCCGAGTCGATCCGCCGGCAAGGGCTCCTGCAACCCGTCGTCGTGTTCAGGCGCGACGTGCGGGAACACGTGGCCTCTTACATTCTCGCGGCCGGACAGCGGCGCCTGGCGGCCGTCAAGCGGCTCGGCTGGCTGCGGATTCCGGCGCGGGTGTTTCCTGCCGCGAGTGCCGAGGTCCGAACGGCCGTCTCGGCCATCGAGAATCTCGACCGCCGGGATCTCACCCCGGTCGAGGAGGCGCTGGCCGTGGCGCGGTTGGCCGAACACCTTGGCGTCAAGCCGAAAGACCTCGAGCGCGGGGCCGGCGACTCCGCGGCCCTCGAGAAAGCGGCCGCGATGCTCGGCCGTAGCGTGCCGTGGGTGCGCCAGCGCGGGGCCCTTCTCCGTTTGTGTCCGGGGGTCCGCGCCCTCGTGGCAGCCGGCCGGCTGCCGCTCGCGCAGGCGCGGGAGATCGCGAAACTGGCCTCGGCGAGCATACAGTCCGACGTCGCCGGCGGGGCGATCAGAGAATACCATAGGGATCCCCGCAGCGTCGCGAAGGAAGATCCGGCCAACAGCGACGTCCACGTGGATAGTGTGAGGATCGTCCGAGCGGCGGTCGCCGAGATGCTCGACACGCTTCGCGGCGTGCCCTGGAAGGCGGACGTTGCGTTTGCTGGACGCCCGGCTTGCGGCCCTTGCCCCGACAACTCGGCGAACAGTCTCCTCTTTGGACTGGACCCGGCGGACACGACGGACCCGGCGCCCGAGGCCCGGTGTCTCAACGCGACATGCTACCGGCGAAAGATGGTCGCGGCCGAGGAGGCGCTTGCCGTGACGGCGAAGAAGTTGGCGAAGGAGAAGGGCGTCAGGGCGACGGTCGCGGGCGTCCGCGATCGGTCGCCGGATTGTCTGAAGCCGGCGAAGGTGGCGCGGGAACTCGAGCGGGCGCGGGGAACAAAATCAAAACAGAAGGGCGGCCAGGACAGCCGGGAAAAAGTGTCAGTCCCGTGGGACAAGCAACCAGAGGGAAAACTTTACGCGGCCGAGGATAAGTGGACGAGGACGTGCAAGCAGTTGATCGCGAAGGCCCTCACGGCCAAGCCCTTCGGAGTCGCTTGTCTCTTTACGGCAATCGAGACGACGACCTGGTGCCGGCACATCTCGTGGGGCCCACCGAAGAAAGAGGCCTTGGCGAAGGTGCGGCCGCTCCTGAAGCACGTCGCGTCGGGCCAGGCGGCGGACTTGACGGCCTTGCTCGCTGACGTGAACGCCGAGCGGATCTTTGATGGCGGTGGTGGTAGTTGGGGCTTTTGGGCGACCCGCCACTTGGGCGGGCTCCTGAATGTGGACCTGCCCGCTGAACCGAAACTCGAGGACTTCCTGCCGAAGCCGAAAGCGGCGAAGCCGGAGCCAGCGAAGCCGAAGGCCGCGAAGCCCGAAACGAAAAAGGCCGCGAAGCCGAAGGCGAAAAAGGGCCGGGGCGCGCTCGTTCGCGCCAGGCTTCGAGGGCGCAAGGCGTGAACGTTTAGGGAGTGAGATGGCGAGCAAACCGGCAAAACTCGGCGGCATCGTTCCCTGGGCCGGGGCGAAGCGGACCCTCGCGCCACTCATCGTTCAGGAACTCGGCCGTCATCTTTGCTACCACGAGCCGTTCTGCGGTTCGATGGCAGTGCTCCTCGCCAAGCCGCCCGTCCACATGGAGGCCGTGAATGACCTGCATGGCGATCTCATCAACCTCGCCAGGGTGCTCCAGGACGAACGTCGGGGTCCGAAACTCTACCGACGACTCCGGCGGACCTTCTTCGCGGAGGAGTTGTTTGAGAAGTCGGCCGACTGGATGCGGATGGTGGCACCGTGCACCATCGCGGACAAACCGGATGCTAGACGGGCCTACCACTACTGGGTGGTCTCGTGGATGGGACGCAACGGCGTCGCGGGCACGCCCGCCTACAACCGAAACTTTTGCGCCCGGTTCACCTACGGGGGCGGGAATCCGGCAGTCCGATTCTCGAACGCGGTCGCCTGCATCCCGGCTTGGCGACGTCGCCTGAGGCGCGTGGCGATCTATCGCATGGACGCCTTCGATTACTTGGATCGGATCGCCGACGAGCAGGGCACGGTCATCTATGCGGATCCGCCCTACTTCTCGAAGGGGTTCCTCTACGTCCACGACTTCGATGATGCGGCCCACGAGCGGCTGGCAGAGGCTCTCGGGCGCTTCCGCAAGACGCGGGTAGTCGTCTCCTACTATGAGCACCCGCGGCTTGAGAAACTTTACGCCGGATGGACGCGGCGGAGCCTAGCCTGCCCGAAAAGGCTGGGCCTTGCCGCTGGCCGAGGGAGTCGGGGCCCAAGCAACGCTCCGGAACTACTCCTTATCAACGGACCGAGTTTCGCGGCGGCCGACGACGCGCCGCTATTCGCTCAGCAGGGGGCCTCGTGACCAAGAACCGCACAAAGAAGTCGCGACAGAAGGCTCCGGCCCCCAAGTCCGACGTTGGGGGGTCACAAAGGGGGTCTCCCCCTTCGGCTTCCTTTGCCAAGGCGCCCCTGGCGCTCCTGGCCCGGCAGGATCTCACGCCGGCCGAAAAACTGGTGGCGATCGTGCTGGAGGATCTCCGGGCGTTTTCAGGGCGGCGGCCGACGCAGCGGGCCTTGGCCGAGGCGACGGGGCTGGGCGAACGAACCGTCCGGCGGATCTTAGGGCGGCTCAAAAAAGCGGCCAAAATGGCCGCCTTGAAGGGAGAAAAAAAGCGGCCAAAATGGCCGCCTCAACCGGACAATTTGGCCGGTCCCTTAACCTTTAAGCAGACAATTCAGACAAAGAAGAGAAAGAAACGGCCTTCCCCTCTCCCCTTGACGAATTCGGGAACGGAAAAAACGGCGCCCGGCCCGCAAGGGCTGTCGGCGAGCGTGGCGATTCTGGCGGCGAAAATGGCGGAGGGCGCAGGCCGGCAATGGGGCATCGGGCGGGTCAGGGCGGCGGTGGAGGATGACCTGAGGCACGATCGGTATAACCGGGCGGCTCTGGAAATGTACTTGGCGGCCACCGGGCCCATCGCCGCCCCGCCCTGGAAGTTGGCCGACGACATCCGGGCGGCCCTCGAGGCGAAGGGGGGGGCCGACTTTCGCGAGCGGATCCGACAGATCCGGATCGAAGGTCTGACGGACGTCCGCCGGGAAAGCGACGGGCGGCGATGGCGCGTGCGATATCCGGACGAGCGCGCGGGACTGCTCATCCTTGAGTCGGTGGTCGAACCGCCGCGTCGGCCGACGCTGGCGGATTTGGAGCGGGAACGGGAAGGTTGGAAGTTTGACCGGCGGGCCGCCGGGTCCCGCACACTGGAGCGGCGGATCGCCGCGCTTCGCGCCGGCCTGCCCGACCCGGACCCGCCAAGAGCGCCGGAGCCGGAAAAGATAGAAATCCGCCAGCCCAAGGATCTGGCGGGCTGGACGTTCCGGCCCGATCATCCGACGCTGTTTTCCCTTGAGGGGGGCAGGCCGTGACGAGGATCCTGCGCGTGTTTCCGCGACGGACGAGCCACACTCCGACCGGCCCCCTGGTCGCGGTCGGTGAGCCGGGGCTATGGCTGCCGGAGCCTACCGACTTTGATGAGATTCACGTCTCGGTGACGTTTACGTGGGACGTCAGGCGAGCCGCTGGGCTTGCGGAAGCATGGGAGATGGCCTATCCGGGCAGGTCTGTCCTCGTCGGCGGACCGGCGGTGTGGTCGCCCTGTGATTCCTTCGTGCCGGGGCGCTACGTCTGTCCCGGCATCACCTACACCTCGCGCGGTTGTCCGAACCGATGTCCCTGGTGTCTTGTGCCGGACTGGGAGGGGCCGCTCTGGACGCTATCGGATGTGGCGTCGGGGAACGTCGTTCAGGACAACAACTTTCTCGCGTGCCCGCGGGGCCACCGGCGCAAGGTCTACGAAATGCTCCGAGACCAGGCGCAGGTCCGGTTCCAGGGAGGCCTCGAGGCGGGACGGCTGACGGCTTGGGATGTCGAGCGGATCCGGGGCCTTCGCCTCAAGGCGGTCTGGTTGGCCTGCGACACGCCGGAAGCGATCGGGCCGCTTCGTCGGGCGATTGGGCTCTTGGCGGGACTCGGCCGCGCGAAACTTAGGTGCTACGTCCTAGCGCGCTTCGATCCGCAGGAAACGCCGGACGATGTTGAAGGGCGATGCCGCGAAGTGTGGGCGGCGGGCGCCATGCCCTTCGTCCAGATGTATCGCACGCATGGCGAGAAGCGCAAGCGGCGGTGGCCGGACGAATGGGCGCCGGTGATGCGCCGCTGGTCGCGGCCGGCGGCGACGAAGGCGCACATGCGGCAAGTGGGGTTGGTGGAACACTAACCGGAAAGGGTCAAGACATGGACGCACGAGTATTGGAAATTGCAAGGGCGGCAGGGAAAGAGGACAGGAGGTACACACTGGCTGGCGTTCGCTTGCGGAAGAAGGGGCCCGGCGTTGTTGAGGCCGTCGCGTGTGACGGTCGGGTGCTCGTCGAGGTGAAAATGAACGACGACAAGACCTTCGAGGAGGGGGAGCCCGCGGAGATCTTGATTCCGGCGGAGGCCTGTCGACGAGGCCTGCAAATTCTTGCCGCAGACAGGAGCGAAGACCCAGGGAGCGGCCGGGATGCCATCGTTGAGGTGCGGGAAAACAAGAAGGCGGGAACCGTCATTCTCAAAGTCACCGACACCCATAAGCGCGTGACCGAAGTCCAGACAAGAGCCGCCAAGGGTAACTTCCCCAAAACGGAGGACATTTGGCCGAAAGACGAGCCCGCAATCACGGTGCGGTTTTGCACGAGTGACCTCATCAAGGCGCTGTCGGTTCTGCTCGCCGCGGCGGGCGGTGCAGACAGCGACGGGGATCATGTGATGATGACCATCTACTCAGACAAGAAGCCGGTCCGTCTCAGTGCCGACACCGTCGAGGACGGATCTCCGGTTCGGGCACTCGTAACGACCGAGATGAAATGATCTGGCGACCGAAACCAGGCCAGCGCGTGGTGGTCCGTTACAACCGGCTCGCCCGGCGATTCTTTCCGCACCACGGCCGGGAGGCGACGGTCGAGACGGTCGGCGACGGGCCCGGCCCGATTAACGCCCAAGTCCGATTCGACGACGGGATTCGCGTGATCGTCCCTCGAGGAAATCTGTTTCCGGGTGGAGGATGCGGACCATGAGTCTGACCGATGGACGGTGGGGCGACAGGGGTCATTGTCCGAAGTGCGGGCGCTTCTGCGGTGATGTTGTCGGCACAACGAGCGAGAGCCGCGGGCTTGAGCGCGTAGAGGGCACGTGCCGCCAGCACGGGCGCGTGGATCTGTCGAAACAGGAATGGTCCTATGAGGACTTTGTTGGCGAGGGCGAGGAAGGCGGGCGATGAGCACCGGCGACTTCATCATGCCGTTCGGAAAGTATCAGGGAAAACTTCTATCGGACATTCCGACCAAGTATCTGGACTACATGCTCGGCCTCAACAATCTCTGGCCTGGAACGAGAGCCGCCATTCTCGCTCATCTGCGCACGCGGGGGAACTGGCAAAGAATGGAGGAAGCGGGCGATGTCTGAGCGAGACAAGTGTCCGGGATGCGGGGCGAGTGGCCTGACCGATGCCGAGCAGGACGCCGGCAAATGCTACGATTGCCAACGGTCGGCCCGGAAGGAAAGCGAACTGCGCCGTCAACTCGCCGATGCGAAGGCCGAGGTCGGGCGGCTGCAAAAGTATGCTGATGTTGCAGAGGCCGTGTCTCAGGCCATTGCTGAAGCGAGGGAGAAGAGGGTCGTGGACGAACTCCGGGCCACGCTACTTGTGAACTTCGAGAAAGGCTGTGGGCGGCCGGCTGAGTGGGTTGGCCTCGAAAACAAGGGGCACACGCTTGGCCTGTTGATGGTCACGCTGGGGCGGCTATTGAATCGCATCGGCGACCTGGAGGCCGAGGCTAAGCGGTCGCGGGAGACGAACCGCCGGCTGAACCGACGCTGTCAAAAACGCGAAGCGGCTTTGGCGAAGTTGCGCAGGCCGAGCCGAAACTAACCGAACCGGGATTGAAAGGGGAAGGGCGATGGCGAGCAAAGGACTTACGGTGCAGGACATTCTCATCTTGTGGCTTACCGACCACGGCTACGACGGCCTTGTTTCCGATGGTGCGGACTGTGGTTGCCTTCTCGATGATCTAATCCCGTGCGATGCGCCGTGCGAAACCTGCCGGCCGGGATACCGCGGCCCGGACCTAACTGGTGAGGGCGATTGGGCCATTTACGGCTCTCGTGAGGCTGTGGGCCAAGCCCTCGCCGCGAGCAAGGCGCTGGCTGACGGAGAGGCGGACGGATGAGCGTATATGTTGACATCCTCAAGCCCTGTGCGCCGAGCCGCGTCTGGCGGTGGGGAGAGTCGTGTCATTTACTCGCCGATAGCGGGGCGGAGTTGCATGAATTCGCCCGGCGACTCGGCCTAGAAAGGTCGTGGTTTCAGGCGCGATCGGTGCTGCCGCACTACGACCTCACCGCCGGCAAACGGGAGACGGCCGTCCGCCTGGGGGCAACGGAGATCGGGGATCAAGACGTTGTTGGCCTCATGCGCCGAACGAGGGAGGCAAAAAAATGACACAACCTGCTCGTGCTTCGCAGCGAAGCGCCGCTTCGCAGAGTAGTAAACGAATCGCCAGGGGGCTTTATTGGGACCGGGCTTGGTCGCTGGTGGAGGGTTGCACGCCCGTCTCCGCCGGCTGCCGGCACTGCTGGTCGGCCGGCCAGACGCGGACACGCGCAGGCCAGTCGAACTGCAAGATAAAAGCGCGGTACGCGGGCCTCACGAAAAATACGAGCGAGGGCCCGCGCTTCAATGGAACGATCCGCCTCATGGAAGCGGATCTCGAGAAGCCTCTGCGGGTGCGCAAGCCCACGACTTGGGCGATCTGGAACGACCTCTTTCACCCGGACGTGCCGGATGAGTTCGTCGACCGCGCGTTCGCCGTCATGGCGCTTTGCCCGCAGCATACGTTCCTGGTGCTGACGAAGCGGCCGGAGCGGGCCGAGGCGTATGTCCGTGCCGGGCATCAGGCGCTGTGGGGGCGATGGGGCCGTGCGGCGTTGACTGTCGCCTGTGGGACAATGGAATGGGTTGGCACGTTCCGCGGGGTTGACCCCCTGCCCTGGCCCCTGCCGAATGTCTGGCTTGGCGTCTCGGTCGAGGACCAGCCCACGGCCGACGAGCGCCTGCCCTATCTCCGGGAACCGTCCGCCCAGGGCTGGCACACGTTCGTAAGCGTCGAGCCGATGTTGGGTTCCGTATATTTGGGCGATGCGCTGAAAGTACCCGAACCCCTCGAGGGGGTTATCTGCGGCTGTGAGTCGGGGCCGAAGCGGCGCATCGACTCGGTAAACTGGTGGCTCTGGGTGAAGGCCCTGAAAGATGAATGCGTTGCCGGCGGCGTACCGTTCTTCCTCAAGCAAGGCGAGGGATGGGGCGGCTGTGTTGTCAAGATGCCACTTCTCGACGGCCGGCGGTGGGACGAGATGCCGGAGGAGATGAAGGGGAAAGCCCGCGGATTGTCCCGGCGCGCCGGGATGGGTGGATAGATGGAGCGCATCGGCGGACTGCTCGGCTTGGCGTTCTGCGCCGCTCAGGCTGTGGCCTTGGGAGGAGGGCTGATCGTGATGGTCGTCGGTGGAAACGGCGACGCTTGGCTTCGTTGGACCTTGCCGCCGATGATCGGCCTGGGGATGGTGCTCGTGTACGGCCTGCCGCTCGTTGGCGTCTCGGCGGCGCTTTGGCGGGTTTTTAGGGATGGATAGGGTGCAAGAACGTGCGGCTGAAAAATCGGTGACGGGTCCTTTTTTTGTCCTGCGTTTTCCGGTGGGCGCGGGGAACAATCCTAGACCTGGCTATTCTTTCTTTCGTGGGAAAAACGCGAGGAGGACCGACAAGTGGGAAAACGCAAACCGCCGCGGAAATTGCCCCGGGCTCCCCACAAAAAGGGTTCTGTGGGGGATACGAAAAAGGGTTCCGGGGCTCTGGTGAAGGCGGCGGGCGGGCTGGTGGTCGAGCGGGTGCGGGTTGAAGATCTGTTGCTCGATCCCGCGAACGTCCGGCTGCACGACGAGCGGAATCTTGCGGCTCTGGCCGCCAGCCTGAAGCGGTTCGGGCAGCAGAAGCCCATCGTCGTGGACGCCCATGGCATCATCGTCGCCGGGAACGCCACGCTGGACGCGGCCCGGCGGCTGGGCTGGACGCACCTGGACGTCGTGCGGACGGGGCTGGAGGGGGCGGAGCGAATGGCCTACGGGATCGCTGACAACCGGCTCGCCGAACTCGCCACATGGGACGACCAGGCGCTGGCGGACCTGCTGGAGGCTTTGCGGGCCGAGGACGAGTCGTTGCCCGGAGATGCGGGGTTCCTCGAGGAGGACCTGGCGGTGCTCCTGGCCGGGAACGTGAAAGAGGGGGAGACGGACCCGGATGCCGTGCCGGAAGCGCCGAAGAAGGCGGTGAGCAAGCGGAGCGAGGTGTATCTCCTCGGAGAGCACCGGCTGATGTGTGGGGATTCGACAAAGACGGAGGATGTGGGGCGGCTGATGGGGGCGGAAACAGCAGAAACGCTTTTTACATCTCCCCCGTATTGGACAGGTAAGGACTATGACAAAGCGTGTGGTTCGCAGGGGGTTGTCCGTTTTATGGATCGGTTCGCTAACACGTGGACCAACGTGATAAATAGACGCATTATAATAGAAAGTTTCTTCACCACAAATCAAAAAACAATCGGTGATGGGGGACCGATGCGTAAGGTTTTGCTTTGTGCCATGTGGCAGAAAGCAATGGAAGATCACGGTTGGCTGTTACGTCACCTGCGCTGGTGGTTGAAGCAGGGAACCTTGCCACATACGACACCCGTAAGCGATATGGTGGACGAGTCCTGCGAAGGCCTTTTCGTCTTTTATCGCCCAGGCCACAACGAGGGCGGGATGGAGCGCGTTGGAGAAGAATGGGTTTGTCGCGGATATTGGGACGATGTGCCCGGCAGGCACGATCAAGAACATCCGGCCGTGTTTCCCGTGGAGATTCCGAGTCGCATGATTCGACTTTATTCGCGGCCCGGAGCCATCATCGCAGAGCCTTTTTCCGGTTCCGGCACGACCATCATCGCCGCCGAGCAGTTGGGACGGCGGTGTTTCGGTATGGAAATTGAGCCGCGGTACGTGGACGTGGCGCGACGGCGGTGGGCCGAGTTCGTCCACGGCGAAGGATGCGCCTGGCAAGCGTTGACGCCCAAGGAAGGCGACGCGAAACCCCGGCGCCGACCGGGCCGGAAGAAAGGCGGCCGATAGTGGCGAAACGGCAACCGGGCCGGACGGCCGAGGCCCGCAAACAGATCATAGCCCTCATCGTCGCCGCCGCCGGCGGGCGGAAGGACCTGGTCTGGCTCGATGCCGCCATCCGCAAGGCCGGATATGTCGGCATTCGCGGGACGGGTGCGGCAGCGACGGAATCGGGCGTGGAGCGGGTGGTACTCTGGATAGTGAGCGGTCTCTTCGGCGCCGATCTGGAAGGGGCGTGCGTCTCCAAACTCGGCATTGGTCCGGCCGGCGTGAAGGATATAATTGCCGAAGCGCGGAAAAGGATTACGATTGCGGCCGACTTCGCCCGGGACGAGCAGATCGGGAAGGCGGTTCTGCGGCTTGAAGATATCTATGCGAAAAGTATGACGACGGCCGGTGCAGATCCCCGGACGGCGCTTCAGGCGCAGAAGGAGTTGAATCACCTCATGGGTCTTTACCCCGCCGACGAATCGGGCGAAGGGGGGTTGCCCGAGGACGAGGACGACGCCCGCCGGCGGCTGGAAGTGATCGCCTCTTATCTTTTGCCCCTGAAGTTGGCGGGCGGAAAGTATCCGGTAGAGGAGCACGCGAGAGTTGCCAGTGAAATCCTCCGTGATCGCGCAAACCGCGTATGATCGACATCGTGCCCGGGCGAAGGCCAGGAGCGCGGCGATCACCCTGGCCGGCCAGGACATCGCCCCGCTGCCGCCGATCCGGAATCGGAAAAGGCGGGCGCGGGCGGAGCGGGAGTTCCGGTTCTTTTGCGAGACTTATTTTCCCCAGGTCTTCAGCCTGCCGTGGTGTCAGGATCACTTGCGGGTCATCAAGAAAATAGAACGGGTCGTCCGTCACCGCGAGACGCTGGCCGTCGCCATGCCGCGCGGGTCCGGGAAAACTTCTTTATGTTTGGCGGCCGTGCTGTGGGCGATCCTTCCGGCATGGCATCTTTACGTCGAACTAATTGGCGCTACGGACAAGCGGGGGCAGGAACTGCTCGAAAGCCTGAAAAGCCACCTGGCGGGGAACGATGGACTGTTGGAGGATTTTCCTGAGGCTGCTTATCCGATCCGAATGCTGGAAGGCGAGTCGAGGCGGTGCGCGGGTCAAAGGTACTACGGCGTCCCGACGAGGATCGAATGGCTGAACGATTTGCTCGTCCTTCCGACGATCCCCGGAAGCCGGTCGGCGGAGACGGTGATCCGCGTAGCGGGGTTGACGGGGCACATTCGCGGCGCCCTTCACACGCGCTCCGACGGGACGCAGATCCGGCCGACTCTGGTCATTTGCGACGATCCCCAAACGGACGAATCGGCCCGAAGCCCGGTTCAGACGGCGCAGCGCCTGGCGATCATCCAGCGGACGATTCTCGGCCTGGCGGGTCCTACCAGCGGGATCGGTGTCATCGTCCCCTGTACCGTGATCTGCCCGGGGGACCTGGCCGAATCGCTTCTCGACCGCGAAAAACACCCGGAATGGCGCGGCGAGCGAACGAAGATGATGTATGCGTTTCCGAAGAACAAGAAACTCTGGACCGAGTACGCCCGGCGCCGGGGGGAGTCGCTTCGCGCGAAGGAAGACATCAGCGAGGCGACGGAGTTCTACAAAAAACATCGGAAGGCGATGGACAGGGAAGCCATCGTGGCGTGGCCCGAACGGTTCGGGCCCGGCGAGGTGTCGGGGATCCAGTGTGCCATGAACCTGAAGATCCAGGACGAGGCGGCCTTTATGAGCGAATACCAAAACGAGCCGATCGAGGAGCACGGGGAGATGGACGTCCTCGCCCCGAGCGATGTGGCGGCAAGGTTCTCGGGCCGGCCGCGGGGGGAGGTGCCCCTGGAGTGCCGTATCGTGACGGCGTTCATCGACGTTCACGATCGCGTCCTCTACTGGATCGCCTGTGCCTGGGCCGAAGGGTTCAAAGGCTACATCGTCGATTACGGGACCTGGCCGCCGCAGAAGAGGAGTTGGTTCACGCTGGAGACGGCGCCGAGGACCCTGGGCCGGTCCTTTCCCAAAATCGGGACGGACGGAGCGATCCAGGCGGGCCTTGAGTCTCTCGTCGGGACGATGCTGGCAAGGGAATGGAGAAGGGCCGGAAACGGGGGCGTCCTTCGGATCGAAAGGTGCCTGGTGGACTCGGGCTACAAGGCGGGGATCGTGGCGGCCGTCAAGCACAAGGTCGGCGGCGCGACGATGGTCCTGTCGAGGGGCGTCGGGATCCGGGCCGGTTCGCGGCCGATGACGAGTTACCGGCGCAAGGCCGGCGAGGTTCACGGCTACAACTGGTATATGCCGAACGTCGCGGGATCGAAGGAGTTTCCCTACGTGGCGTTCGATGCGAACTGGTGGAAGACGTTCGTCCACAAGAGGTTGAGCGTGGCGCCGGGCGACCCGGATTCGCTCATGCTTTTCGGCAAGAGCGCCGAGGAGCATTCCCTTTTTGCCGAGCATATCGCGGGAAGCGAAACCTGGAACAAGACGACCGGCCACGGCCGGGAGGTTCAGGAGTGGCGGCTGCGCCCGTCGAAGCCGGACAACCACTGGCTCGATTGTCTCGTGGGCTGCGCCGTTGCGGCCTCGACGTGCGGCATCACATCGGCCGACGCGGGCGCCAGGCCGGCGGGGAAGAAACAGCGTCGAAAGTCCAGGGTGACGTATCTATGAACGCACCGGCGTGTGCCGGCAAAGGAGGATGTCATGTCAGCAAAGTCCAAGGTGAAACGACCGAGAGGCGCGAAGACGAAGATTTTGCCCGTGGTCGAGGTGAGCCGTAGCCGGTGCCCGAAATGTGAGAGCACCGAAAGGACGCGCGTCCTTGGCCGTCCGCCGCGTGAGTGGGCCTACAACGGCGTGGACCCCGGCGGCAAACCCTTTACGCACGTCGTCTGGCGGCATTGCGTGTGCGTGGCCTGCGGGCAAAGGTTCGTGGAAAAGACCTACGAAAACCGCGTCGCCACTCCTCGCGGGACCCGAAAAAAAGTCTAAGATTCTTAGTCTATTCTGAAAGTTCATCTTGACGGGTTTTCGTTTGCGCGCCAGAATGTAAGAGTGTAAGTCTGAGTGACATCTGAATACTGCCAAGGAGAGGCCCTGGCCGGGGTTGCTTCGTGGCGAGCAAGGCCGCTGGACTGTGATCACCAGCCCGGCGGCCTTTCTCTTTGGCTGGAGGCGACGCATGGCGACATATTCCGAAACCATGTTGCACAAATACGAGACGCTGCTGGAATCGTCGGCGGGGCTGAACGTGGTGACCATCGACGGGCAGAGCGTCTCGTTCGCCGATCTGGAAGTGAAGCGAAAATACTGGCAGCGCGAGGTGGCGAAGGAATCCGGCGCGAAACCGGCTGCTTCGACCATCGACCTGTCGAGGACGTTTTGATGACGGTCGCAACCGACAATCGCCGCGTGGTGCTCGGGGCCGACGGGAAGCCCGCGACTCGCCTCGATTACGACGCCGTCGAATCAGGCAAGCGCCGGTCGGCTGCGGTGACGAGTCTCAAGAGCGAAGACGAACACCTTCCGCCGGAGAAGCGGAAGGCGCTTGTCTCGACGACCCGGGACCTCCAGCGAAACTTCGCCCTCGCCGCCTGGGCGATCCGCAAGCATCTCGACTACGTATCCAGTTTTTCCTTCCAGGCCAAGACCGGCGTCCCGGAATTCGACGATTCCCTTGAAGCGCTCGTCCGGTGGTGGTCGCGGGCGAAGAACATCGACGTGGCCGCCCGTCATCCTCTTCGGCGCATGATTCGGATGGCCGAGGAGCGGCGGACCGTGGACGGGGACGTCTTCCTGATGAAACTGGCGGACGGCCGGATCCAGGCCGTCGAGGGCGACCGCGTCAGGAATCCGCTCGTGGCGTTGCCGATCGAGATCGACCTGAAGCGCCTCGTCCAGGGGGTCCTCATGGATGAGGCGGGCGCGGCGGTCGCCTACGCCGTCAACCGGCGCGGGTCGATAGGCATGATGGGATTCGAGCGTTTCGTAGCGGCCGAGAACATGATTCACCACGCCTATTGGGGCCGGTTCGACCAGGTCCGCGGGATCTCTCCCCTGGCGCCGGCGATCAACGCCTTCCGCGACCTGTACGAGGGCATGGACTACGCCCTGGCGAAAATCAAGGTCGCGCAGTTGTTCGGGTTGGTGTTCTACCGCGAAAGCGCGGAGTCGGTCGGAATCACGATGGAGGCCGAGGAATCGACCGACGAAGCGCCGAAGTATGACGTGGATATCGGCAAGGGGCCGGTCAAACTCGAACTGGAACCCGGCGACCGGGCCGAGTGGCTCGAATCGAAGACGCCGGCCGGCGAGACGGTCGTGTTTCTGGATAAGATCGTCGGCCTGGCCCTCAAGGCGCTCGATCTGCCGTACTCGTTCCACGACGAATCCTTCACGAACTTCTTCGGGTCCCGGGCGGCCTTGAATCACTATTTGCAGTCAGCCTCTTCCAAACGGGCCGACAACCAGGACGTGCTCGACCACCTGACGCTGTGGCGGGTGCGGATGTGGATCGACGACGGCGTGTTGAAAGTGCCCGCGAAAGCCCGCCTGGAATGGGATTGGATTCCGCGCGGATTGCCCTGGTGGAACCCGGTCCAGGAGATCAACGCCGACGTCCAGGCAATCGCGGCCGGCCTGAATTCCAGGACGCGGGTATGCCGGGAACGCGGAGCAGATGTGTATGAGATCATCGACGAGATCGCCGACGAGAACGCTTATCTGAAAGAGAAGGGTCTGCCGGTGAACGTCGAGCCGGCCAACGTCCAGATCGTGGAGATCGGAAATGAAGGCCAGTGAATTGAAGAACGATCCGGAAATGCTGACGCGGGCGGAGGCTCGGCGCCTGGGGATCGCTCCGGCGGCCGCCATGCGGTTCGGCGCGGGGGAGTTCGTTCTCGGAACGAACGGCGAAGGCGCCAAGACCGCGCCGATTAAGATTCTCGCGCGGACCGGCCAGCCGCTCTATCATTGGTGGTGGGGCCGGTGCGTCCATGATATGGCCGGCATGACGGTTCACAAGTCGCGCCTCGCGCTCGATTACTGCCACGACGACTACGAGATCATCGGCTACCTGAACAAGTTCGACACGACCGGCGGGGACCTCAATGTGTCTGGGGCCGTGGTCCCCTACAAGGAAAACGACCGGGCGACGGAGATCATGTTCAAGTCCCGGGCGGGCGTGCCTTACGAGGCGTCGATCGACTTCACGCCGGGCGATGCCGCCCTGGTCATCGAGGACGTGCCTGTGGGTCGGAAGGTGGCCGTCAACGGCTACGAGTTCGAGGGGCCCGGGATGGTGTTTCGCCAGTGGCCGCTCCGGGGCGTGGCCGTCTGTCCCTACGGGGCGGATATGAACGCGCGGTCGGAGCTCGCGCGGAGCGAGAAGAACGTTCCTGTCACTTTCATCGAACCAGGAAAGGAACACAAAATGGTTGTGCACAAACAGGTCGAGGCCGGTGGTTCTGAAACGCCGGTCGTTGACGCCGAGACGGTAGTAGAGCCGGAGGCCGCGCCACCTGCGGCCGTTGAAGGCATAGTGCCGGCCGCAGCGGAAGGCGAGGAACCGCCTCCCGCGCCCGCCCCCGAACCCGCGGCCGATCCGCCGGTGGCGCCGGCGGAAGAACCGGAGCCGGAATCGGAGCCGGAACCGGAGCCGGAACCGGAGCCGGAATCAGAGACGCCGCCGGTTGCAGGACCGGAAACCGATGCCGCAGCCCAGGCGCGGGCCGAGTGTAAGAGGTTCGTCGAGGCGTTCGGCGCGAAGGGCGGCGAGTGGTTCGCCGACGGCCGGACGTTCGACGAGGCCCAGGCGCTTCACGTCGAGGCCCTGGTGGCGGAGAACGCGCGACAGGCCAAGGAGATCGAGCGGCTCGCCAAGGCGGCGCGGGCGGCGCGCGGTGAAGAGGCTCCGGTGACGTTCGTGGCGGATGGGGCGGAAGACGGGCCGGATGTTACCGGCCTGTCCGGGAAGATCGGAGAAAACGCGGCGAAGGTCGCCGCTGGGATCAAGTTCCAGAAGAAGGACAACTGACCGCCGGGCCGCGGGCAAGGCATCGAATAGCCTGCCCGTAAACCGCGGTCGAACAGGAAAGGATAGCAAATGGCTCTGCCAACGCTGTTGGACATCGCCAGGGCGAGCGGGTCGGACGCCGTGGTCGGTCTCATCGACGAGGCCGCCAAGACCCATCCGGAACTCTTACTCGGCCCGGCGAGGACGATCAAGGGTCTGAACTACAAGACCCTCGTCCGGACGGCCGTGCCGACCGGAACGGCGTTCCGCGACGCGAACGAGGGCGTCGCGCCGACGAAAGGGACGTACATCAACCGCCTGGTCGAGGCGTTCATCCTCAACCCGAGGTGGGAATGCGACAAGGCCGTCGCCGACGCCTACGAGGACGGCGCCGAGGCCTACATCGCGCTCGAGGGCCAGGCGATCCTCGAGGCCGCGATGCAAGACCTCTGCGCCCAGTTCTACTACGGGCGCGGGACGGGCGGCAACGCGAAGGGCTACCCCGGCCTCCTGGCGGCCTACGACGCGGCGAACATGGTTGTGGACGCGGGCGGGACAACGGCCGCCACCGGCTCGAGCGTGTGGGGCGTGCGTTGGGGCCCGAAGAACGTCCAGTGGGTGTGGGGCCTGAACGGCCAACTCGCCCTCGCGGACGTGCGGGAGGAATCGATCCTGGACGCGGGCGGGACGAATAAGTTCACCGCCTACATCCAGGAGATCCTCGCGCGGCCGGGCCTCCAGGTGGCGAGCCTCCTGTCGATCGCCCGCATCAAGAAGTTGACGGCCGACAGCGGCAAGACGCTGACCGACGACATGATCGCCGATCTCCTGTCGAAGTTCCCGGCCGGCCTCAGGCCCGACGTGCTCCTGATGAACCGGCGGAGCCTGCGGCAACTCCAGGACAGCCGCACGGCGACGAACGCGACGGGCGCCCCGGCGCCGTTCCCGGCCGAGGCGTTCGGCGTGCCGATCGCCCCGACGGATGCGATCCTCTCGACCGAAGGCTTGACCCTGTAAGCGTTCAGGTCTGGGGCCGTGCGGCCAGCGGGGCCGCACGGCCAGACCTGACGAACGACAACCCCCCGATTGCAATCGGGGGGAAGTCAAAAAAGCACGGCCTCCAGAAAGCGGCCGCAAACGAACGAAAGGAATCTCCAATGGCGCGCGAAATCCGGGATACTCTCCTCAAAGACACGAAAGCCCTGCCGGAGACGGCCGAGACCGTCTATACGGACGGCATCGACCTCGGCGCCGGTGAAAAGGTGGCCGGGATGGACCTTCTCATTTCGGCCCCGGCGCTGGCGGTCGGCGAACTCGGGGACGGTGAAACCGTGACGTATGAGGTCCAGACGGATTCCGATTCCCTGTTCCTCTACCCGACAGACATCATCCCGAGCGCCCTTGTCCAGACGGGCGCCGATGGAGCCGGCGCCGCAGCCGCGACGCGGCGGTTCGCTCTGCCGACCGACGCCGAGCAGTACGTCCGCGTGGCGGTCACGGCCGATGCGGACAAAGATGCCTCGGCAAAGAGCGTGACGCTCGAAGTCCTCCTGTAGGCGGTAAAAGCCGACGGAGGGCGATGTTATGGGTGTCTTCGATTACGCCACCGGGGCCTTGGCCGCGGCGATGAAGGGTGCGGAAGGGCGAAACATCTTTTATCGCCGCGGCGCGGCCGAACTTGCGATCACGGCCTGGCGGTCCTTCCGCGCGGGCGAGGTGGACGACGGGACCGGCATCCTCGTGGTCTATGAATCGTGGGACTGGCTTCTGGAGGCCGCCGATCTCGACGAACTGGACGCGCCGGAGCCCGGAGACCGCCTGATCGACGCCGACGGTTGCGAATACGAGGTGACGGCGCCGCCGGGGCAGAAGGAATTTCAGGTGGCGGGGCCGGCCGGGACGCTTTTGAGGGTGCACACGAAACAACTTGCCGGGGAGCCCTGATGCCCGAACCCAAAGATCACGACTTGTTGATCCGAATCGACGAGCGCGTCGCCAAACTCGATCGGTGCATGTCGAATCATCTGTCACACCATTGGGCCGTTACGCTGGCCGCGCTGGGCGCGATGTTAACGGCCATGATCTCGATCGTGATTGCCATCGTGGCTGTCCTGGGGACGAGATGACATGTCGATCATCGCGGACGTGGCCGATGCGGTGGCCGGGGAACTCGCGGAAGGGACGTTCTCTAAAGAGATTTCGGTCGAGCGCCGTTGGCGGCCCCGCGCGACCCTCAGCGAGGCGGGACCGGACGATCCGGTGGCCGTTTTCGTCGTGCCGAAATCCTGGGCGGCGGAGGTGCTGGACCGCGGACGGACGGTCGAGACGGTCGAGATCGATGTGGCGGTCATGCGGAAACTCGCCGAGCCGGCCGACGACGAGGCGACGATCGACGCCCTGATGAACCTGGTGGAGGAGATCGCCGATTTTTTCAAAATGCGGCGGCTGGCGTCGTACCCGTTGGCCGCATGGAAACATTCGGGGCGGGATCCGATTTACAGCCCGCAGCACCTGGACGAACTCAGGCAGTTCACGAGCGGCGTGACCCTGACGTATAGGGTCGTGCCTTCCGCGTGAAAAGTTCAAGGGTGACGAGCCGCGCACGTAAGTAAGCGGAGCAGTTGACTATGAAACGGATTCTGATGTGGGTCTTTTTGTGCCTGTTTCCGTTCCTCGCGGAGGATCTTTAGTGCAGTCATTCAGCGTCTATCCGGGCGCGACGGATGCCGATACGTTGCTCCTTGCGCGCGCCGACAGCGGTTGGCTGCGGGGAAAGAGCATCGTCGGGCCGGACTTCACCAACCTTGGCGCTACCCCTACTCCTGAGAGCGACGGCTGGCGCTTCGGCGATGCCGAACGTGACTACATGAACGTCGCGCTTGATGGCGGTGCACGGATGGCGGGCACACTCGAGTGCTGGATTCGAAACTTCACCACCCCGGATACCACCTATCATTATCCGGTCTGCTGGTTTGAAGCGGGAGCAAGTCGACTGGCCATATTCCTCCGGCGTAGCGATCCAACAAGTGCGCGCATCGGCGTATATTTTGTGGACAGAAACGCCGCGAACCGCTCGATCTACTGGCAACCGAACGACGGTTCAATCGAAGCCCTGTTCGACAGTCCAAAACCGTTTCACGTTGCCGTCACTTTCTGCTGCGATCCGCAAAAGCAGGTTGCGGTGATTGTGAATGGAAAGAGATATGTGGGGACATCTTGGTCAGGGCTCGTAGGCTTCTCACCTACCACACTTCGCCTGGGGCGGAACTATGATGGTGCTGCCGCTAATGACTTCTACGGCGTCCTGGACGAGGTTCGGGTGTCTAACATTGAGCGCTACTCGGCCGACTTCCCGATCACGCGGTTTCAGGAAGGCGAGCGGGCTGGTTCGAGGGGGCCGGGCGAAACGGTGGAAGTGGCGGGAGGTTGCGTATGAGCCGGCTCGATAGGGAAACTCTAACGGGTGTTGACATTACGCCCGCTGATGGACTCCTGGTCCTCACGAAGGCGCTGCCGACCAGCCTGGCGGAGTGGGCACTGAAAGGCATCGTCCGCGTATCGGCTCTCGCCGCAAGCAAGACACGGACGCTCACGCTGACCGTCAAGACGGACGGCGAGCACGTGTTCTCAACCGACTGGGTCTTCGAGAGCGACGCGACCGACGCCGGACGGGTGAAGCGAATGGCCTTTCGCGTGCCCGAGGACATTCGGGGGACGGTGACGCTGCATCTTCACTCCACCGAAGCGACCGATACGACGGTCGATGTGGACGCTCGCCTGAATACAGATGTGGATGACGTGCCGAACACTTGGTTTGTGGATGCGACCTACGGCCACGACACGGAGCACGACGGCCGGTCGTGGCAAACTGCCTTTCTGACAATCGACGCTGCAATAGCGGTAGCAGCCTCAGGCGACACGATTTGTACGGGTCCTGGGATTTTCGCTCTGGGGGCCGCTGTGATCGAATTACCTGACGGCGTCAACTTACAAGGTAAAGGCATCGACGCGACGCTTATTACAAGCACGGCGGTGTTGAGCACACTTGGATGTATCGTAAAGCCGGGCACGGGATCTCGGATAGCCGATCTGACAATTCAGGGGATTGCTGGTGCTGGGGTATATCAGGCCGCGTTGGGATACCGAAAGGCGAGTGCCGGCGCGCCGACCCAGGCCCGCTTCCTCCATGCTTGGGCCGACCGGGTGCGTTTGATTGCCGACGCCGACGGCGTTTACATTCGAGAAGAGCCCGACCCGGGTACCCGATGTGATCTTGTCATGCGCGACTGTCTTATCGAAACTAAGTATGATGGTGTGACGATAATTTCGCGCAACGCAAGTATTGTTCTTTACGACACGCGCATTGTTGTGATAGGGCCCTCTTCCTGCGGTGGCCAATACGCTCACGGCCTTGCCGGAATAGGAGGCTCGGACGCCTTTATTTCCATGGTGCGGGGTTCACTTGAGGTATCCGGAGCAACAGTGTCAAACGTAGGTGCTCAAGAGGCCAGAGGTCGCATTATCTTGAGCGATGTTCACGTGGATACCGCTGGAGCTGCCCCGATGGACTTGGTGCAAGCAGATAATGGCAGTGTCTTCGTTTTCGGCAGTGTGTTTGACCCAGCTAAGACCTCTGGCACGATTATCCACGTTCCGCCCGGCGCATCCATCCTGGCCGACACGGCCGCCCTTGAGGCGCGCCTCACTGCGGAACGGGCGGCCCGCCTGGATGCGGACGTATCGAGCCGCGCCACGCCCGCTGACGTGACAGGTGCCCACGGTATGACAGACGGCCTCATTGGAGGCCTGGGGTCGCCGGAGCAGGATGGCGCGGTCGCGACCGCCCATGCGACGACTGACGGCAAGGTGGACGCGGCCAAAGCCTCGGCGGACGCGGCGTCGCGCCCCTCGGACGTCACAACGGCCCACGCGACGACAGACGGCAAGGTGGACGCGGCGAAGGCGAGCGCCGACGCGGCGAAGGCCAGCGCGGATGAGGCGTCGCGCCCCTCGGACGTGACGACGGCCCACGCGACGACTGACGGCAAGGTGGACGCGGCGAAAGCCAGCGCGGATGCGGCGAAGGCGAGCGCCGACGAAGCCACCCGGCCCGACGACATTCCGACGCCGGAGGCGAACGCGGCCGAGACCGCAGAAGTCCTGGCGGCGGCGCACGGCGAAGAATCGTGGGAAAGCCTTGCGGAGCGAGATTGGACGGCGGGCGAGCGCGGGCAGATCCGCGACGCTCTGGGCGTGGCTGGCGACAAGACGACGGCGGAGGACGGACAATTGCAGAATATCAAGACCAAGACGGACCTCATCACGGCCGGGAATGTTCGCGTGCGGACGCCGGTTGCGGCCGACGGAACGATTACGCTCATGCGCGGCGATTCCTACTTGGAAGTGGACGATACAAAACTGAAACTCGATGTTCCGAACTACGCCGGCCCGGACCTGACGGCCGAGGGAACGGTTCTTACGTTCAGCGTCGGCCCGAGACGCGAGGGACAACCGGCAATCTTCACGGTCGAGGCGTCGGCGGAAATGGACGGGACGACCCTGGTGCTCTCCGCCGATGTGGCGAGCGGGGACACGGCCGAACTGGATGCGCCCGGAGAATATCTTTATGACTTTCAGGCCGTCTTTGCCTCCGGCGGGATCTTCACTCCCGCCGCCGGCAAACTGTTGGCGCTTGCCGACGTGATGGCCGAACCGGAAGAGGAGTAGAGTCGAATGACGATGCCTATGGTCATCTCGTTCTACACGCCCGACAACGAATACGCGGAGTGGGCGAAGACTCTCCGCGCCTCGTGCGAGAAGTTCGGGCTGGATCACGAAATCAACGAGGTGGACCTCTCGCGTGTGGGTTCGTGGCATGCGCGCGCGGCCCATAAAGGCGTGTATATGTTCGAGGCGGCCAAGCGACACGATCCCCGGCCCGTTCTCTGGCTCGACGCCGATTCCGAGATCGTCGGACCGCTGGATATGTTCGACGATCCGCCGTTCGATTTCGCCGTCTCGCATCCGCACAACGACCGCGTGCGGACCGGGACGATTTACGCGAACCCTGCCGCGCGGCGTCTGCTCAGGATCACGGCGGCATTTTGCAAGGCCCATCCCGGGAAGGCCCACGAACGGAATCTTCAGGCGGCCATGCGTCTCGTCAGGATACCGGCGCATCGGAGCATCCGGGTCCATTTCCTGGACTATGGGTACAACTACGTCCCGAACTGGCCGACGCCGGCGCAATGGAACGGAAGGATCTTCATTCTCTCGAACCACGTCTCGGGATGCGGGTATCTCAGATCCACGCAGCGAGACGGAGGGCCGAAGGGCATGGGCAGGCGGCTCAAACTCAAGACGCTCGTGACTTCTTTCTGGTCCGACCAGGAGGGCACGTTCTACAAGCAGGCCGCGCGGACGCTCCAGAAAAGGTGCGGTGCCCTCGGCATCGAATACGACATCCGGCCGCGACCGCCGGGTGCCAATTGGATCCGCAACTGCGACATGAAGCCGAGTCACATCCTGGAGGTCCTCGAACAGCGCAAGCGGCCGGTCCTGTGGATCGATGCCGATAGCGATCTTATAAGCGTGCCGACGGCCGTGGACGCCCTCGATTGCGATGTGGCCGCGGTGCCGTTCGAGGGATCCCCGCGGAACGATCCGCCGCTTCGCGTTCGGGCATTCGTGCTCTATTTCAATTACACGCCGGCGGCCCTGGATTTCGTGAGGTCCTGGAAGGCCAAGTGCGACTCTTCGACGAGCGAGGACATCTCGGACCACCAGTACCTCGAGCGGACCTGGCGGGAGTTCGAGGCGGCGCGGCCGGACTGCCGATTCGCCCACCTGCCGGAGACCTACGCCGGCACGCGGAAAACGGCGGGCAGCGTCATCCTTTACGGGGCCGGGCATGGGGCAAGCCGCACGGAGGTGTGTCAGCGCTACTCGAAACGGGCCCTGCGGCTGACGAGCGATAAGGTGTTCGGATACTTCAGCCGCGCTCAGCGGGCCTTTTACGACCGCATGGTGGCCGAGGCGCCGGACCCGGCCGTCTTTATCGAGGTGGGGTGTCTGCTCGGAAAATCGACGATCTACCTGGCCCAGGCGATCCAGGCCGTGCGTAGTTATGCCGGTAGTCCAGGAACCGGCAAGTTCATTCAGATTCATGCCGTCGATTGGTTCAAGGGGAGCGACGAGCCGGCCTTCCGGACCGAGCCGGCCCTCCAGGGCATAGACTTCAAGACGGAGTTCTTGCGGAATATCATGTCGGCAAACGTCCATAAAGTAGTTCGTACTCATACCGGCGAATCGACCGCCGTCGCCCGGACGTTCGCGCCGGCGAGCGCCGACATGGTTTTCATCGACGGATCGCACGACTACGAATCGGTCAAGCGGGACATCCTGGCGTGGCGATCGGTGGTGAAGCCGGGCGGCGTGCTGGCGGGCGACGACTACCATTCCCCCCGATGGGCCAGCGTCGTAAAGGCCGTGGACGAACTCCTGCCCGGCCGGAAGATCGAGGGGACGATCTGGACGTGGAAAGTGCCCGCGAAGGAAGAGGTTCCGGCATGACGACTCACGTGAAATTGAGGACTATCACGCAACTCGATGTGGAGCGCGAGGCGGCCTTGAATCCGTACTGGAAAGGGCGGTGGGAAAATTATCTGGCGGTCGCGTGCCGGATTTTCCGCGAGATCCCGGGTGTCACGAGGGTGCTGGAGATCGGACCCGGAAGCCTCTCGCTCGTGCGCGGTTGCGACATCATGGACATCTGGAACTGGGGCCGGCGGCCGCTGACTTTCGGGCACGATGCCGGGGCGGTGCCCTGGCCGCTCCCCGACGATGCTTACGACGTGGTCGTGGCCTTGCAAGTGCTCGAGCATCTTGGCGGCGACAACGCCCGATTCTATCGCCGGGTCATGGCGGCGTTGCCGGACAAAGAGCAATGCGTCCGGCGGCAAAGGGCGGCGTTCGCCGAGGCGCTCAGGGTCGCGCCGAGGCTGCTCCTCAGCGTGCCGCTGGACTGGAAGACGACGGGGATGCACGCGGGGATCACGCCGGATGTGGTGAAATCTTGGGCGCCGCGCGGCGCCAAAGTGACAGCGTCTGTCAAGGTCGGGCGGGACCAGAACCGCCGGCGACTTGTGGAACTCTGGCAAAGGGAGACAGTCTGATGGAAAAACTGGGAATGGATGCAAAACTCTACCGGAACAAGGGGACCTACGCGGTTCCCGACTGGGAGGAGATCACCAACGTGCGGGACGTGACGCTGAACCTGGAAGAGGGTGAGGCGGATCTCACGACCCGGGCGAATGCGGGCTGGCGGGCGACGCTCGGGACCCTGAAGGATGCGAGCGTCGACTTCGAGATGGTCTGGGACACCGAGGATGATGGGTTCACCGCCCTCCAGGAGGCGTTCTTTGATAAGACGACCCTGGAGATAGCCGCCATGTCCGGCGCCATCGACGATGCCGAGAGCCAGGGACTCCGGGCGACCATGCGGGTGGCGACGTTCACGCGGTCTGAGCCGCTCGAGGAAGGCATCACCGTCGCCGTGACGCTGAAGCCGGCCCCGGCCGACAACGCGCCGGAATGGATCAGCGGCGCCTACGCCTGAGCTGGCGTAGGATGGCGGCGGATCAACGAACATCTGCCCCAATGCAATGGGGCGGGGAAAGGGAGCAGGCCATGAAAACGTTTCTCGACAGCGCGGGCCGGACCTGGACCATCGCGATCACGGTGGATGCGGTGCGGCGGGTGCGCGACCTGGTGGACGTGAACCTCGCGCGCATCATCGAGCCGCGCAAGGCGGGAGGCGAGGTCCCCCTTATGACGGATCTCGAGGACGATCTGCTGCTCCTCGTGGACGTCATCTACGCCCTGGTGAAGCCGCAGGCCGACGAGGCCGGCGTCTCGGACGAGGAGTTCGGCCGGGCCCTGGGCGGCGAGGCAATCGCCGCGGCCCACGAGGCGTTCTGGAGGGAACTCGCGGATTTTTTCCGGAGCCTGAGGCGGCGCCCGAACGCGGCCGAGGCGAGGGCCATCGAGAAGCAGCTCGCGCTCGTCGAGGCGGCGCTGGCGGTCGCGGAAGAGAAGATCGAGGCCCTCGATCCGGAAAAGATGATCGCGGCGGCGGAAAAGAAGTTCGAAGAGGAAAACCTCCGGACGGCTGGCGACTCGTCTTCGAGTGCGCCGGGGTCTGCGGAGTCGCCCCCGGACCGCTGACGCTGCGGGAACTGGTGTGGATGGCGGAAGGATGCTCGCGGGAACGGTGGAACCATACGGCGTCGCTGATGGCGCACCTGGCGAACATCAGCCCGTTCCGAAAGAAGGGGCGCACGCTCCAGCCGAAAGATTTTCATCCGTTCCAGACGGGACGGCGCAAAGGCGGTCTGCGGCTGACGAAGGAGAACATCGGCATCCTGAAACAGGTTTTTGTGCGGTCAAAGGCCGCTTCCAACAGGCGGGGGAAAAAAGGGGACGGAAAATGAAATGCGCGGCGGCAGTTCTTCTGGCGGTGGCAGTACTCGTTTTGGCGGGCGGGTGCCTCTGGCTCAAAGACTCAACCCGGACCACACCCGCCAGCGTCGAACTGAACTCGGAGGTTTATAGCGGCCAAGACGAGACTGGTGCGCCGATATGGTCGCGCAAAAGCGCCAAGGCCGTCGGGCCGAGCGTCGCCGTCAAACAGGATGGCGGGGCGGCGGATTTCGATTCTACCGTGCCGGAAGTGTCCATCAACGGAATGACGGGGAAGGCCGGCGGGACGGCACTGGGCGTCAAGAACGCTTTTGCCAAGGCGCTTCAGACGCCACTAGCGCTCGGCGTTCTGGGTGGTCTGGCGGTCATTGCCGGCGCGGTGCTCGGGATTTTGACGAAAAGTGCCAAGGTGGCCTTGCCGCTGGTCGGGGTCGGCGTGCTCTTGATTGGCTTGGCCGTCGTCGCCGAGACGGCACCGTGGGTCTATTGGATTGCCGCCCTCGCGGCGCTTGCTGCTGCGGGCTACCTGGGTTGGCGCTACTGGAAAACCGACCTGTCGTTGCGTCTGGTGGCGCGGGCCGTTGAGAAGTCCGACCATGCTGGAGAAGTCAAGACGGCGGTTGCACTCGCCAGCCGCGACGATCCGGGGGTCAAGGCGACCATCGGCGAGGCCAAGACAAGAGAAGGGGTGTGAGCAATGGCTCGAAGGTACATTCTGATTACGCCCGCCGACGGCGGGCTGTGGCGACTCGCCAAGGCCGTCTGTCGTCAGGGGGCGACGGAAGCCCTTGATTTTGCGGGCCTCGTCAAACGTCTCTGCGAAGAGGAGGCCGGCAAGGCCGAGGTCAACGTCGCCCAGATGAGCGAAGTGCTCGCGGATCTTCGGAAACTCTTGGCGGCGGACCCGAAGGCGGTCTTGGAGGTCCTGGCTGGGAAACTGGAGGAATGAGGCGATCTCCGCCGAAGGGGTCCAGTCCCACGGCCAAGGGGGGGATCGCCGCGTGTGGGCGGTCCTGGCGCACCAGGGGGGGGACTAGCCCCTCGCACCGCGAGGGGACATTGGTTATCCCCCGGAGCGCAGTCCGGGGGAGAATAGAAGGAGGATGACGTGCCTGCAGGCGGGTTGAACATGACCTTTTCGATGTTCTTCGATCGCCGTCCCGTTCTGCACGCGGCGGATAAGGCCAAGCGGCAGGTGATGTCGAAGGCCGGGGCGTTCATCCGGACAGCCGCGAAGTCCTCCTTGAAGTCCGCGCCGCAGAAAACGCTCGCGGAAATGTCGGCCGAGGAGCGCGAGATCTATGCCATTCGCATCCGCAAGGCCGAACGCCGGGGCCGGCGAAAACCCCGCCGGCCCGAGCGGAGAAGCAGGCCCGGCCGGCCGCCGCTTCTGCACATGCGGCCGTCGCCTCTGAAGCGGCTCATCTACTTCGGTTACGACCGGGCGGCGGACTCGGTGGTCGTCGGGCCCCTCAGGTTCGGGCGACGCCCGGGCGCGGACGTCCTCGAGCGCGGCGGCACGGCCCGGATCCGGGGCCGCCGTCGGCGCGTCGCCGCCCGGCCGTTCATGGGACCGGCTCTGGCGCAGGAACTGCCGAAGTTCCCGAGCCTGTGGCGAGACTCGGTAAGGAGGGCGTGACATGGCGACTCCCGGCGGCATTCGTGCCGGCAAGGCTTACGTCGAACTGGGCGTCCGGGACCGTCTGTCGCGGGGTCTGAGGGCGGCCAGTGCAAAACTCAAGGCGTTCGGGGCTCAGGTCATGGCCATCGGGGCGTCGGTCCGGACCGCGGGCCTTCGGCTCTTCGCCGCCGCCGCAGGTATGGCGGTGCCGTTTGTCGTTGCCGCGAAGGTCTTCGCCTCCTTCGAAGAGCAGATGGCCAACGTCTCGACGATGCTCGGCGACCAGGCCGAAAAATACATGCCCGCCTACACGAAAGCCGTCCGCCGCATGAGCGTCGAATTCGGCGAAGGGACCGAGACCATCGCCAAGGGCCTCTACGATCTCCTGTCGGCCACGGTTGCGCCGGAAAAGGCGCTGGGCGTCCTTCGCGTCGCCCTGAAGGCGGCCGCCGGCGGCATGACCGATACGGCCACATCCGTCAAGGCAGTGGTCCGCGTCCTGAAGGCTTACAACGTGGATGCGGAGGCGGCGGCGGACATAAGCGACCTCCTGTTCAAGATCGTCCAGCGAGGCGTGGTGACCTATCCGGAACTGGCCGAGCACATCGGCTCGGTCGCGCCGGCCGCCCGCGCTGCCGGACTGTCGCTCGAAGAGTTGGCGGCGGCCATCGCGACGGTCATTACCGTTGAGGAGCCCGCCCGGGCAATGACCGCCCTCAGGCAGGCGATATTCGAGGCCGCCGAGGCGGGGCTCGACCTGATGTCGTTCATCCGAAAGTTCGAGGGCGCCGACCTCGAAGCAATCATTGCCGCGGGCATTCCCAAACGGGCCGCTCTGGGCGTGGTCATTCTCGCCGGCAACATCGCACTGCTCGATGAAAACCTTGCCGCGATGGCGGCGAGGACCGGCGCGGCCGAGGAGGCCTATCAGAGGATGGCCTTTACGCTGGGCCGCTTCGGCCGCCAGGCGAAGCAGGCGGGCCTCTTGATCCTGTCGACGATCGGCGAGGCCCTGGCGGAGCCGCTGAAACGGGCGGCGAAGGCCATCACGGAGTGGGGAACAAGAGTCGCCGACTGGGTTTCCAAGAATAAGGAGCTGATTCGCACACTGGCAAAAGGCGTCCTCATCGTCGGGGCCCTCGGGGCCGGACTGGTCATCCTGGGGACGATCATTTCCGGCGTCGGCTTCGGGATTATGGGGTTTGGGATAATACTCGGCGCGGTTGTCACAGCCCTGGGGGCACTTCTCTCGCCCCTCGGGCTCGTTGTGGCGGCCCTCGGCCTCGTCTCGATTGCCGTCGTCGGTCTCGGCGCCTACCTCCTGTGGGCGAGCGGCGCGGGCGGAAAGGCCCTGGCCTGGCTCAGCGAGAAGTTTGGGGAACTGAAGGACTTCGCTCTGAAGTCTTTTCAGGGCATCAAGGACGCCCTGGCCGCAGGCGACTTCCGGCTGGCGGCCAGAGTTCTCTGGGCGAGTCTCAAGGTGGCCTGGCAGAAAGGGACCCACTGGCTGGAGACGACCTGGCTCGATTGGAAGAAGTCATTTCTCGACACGGCGACGGACGCCTTCTACGGCTTCCTGGCGCTTTGGACCCAGGTCAGAGCAAAAATCGCCACGGTTGCAGCCGAGATGAAGGCGCTTTTCTCGACCATCGGCGCCGTCGGCGCGGGCCTTGTCAAACTCAAACTTCACGAGACCGTGGGCCGAGCGGCCGCTCGGCGCGAGGCCGCCGAACTGAAGGCACGCAGGGGGCGCGGCGAAATCACACCGGAAGAGTATGCGGCCGGCAAAACAGAAATTTTTGAGCGTTGGAAAGCCAGGCGCGCAGAGATCGTCGGCGAGACGGATAAAAAACTCGTTGACGCCGAGGAAGACCTGCAAAAAACCCTTTTGGGAATCGAGGACGAAAAAGAGAAGGCCCTCATCGACGCCGCCGAAAAGGCCGCCGCCGCCCGCCGCAAACACGCAGCTGCACACGGCAAGGCCCTGGCCGCAGCGGAAAAGGAACTCGCCGACGCCGAAGCCGCGTGGGAGACGGCGGTCAGAGATGCAGCCCAGGCACGCGAGCTGGCGGAACGGCCGCTGTGGGGGGAGGAAGAACCGCCGGGGGCGCCGCCCGTGCCCAACATTGCGGATCTGCTGAAAAACATCGGCGAGGGTGTGGGCGAGGCTGTGGAGCGGACCGTCCGGGTCCGGGGGACCTTCAGCCCGTTTGCGGCCGAGGCGCTCGGCCTGGGCGACGCCCTGACCAACGCGGCGAAGGCAACCGCCAAGAACACGAAGCGCCTCGTCGACATGGCGGAGGATGGCGGACTGGTCTTCGAATAGAAAAGCCCATGGATTGCAATCCGTGGGGTAATCCCCCGGAGCGCAGTCCGGGGGAGGATAGACCATGCCGATCACGGTAAGCGAAAAACCCGACAGCCGCACCCGCGGGGAAGATCGGGCGGAGATGCGCTTTATCATCCGCGGCACGGCCGACGGCGCCGCCGCGCGGACCGCGCTCCTCGCCAGCGGGGACGTGCCCGCCGCCTACGACGGTCTGGTGCGCGAGCGCGCCCGCGTCGAGCCTGTCCACGTGGACGCCGGCGACGAGCCGGCCTGCATCTGGGAGGGAATTGTCGAGTACGCCCAGCCGTCCGGGTCCGCGCCGATCCAGACGGAGATCGGCGACGTGGTCCTCTCCGTCGATACGACCGGCGGTACGCAGCACATCACACAGAGCCTCGAGACGCTGGGCTATTATTCTCCACCCGACAAGGATCCAGCGAACAACAAGGGCGCCATCGGCGTCACGGACGACTCCGTCGAAGGCGTGGACATTCCCCTGCCGGTCATGCGGCTGACGGCCACGAAGGTGTGGGACCCGGCCGATGAAAGTCTGCCGACCATCGCGGCCCTTTACGCCCTGATCGACACGCCGATGAACGTCGCCGAGTTCACTGTCACCGACACGCAGACCGGCCGCACCATGACTTTCGCCGCGGGCGAGTGCCGATTCCTGGGGCACCGCGAGGGCGGACGAAGAGCCGACGGGGGGTTGGAAATCGTCTATGAGTTCGACGCCCAACCGAACCGGACAGATATGGACATCGCCGATATGACCGACATCCTCGGGCACAAAATCTCCAAGAAGGGATGGGACTATCTCTGGTTTCGCTACGCGGATGCCGAAGACGACGCGGCGAAAGCGCTTGTTCAGATCCCCATCGCCGCTTATGTCGAAAAGGTGCACAAAGATGGAGATTTCTCCGTCCTGGGCCTGTAGGCGGGAACAAATGTCATGGCCTTGAAGCGGGTCCGGCCCGGTGAACGGCTGCGAATCCCGGCCGATGCCTATAACGCCTTCGTGGAGGCGGCCCAGGCCCACCGCGGCCGCCAGCAGGGAACAGGCGCGGAGCGCCCCGCTCGCCGGCTCGAGTCCCGAAACGTCGTCCCCGTCAAGAACACTTCCGGCGCCGATCAGGATCGCTTTGCGATCCTCGGCATAGATGTCCCGATCTTCACGCCCACGGACAACCTTCAGGAGTTCCAGAACCGGCCGGCCCTGAAGGGCATCGTCCCGACCACGGCCGACCATGCGGGCCGGTTCGTCGTCCTCCTCGAGCCCGCCAAGGCGGACGTCATCGTTCCCGGCCTGATGATGGGCGTGACGCCGGTCCAGGTGAACATCACGGATGAGAACCACCAGTTCGCCGACGTGGCCGACGGCGAAACGGGGCACCTGGAAAGTGGGGTGGCAGGCGCAGCACAGATTCTCTGGCGCGAAGGACTGGTCGAAGAGGAGGAATGGCCGCAGGTGAAGTGGGCCGTGGTGCGCGTGTCCAATCCCGCGGCCGCGGCGCAACTGGCGATAATCCACGGCCTCAAGGTCACGGGCGTATGGACAGCATGGGGCGAGGCATGGACCGATTTCGACACCCACGGATACATCACCTTTGTCAGTGGTAAGTTTGCTTTCCTTGATAAGTCATGGGTGGACGAAGAATCGGACGACCTGTTCATCAAGGTCACCGGCCCGCGCGGCAAGAACACCCCCATCGGCTACCGCGGTATCGCCGTCAACGACTTCATCGGCTGGGCGGCTGGCGATTACTTTGAGGATATTCCGGACTCAGGCGGCGAGGTCTATGACGGCGAGGTGGTGGCGTTCGTCGGCCCCGAGGGGGCGCTGCTGAACTGGGGAATCACCGCAGGCAAAGGCTTGGTGCTCGACAACCCCGTGCCCTACGACCGCAAGATCCACGTGGAACTTGAAGATACTACACCCGGTCTCAAGTTCGATGAGGAGACCGACAACGGTCAACTTATGGTGGATCCGAACACGGACAAAGGCATCACCGTCGGCGCCGCCGGCGTGGAAGCGAAGATTAACGATGGGGTGGCGGGCCTTCGGTTCGGTGGTGAAGGAAACATCGAAGTTAAACCAGATGCGACGCGCGGCATTGACGTAGCCGCCGATGGCGTCCGAGCGAAACTTGCTGCTGACGGGGGCCTTCAGTTCGACGGTGCAGGTGACCTGGCGGTCAAGCCCAAACCAGACGCAGGTATTGTCGTTGATGCGGATGGCGTAGCGGTCAAGCCGTACTTTGGGATCGTCCTCGATGCCAACGGAGTGGCTGTCAAGCCGAAGCCGGACTCGGGTATCGTAGTGGATGTGGATGGTGTGGCCGTCAAACCCGACGCGGCGCGGGCCGCGGGCGTCGATGCCAGCGGCCTCCACGTCCGTGTGCCAGCCGCCGGCAGCCGCAAGGGCGTGATCTTCACGCCGGATGGGGAACTCGGCGCCCATGTGAACATGGCGGTCGGCGGCATCATGGTTGATGACGACGGCCTGGCGATTCTTGTCAACCAGGACAAAGGCATATCCGTTGACGGCAATGGGGTATTTCTCCAACTGGACAGTGTAAATCTGGACTTTGCTGCTGGAGACCTTACCCACATCGTCGGCCCGCACGTGTATGGACACGAAACCAACCTGACGAGTCTTCATGGCATCAGCCTAGATGCGAACGGGCATGTTCGGAAGGTTTACGCTTATGAGGCATGGATAGGACCGGCAGCATGAAAATCGACTGGATTACCGTCGTGAAGTGTCGCTACGCACGGGACTGGGGCAACCCGGTTCTGGACAAGTGGCTCAACGCCCTGGCGGCGATGGGGGCGGTGGTCCGTGCGAGCAGCGTGGCTCCGCGCGTGGACTTGATGCGCAACCGCGAGGTTGGACGGTGGCTCGCGGAGGATGCAACCCGCTATCTGCTGATGGTGGATTCGGATATGGTTCCGCTGCCTGAGACCAACGCCCTGTTGGTTGAGGCGGGCGACGCGCTTTGGTGTCCCTATGTGGACCAGGCGGGCAAGGTGATAGACGCGCAGAAGAACGGTGTCGGGACGGGATGTATGAGGATTTCACGCGGCTTGGCGGAAGCGATACCGGAACCGCGATTCGAGTATACTCTGGATACATCTGGTCGGAAGGTCGAAAAGAGCGAGGCCTTCACTTTCACGCAGAAAGTGGCGGCGGCGGGCTTCGCATTCCGCGCCGTCGGGCGAGCGGGACACCTGATGCGGCTGGTAGCCTTGCCGCCGGGGCCGGGGCACACGGCGGTCGAATGGAAATTCGAGTGGGAGTTTTGGGGCTAGGGCGACGAGAACGTCGCTACTTCAACCCATTTAACCGCACCATCGCCGTGGTCGAACATAAGCACGTAATCTTTAGTTGCGGGATTCGCCGGTGCCGCAACCAATTTCCAAGCCTTGTCTATGGTCTGGTCCCAGACGAGCATCTGCCCGTCCGCCGTGCCGTCCGCCAGCCCCACACCATCAGCATCTACTTTGACCGCGGCCGCCGCGTCCACCTTGACGCGCACTCCGTTGGCATCAACATCTATGCCCTTATCCTGGTTGGCGAGGATCGCCAGACCATCATCGTCGATCATGATGCCGCTGATCAGCATATTCGTGTGAACGCCGAGTTCCCCGTCCGGCGTGAAGATCACGCCCTTGCGGCTGCCGGCGGCTGGCACACGGACATAGAGGCCGTCAGCATCAACCCCCATGGCTCGTGTTGTGTCCGGCTTGGCTTCGAATTTGCCGCCCGCCTCGTTCACCAACCGAAATTTCCGCGCCTCCACGACCTCTGCCGCTGGCGGCGTTCCGCCGCACGCCACCGCCATGACGGCCAACGGAAGCACCAACAACACAGTGATGAATCGAGTTGATCTCTTCATGGCATGTCTCCCAATTTGGCAATAGGAGTATAGCACAGAAACGGAAGGCTGTCAAGAAACTTGTCGTGGCGGACGGGCGCGTGAAGCCGTGCGGCGAATGTAAGAAGGGCAGGACAGGACAAGGCGGTCCGGCCACAACTCTTTATCCCATCAAGGCTTACGGACAATAATAAAAAAATCGGGATTTTTTTCTTGACTCCTGCCGGCGAAGCGCCGATACTACCGGCAGAGGTGGAGATGAAAATCCCAATAAACGAAAACGCGAAACGAGGGCCGGCCAGGGGCGACGGCATCTTCACGCTCGTCTCCACCTCTAAACCTGGCCGGCCTTCATTGCGCGAAGGGCGAAAGAAAAGAGGGGTGGATCATGGACAAGCCGCAGTATGTGACCACGCAGCGGACGGGCAAAGGCGTAAAGTTGGCGATCCTGATAAGCGGCCTCGGCATGTTGTTTTCCCTCGGCGGAGCGGGGGCGTCGGTCTTGGCCGAGTCGGGGAAGGGGATCGTTCTTTCCATTCTGGCGTTCGTGGCCTGCGCTGGGGCGCTTTTGGCGGCGAAGATCGTCCGGTGGTGGCGCTATGAATAGCGGCGAAGGGAATTCGGATCGCCCCCCGGTCGACGCCGAAGAGACCGTGCGGACGTGCAAAATCTACCTTGCTCGGGCGGGCGAATGGCGCTGGCGGCTGTTGATAAACGACTCCTATGTCGTGGCCGAAAGCGACGAGAGCCATGTGAGCGGCTACGCGGCCAGACAGAATTTTTTGCAATTCGTTGCGGCATGGTGGGCCATCTCGGACATCGCCCAGATCGCGATCCAGTTTTGCCTGACGGGCGGCGGAGCGGGGCCTCTCATGAGTATTCATGTCGTTCAGGATGTCACCGATGGTGTTGAGGACTGAGATGGCGCGACGGAAAACCGTGAAAACTCGGCCGCAAAACCTTCCGGTGCGCATCGCGCCAAACTTCATTTCGAGTTATCTTGATGCTCCCATTATACATATTATGTTGCGCTGGGGAGCGCTTGCGGAGTCCACGCGGTCCTTGCGGCCGTTGTTGTGGTCGGGCCATGGAGGGGGCCGAAAAAGTGCTAATGGTTCGGGAACACGACGCGCAGCCTCCACGACGTTGAAGAGGATGGTTTCGCACGGTGGCGCGCGAAGTCCGGTGGCCGTTCGGAAGACGCGGCAGGCGCGGGGTTCGAAGAATGCCCCTAACAGGCAGAAGAGGTCAGGCGTCCGAATCGAGGAGATCCTCATCGGAGATTTGGAGTCGGCCGTCGTCCGGCCCGGCCGTCGGTGGTTTCTCGGCCTTTGCTTCAGGCTTTTTGCCACCGGAGAGGCGTTCGAGGTTGGAGGCAATGTCGTCGGTGGTTCGGGCGGGTCCGGGCGCGGGAATCTTGGGTTCAGCGGCGGCGGCCCTCTTGCGTGTGGCGGGTTCGGGTTTCGGTGCGGGGGCCGCCTGGGCGGGCGGTTTGCGGACGCCGCCAATTTCGACGATAAACGTCAAGGGGCCGATTCGGACCTCGTCACCGGGGCGCAGCGCTTGTTCCTGGATCTTCTTGCGGTTGACGAAGGTGCCGTTCCCGCTTCCTTTATCGCGGATGAGAAGCGTGTCGCCCTCGTTGACGATGTCGCAGTGGTGTCGGGAGACGCGGGTGGAGGCGATGATGAGGTCGCTGTCCTCGGCGCGTCCGACGCTGAGTGTGCCGGGTGCGACCTCCACCTGTTTGCCCTTGGGATTTCCCTTGATAAGGTCGAGTTTGACGTCCATGGCACTCCTCCCAACCGTATAGAGTTTCCGTCGATCCTCCGAGAGGGAGGGTGTACCAGAAGGCCGGAGGCGAATCAACCCCAAATCCGGATTTTGGAGGTCGAGCCCCCCTGCCCCACCTCAGAGGGCCGGGGGCGACCAAGCGTCGGCCCGAAATGCGGGGCTGAAAAACCGCCAACAGGCGGGAACGCAAGGGACCGAATCGTTGAAGCCCGAGGGCCTCGTTTGCCGATATCAGCCGCAGAAGGCGGGCTGCGGCCGCTTTCAGAGAAAATCGCGTGAATTCCGACTGTGCTGCGCATCCCCCTACGGCCCAGGCGCGTAATGGGTCCCCTACCCAGAAAACTCTGTGACGTGTGTAAGCCATGGTGCGAAAAGGGGTTATGCTCGACCCTTTCGGTTCGGGCACGCGGATTCGGCCGAACTTGCAGCGAGATTTGACCCCTAGCGCGCCCTGTATAGGCTCTCCACCAAAGGGGGCCGTGTGTCTATGGAGTAGGTAGAAGCGCGCCAATCTCGAGGAAGGCCATATGGTGCTTCGCAAACGCATTCTATTGCCCATTGGTATCCACTTGAACCTGGAGTCGGTTCAGATGGTCCAGTTGGAGCAGGCGGACGGGTCGGTCGCGCTGGTTTCGAAGGCTGGTGCCACGTTT
>DATKUU010000470.1:0-6855 GCA_035530455.1 Phycisphaerae bacterium | reverse complement strand
GGCAGCCGATGTGCCTTTGACGGGGAGAACGAGGTTTTCGCGGCCTGCTTGAATTGCGGGCGCGTGTGGGTCTCGGCCTATCTGCGCGAGGGAGGTTTCGCGGCCCAGGACAAGGCGTGTGAGGACATGGAGTCAAGAGCCCATCTGACTGCCTGCCGGCAGGAGGCGAACCCGTAACCCCCGCGCGGCTGCAACCGCCGGGGGCTGTTTTTTACCCACGGGTAAAAACACCCTTGCCAAAGGCCACCATACCAAGCACAGAATGGAGGCGTGAGTAATACAGATCGGAGTATCCCGGTCGGTGAACGGCCCGAGGGCTCCCAGGATGAGCCCAAGGCGGGGGTTTCGGGGGCCTACGACCGCCTGAATGAGTATCAGCAGAAGTTTGTCGCCAACATGCTCGCCGGGGACACCCCCCCAAACGCCTATCGCAACGCGGGTTATAAGTCTCAATCTCCGTGGCACGAGGCTTGGAGGCTGCGCAGGTCTGCCAACGTACGCGCCGCCCTCGACGAGCTGGGCTACGTCGCCGGCGTTCCCAAGGCCGAGATCATCGAGCAGCTTCGCTCCATGCTGGCCGGCTGCGACGTGGCGGACTTCGAGCCGTGGCTGAACGGCACCAAGACGTTGCAGCAGCTCCGCGATGAGGGGGTCCCCACGCACGCCCTGAGCAAAGTCCACATCTTCGTCGGCGGCGACGGTCGCAGCATCCAGCGTGAGGACCGCATGGCCGTGCTGAAGATGCTCAGCGAGCTGCTCGGCTACAACGCCCCTGTGAAGAGCGAGGTGGCCCTGAGCGGTCGCGTCGACCTGGCGGCCATGTCCCCCGAGGATCGCCGCGCCCTGGCCCAGGCGGCGGGCCTGGACGAGGACGAGGCGGCCGAGCTGGCGGAGGAGGACGGCAGTGCATGAGCCTGCTGGACACCATGCCGCTGCGGACCGTCACCCTGCGGGTGCAGGCCCGCTGGCAGTTGGCGATGCTCAGCCCCGTGGCGTTCGTCAGGTATTTCGTCCGCACGCTCGACACCCACGACAAGATCCAGCCCGTGAAACGGTTCCCGTGGCGCAGGCCGCACATCGTCCCGCTCATCCGGCTGTGGCAGCACAACCCGCTGCTCAGCATCAGGAAGTCCAGGCAAATGCTCATCACCTGGCTGTTCGCGGCCCTCTCGCTGTGGGACGCCCTGCACCCCGGCCGGTTGGTGATGGTCCAGAGCAAGCGGCTGGAGGACGCGATCGGGGACGAGTACACGGGCGACGGGCCGCTCGGGCGGGCCAAGTTCATCCTCTCGCACATTCCCGCCGCCGTGGGGCTGGTCGAGGGCCGGCACTACGAGAAGCACAGCATCCGCGTGCGGTTCCCGGTGTGGAACTCGGCGGTGTGGGCCATCCCCCAGGGTGCCAACATCATCCGCCAGCGAACGGCCTCGGGAATCTGGTCGGACGAGAGCCACTTCCAGGAGGAGTTTGGAGACGCCTACGCCGCGAGCGCGCCGTGCATCAGGGGAGGGGGCTGGTTTGTTAGCACGAGCACTGCTAATCCTGGCGCTGCTCTGGCCCTCCACGAGGACCGGCTCGATGTCTGACCGACAGGCCATGTTGGAGCGGGAGTGGACCGTCGCGGGCGACCGCGTGCTGCTGCCGGCGACGGAGCTGGACATCGGCTTGCTGGCCCACCGCAACACCAACGAGTTTGTGGCCGTCGAGCTGGGCATGGGGGCCGACGCGACGGCGTTCACGCCCTCCATCGTCGAGCACGAGAAGCTTCGCCTGGGCTGCAAGCAGCGGCCCGACGGCTCGTGGCGGCTCTCCTGGCGGTTCCGCAAGGAGTACTTGCGGGACGCCTCGGCCGCCGCCGGCCAGGCCGTCTTCGAGCAGGAGTGGCTTGAGGCCCAGCAGCGCTACCTCGCCGAACCCAAGCTCACCCTCGACGTGGACCTGTCCATCGCCCTGATGATGCCCGACCAATTCCGGCGCGACACGCCCGAGGGGTACTCCGGCGGTCCGTCCGCCAGGCGGGGCCTGAGCAGGCTCCAGGATGGCCGCGTGGGCGTGGGGCCGGAGTTCTGGGCCCTCCACCAGCACGACCGGCGCTCGTTCCTGTGAGACTGGCTCGCGCCCCGCCAGGGCGGGCGGGTCAAGGTGTGGGTCCAGCCCGACGACATGGCCCCGGCGTTCCCCCTGGGCGCCGAGTCGGTCGAGCGTGCGTTCGCCGTGGGCGCGGACGTGTCCGCGGGCGTGGCCCAGTCCGACAGCGCGGCCGTGGTCCTCGTCAGCGACACCCACGAGCAGGCGGCGGAGTTCGCGTGCAACACGATCCAGCCGGCCGACTTCGGGCGCCTGCTGGCGGGCCTCGGGCGGTACTACCACGACGCGCTCGTGTGCCCCGTCCAGAAGATGCACGGGTTGACCGTGCTGCGGGCCCTCATCGACGACGCGGGGTACGGCTACGTCTGGCACGACCGGCAGACTACGGGCATGGCCGAGCGGCGGACGGAGCAGTGCGGCTGGCCCAAGGGCGAGGCATCGGACCCCCTGCTGTTCGGGCGGTACGTGGACGCTGTGCAGTACGGGCGGGTCATCCTGCACTCGGTCACGACCTGGCGGCAGCATCAGCAGTACATCTACGACGAGATGGGGCGGATCACGCATCAGTCCCTCGCCGACCAGCCGACGGAGGTTCGGCACAGGCACGGCGACCTGGTGATCGCGTCGGCCCTGGCATGGCGGGCGCTGCTGGACGTGCCGGCGTTCACGCGGGTCAAGCCGCACGACTTCGCCCCGAAGGGCAGCTTGAACTGGCGGGATGAGGTATGGGCCGAGCAGCAGCGCCGTCGGGGCGCGGGAGCGGTGCGGTGGCAATGACAATGCTAACAACCCAGGACGCGCGGCCCGTCTACGATGACATCAAGCTCATCGCCGCCGAGGACGCCATGAGCCCGGAGGGCCATCGCGCATTCGGTCGCCTGCTGCTCGACTGGCAGCGGCTGCGCGACTTGGAGCGGCAACTGCCGCACTTCACCGATGGCCCGGCCCTGTACGTGGAAGCACGGGCCTTCTGGCGTTCGGACGATCCGCGCAGCGCAACCGAGGGCTTTCCCATTTCGGCCCTGCACATCGGGCGCAGGCCGTTGGGGCCTCTGGAGCACCATGTTGAGTTTGAGGATCATTCCTCGGATCGAATACCCTACTACACACAAGCGAGGATACCGACAGGCGTCTCGGTCTACTCAAGCCGCGAGGCCCTGGAGCTCGCCGAGGGGGTCGCCTGATGGCAATAGGCACCCCAGCCAGCACGGACGGGGCGAACCGCGAGGACCGGCGGGAGCCGGGGGCCGCGCCGACGCCCGACGTGCGAACCACGCGCAGCAGCTTCGCCGGCAAGCTCGCCCAGCAGATGGACGACAGCCGCAAGCGCCTCGCGCCCTTCCAGCGGACCCGGCGAGAGGCCAACGAACGGTTCGCCGGCAGCCGCTACGGCATCCAGCCCTCGCAGACCCCGCGGCTCTCCCGGCCCCTGGCCACGATCAAGGGCCTGGTGACGATCCTCGTGCCCCACATCGACGTGTCGATCCTGGAGTGCGAGTTCGAGGCGAAGGATCCCGACCAGCAGCTCGCCATGAGCCTGCTCGCGGCGGCCACGACGGACGCGCTCGCGGAGATGGGGGCCGACGAGACGGTCTCCCAGCTCCTCCAGGATGCGATGTTCGGCCCGGCCATCAGCAAGATCGACTGGAGCGCCGTTCCGCCGGCGCGGGCGGACTACCGCGACTGGCGGCGCGACACCGGCCTGCCGTTCTGGGCGCGGCTCAGCTTCGACAATTACCTGCTGGACCCGCGATGTAGAGACCGGCGGGCCGCGGCATGGGAGGGCGACGAGTACCCCATCTACGACGACGACGCCGAGGCGGGCGGCTACAGCATGACCCTGCTGCGGGCCTCCGGCTCGGCCGACGACCAGCGCCGACGCGACGGGGCGGATGATCTCTCCGACCCGGCCAGGGGCGGCGGGCACGATCCGCTGTACCCCGAGCATCTGGTGGCGGACGTGTACCTGTACCGGGAGAACGTGGTGGTGAGCCTGCCGGCGCGGGGCCAGGCCGGGACGAAGTTCGTGCGCGAGATCGAGTTCGACGGGCCCGAGGGCGGGCCCTACGGCATGTTCGGCTTCGACTACCCGCTCGACAACCCGATCCCAACCTCCGTCGTGGAGGACTTCCTGGACCTGGACGAGACGCAGAACGCCGTGGTCCGCAAGGTCCAGCGGGACGCCGAGGGGGCCAAGACCGTTCACGGCTACCAGCAGACCGCCGCCAGGGACGCCGACGCGCTGCGGCTCGCCCCACATGGGGAGTTCGTCCCCATGGCCGACCCGAAGAACGTCGTGCAGTACGTCGTCGAGGGCGCCCGCAGGGAGGACATGGAGACGATGGAGTTCCTGCGGGAGTGGGCCAACCGCAACGGCCCCAACCCCGACATCATGGGCGGCCTGGCGGCCGACAGCCCGACGCTCGGGCAGGACCAGCTCAAGGCCAGCGGCGCGGCGACCCGGCTGGACGCGATGCGCCGGAAGGCCATGAAGCACCTCGGGGATCGCGTGAAGGCCGTGGCCTGGCACGTCTGGCGGACACAGGCCGACGCGATGCGGATGGTCAACCTCCGCCTCGGCCCCGGCCGCGAGTCCTTCGCCGTCCCGTGGCGGCCCGAGGACCGACGCGGCGACCTGCCGATGGGTCGCTACGAGCTGGCCTTCCATCCCGTGGGCCTGAGCCCTCAGCAGCAGTACGCCGCAACCGTGGGCTTGCTGCGCGACATCCTGATCCCCCTGGCCCCGATGATGCAGGCGCAGGGGCTGGCCATCGACGTGGAGGCGTTGACGAGCACGCTGTCCCGGCACGGCAACCTGCCGTCGATGCGCGAGTGGTTCCGTCGGATCGTGCCGATGCCGAGCCCGATGGGCATGGCGACCGGGCAGGGAGGCCAGCCCGCCCAGAGAACGAGCATCAACCTCGGCGGCGGCCAGCCGCGAGCCCTCGGCTTCGACCGGGTTGAGGGTCAGGCTGCCCTAAAGGAGACCGCGTGATGATGAAGGACCGCATTACCGAAAAGACCACACCGGAGCGACGGCCAAGACGCTCAGGTGCAGGCCATTCCAAAGCCCCCCGTGATCCCTGGCGGCACAAGGCTGTCGGCCTGAGATGCTCAACGTGCATGTGGTGTGTGCCGAAGGGCAAAAACGGGCGATGCCGGCGCCACGCTCCGACCATGAGCGGCTTTCCCGTCGTCATGCTTTCGGACTGGTGCGGGGACCACAAGCTTGATCCCAACTGCACCCCTAGATAGGAGACCGCGTGATGACCCAGACCCCAGTTGCCGAAGTACCCGACGGCAAGACGCTGCTGCCGTTCGACCCCGCCCACAAGGACATCGACGTGTGCGTGATTCGGGCCACGCCGGCGGGCTCGATGTACGACCTGCACGACGCGCTGGACCGCTGGCTGACGACGGCCAAGGCGGCGCCCGTCAGCCCCGGCCTCGTGTCCAGCCTGCGCGTGCCCCAGCCCGAGGTGACGGGCGAGCCGAACAAGGACGCCGACCTGGCCCGCCAGTACGATCGCGCCACGGCGGACATGCCGACCGTCCATCCCGTCTGCCGGGCGCACGGCCACGCCTTCATCGACCCCGGCCTGTGGGTCTGCCGCGGGCTGCGGATCGCCGTGCGCGTCGTGGTCGAGGCCACCCCCGACGGCCGGAACCTGCTCCGGAAGGACGTGGAGTTCGTCGGGCCGTTCGAGACGTTCGCGGAGGTCCGCGAGGCCCTGGTGGAGATGGAGAAGGACTCGCCGGAGGCCGTCCAGCGGTACTTCCGCGAGATCAAGCGGCCGAAGCCCGTCCAGCCGGCCCCGACGATCACGGCGGCCGAGCAGTTGACGTACGAGATGGGCATCGACCCGACGCAGCAGTCGCCCGGCGAGCCCTCCGCAAGGCGGACGAGCAAGCCCCGCGGCGGCGCGGCCGACCTGGGAGTGTAGCCATGCCCAAGCCGTTCGTGCCCAACGCGCCGCTGTATGCGATCACGCTCCCCGCGGAGCAACTGCGCCCGGTCGAGCGGGAGATCAAGGTAACGCACAACAAGCGCACGGGCGAGATCGTCATCGACGAGCCGCTGATTGTGGACGGTCGCCACGTCTGCGGATTCATGGAGATGCAGGCATGAAGCACACACGGAGAAGCCTGTTTCGGAAGCTGGCCGGCGGGATCGCGGCGGTGGCGGGAGTGAAGGTCGCGGCCAAGGCCGCCGCCCCTGCCGCTTTCCGCAACGATGCCACATACCTGGAGCTTTGCGGCGGACTCCCTCCCGACGCCCCGACCACGGGGAACGCCGACTGGCCCGAGGAGCTTCCGCAATACTTCCTGCGCTGCGAGAACTGCCCCGACACCCGTTCGGAGAGACCCGCCTGCTTGCTGTGTATGCGGAAGGTCCACCGAGTGACCGTCCGCGGCGGCGACCGCATCGAGCGGAAGATCATCTATCGCGGCCAGCCGATCATCTGGACGAACCGGGCGTAGACGGAGCCAACATGCTGACACGACGAACCATCTTCAAGCGAGCGATCGGAGCCGTTGCGGCGCTGGTGGGGACGGCGCAGCCGGTTCCGTCTCATTGGATCTTGCACCGCATGGGCAGCCTGGAACCAGCCACGATGCGTGACGGTCAGGTCATTGCTCGTGGCCTGTTCGTCTACTATGTTCCGGGCGAGAACATTCTCGTGGGCGTCGTTCGCATAGGCTCCTTCATCGAGAGCATCGAATCGCGAAAAGGGATTGACCCCCAGAGGCTGTCCGAACACCTCG